>DAIRTI010000018.1:0-23061 GCA_036803965.1 Propioniciclava sp.
CCCTCCGAGCGCGCAAGTGAGGCCCGGGCCGGTTGGTCCGGGCCTCGTGCGTTGTTTGGACTGCCCTGGAGGTGCCTGTGGCCGGACCCGCCTTGTCGCTCGAGCGCGTCTACCTCGACCACGCGGCCAGTTCGCCGCTGCTGCCCGAGGTGGCCGAGGCGATGGCGTCGGTGCAGTTCTTGCCGGGCAATCCGAGTTCGTTGCACACAGCTGGACGCCGTCGGCGCGCGTTGCTCGAGGAGGCCCGGGAGTCGATCGCGGCCGACCTGGGGGCGTCCCCGGTGGAGGTCGTCTTCACCTCCGGCGGCACCGAGGGGGACAACATCGCGGTCTTGGGCTCGCAGCTGGCCCGGGCTGGTGGTGATCCTGTTCGCGATGTCGTGGTCGTGTCGGCGATCGAGCACCCGGCGGTGCTGGGGGTCGCGCGACGTCTGGGCGAGTCGGTGCGGGTGGCGCCGGCGCTGGCGTCCGGTGTGGTCGATCTCGACTCTCTTGGTGCGCTGCTCGACGAGACGGTCGCGGTGGCGTCCGTGATGTGGGTGAACAACGAGACCGGGGTGGTGCAGCCGGTGGGCGGGGTGGTCGAGCGGGCGCGCGCCGTCGGCGCCTGGGCGCACTCGGACGCCGTCCAGGCGGTCGGGCACCTGCCGGTCGACTTCGGGGCGTCCGGGCTCGACCTGCTGTCGTTGAGCGGGCACAAGCTGGGGGGCCCGGTCGGTGTGGGCGCCCTGCTGGTGCGGCGCGGCGTGACGCCGCGGTCCGTGGGGGTCGGCGGTGCGCAGGAGCGCGAGTTGCGTCCGGGGACGGTCCCCGTGACCCTCGCGGTGGGGCTGGCTGAGGCGGTGCGGGTGGCGGTCGGTCGACTGGACGCCGAGGCGTCCCGGCTGGCGGGGCTGCGGGCGCGGCTGGTCGCCGGCCTGGCGGAGGTGCCGATGGCAAGCGGCAATGGCGACGGTGAGGTGTCGCCGGCGATCGTCAGCGTGTGCTTCGCCGGGTGTCGAGCCTCCGACCTGTTGCTGCTGCTCGACCAGGCGGGCATCGACTCCTCGACCGGCTCGGCCTGCTCTGCGGGGGTCGCCCAGCCCAGTGACGTCCTGCTCGCCATGGGCCGGACCCCGGCTGAGGCGTCCGGGAGCTTGCGGTTTTCGATGGGACCGCAGACGACGGAGTCCGACATCGACCGGCTGCTCGCCGCCCTGCCCGACGCAGTCGCCCGCGCTCGCGCCGCCTATTGATGATCGCCTGATCGGCACCGCGCTCAGGGCGGCCGCGAGGCCCGCCCTGTCGGGGCGACCGGCATTCAGGTGCTGCGGACCCGAGCGCGGGGCCTCCGCACCGATGGTCTCCCCGCCTCAACCGGGAGTACGTCACACTCGATGCCCAGAATCGGCCCAAGTCGGCCGAATTCAGCCATCGAGTGTGACGCAGTCCCGGTTGAGGGCTCATGACGGGTTCGGGCGCCGGGGAGCGCGCGGGTAGCCTGGCCGCTCGGTGGACGCGGAAGGAGGGGCGATGCGGGTGCTGGCGGCCATGTCGGGCGGGGTCGACTCCGCCGTCGCCGCCGCGCGTCTCGTGGACGCCGGCCACGACGTCACCGGACTGCATCTGGCCTTGTCGAAGGCCCCTGCGGCGCTGCGCTGCGGCTCGCGGGGGTGCTGCACCCGCGAGGACGCCGACGACGCACGACGCGTCGCCGACCGGCTCGGCGTGCCTTTCTACGTCTGGGACCTCTCCGACCGCTTCGAGGCTGACGTGATCGACGACTTCGTCGCCGAGTACGCCGCCGGCCGCACCCCGAACCCCTGCCTGCGCTGCAATGCGGCGATCAAGTTCGCGGCCGTCCTCGACCGGGGGATCGCCCTCGGCTACGACGCCGTCGCGACCGGCCACTACGCCCGGCTCGTCGAATCCCGCACAGATGAGGTCGAGCTGCACCGCGCGGTCGACCCCGCCAAGGACCAGTCGTACGTCCTCGGCGTCCTCGATCAGGCGCAGCTGCGCCGGGCGTTGTTCCCGCTCGGCGACTCGACCAAGGCCGAGGTGCGCGCCGAGGCCGTCGCCCGCGGCTTCGCGGTCGCCGCCAAGCCCGACAGCCACGACATCTGCTTCATCCCCGACGGCGACACCGCCGGCTTCCTGGCTGCCCGGCTGGGCACGGCTCCCGGCGACATCGTCGACGAGTCCGGCCAGGTTCTCGGACGCCACGACGGCGCCCACGCCTTCACCGTAGGTCAGCGTCGCGGCCTGCATCTCGGACGCCCCGCGCCCGACGGCCGCCCGCGGCACGTCCTGCGCGTCTCGGTCGCCGACAACACCGTGATCGTGGGTCCGAAGGAGCGGTTGGCCGTTGCCTCGATCGAGGGTGGGACGCCGACCTGGGCCGCGCGTCCACGTGTGGGGGAGTGGGCCGGGTTCGCCCAGGTCCGCGCGCACGGCGAGCCGGTGCCGGCGCGGTTCGAGGCATCCGAAGAAGGGGTGACCGTCCAGCTCGACACGCCCATTCTTGGTGTCGCTCCTGGTCAGACGGTGGTCGGCTACGAGGGTAATCGGGTGATCGTGAGCGCGACGGTCCTTGCGACCGCACCCGCGGCGTCCCTCTGAACCTCGACGCAACCCCTCAGTGGGACCGCACCCGCGGCGTCCCGCTGAAACCTCAGCGCGCGAAGGTGGCGACGCAGATCGCGGCGTAGTGGCAGAGCGCGGCGGCGACCGTGCAGGCGTGGAAGATCTCGTGGAAGCCGAACAGGGTCGGGGATGGATCCGGACGCTTGCGCCCGTAGACCAGCGCTCCGTAGCTGTAGATCAGGCCACCGACCACGACCAGGAGGACGACCGCGGGGCCGCCGGCCATCCAGAAGGGGACGAGCCAGAAGAGGGCGGTCCAGCCCATGAGGACGTACAGCGCCGTGTACAGCCACCGCGGCGCGCCGAGCCAGAAGACGCGGAACAACACCCCGGTCGCCGCGCAGCCCCAGATGAGGGCGAGCAGCGCCGTGCGGGACGTCCCCGCCAGCAACTGCACCGCCAGCGGCGTGTACGTGCCCGCGATGAACAGGTAGATGTTCGCGTGGTCGATGCGCCGGAAGACGCGCTGCACACGCTCGGACCAAGTACCGCGGTGATAGACCGCGCTGTTGCCGAACAGCGCCAGCATCGTGAGCGTGTAGACGGCCGCGGCGGCGCGTCCGCCGACGGTCGGGGTCAGTACCAGCAGGACCAGTCCACCGAAGAGCGCCAGCGGCGCCATCCCCGCGTGCAGCCAGCCGCGCCAACGGGGCTTCTGCTCGCTCGGACGCGTCTCAGCCTCGGTCATCACCTTACCTACGGTAGCGTAGGTAAGGACGGGTTGCGACTCGACGCCCTAGGCTTCACCCGTGAGCACGCCGCAGTATCTGCCTCCCGACAAGCAGCGGGACCCCGATCAGAGCTCCTCCGAAGAAACCCCGAGGCCGGACGCCGCCGCCGGTTACGCGCCTCCGGACGCCAGTGCCGGGACGCCGTCCGACGCGCCCGCGGCTGGTTACGTTCCGCCGGGTGCGGTTGGGTCCGGGCAGCCGAGCACGCCGGCTGCCGGTTACGTTCCTCCCGGCGCGAGCCCTGGGACGCCGCCCGTTGCCTCGGCGACTGGTTACGTTCCGCCTGGGGTGAGCCTGACGGAGCAAGCGGGGCCCCAGGCGTCCGGTTACACGCCGCCCGGCGTCAGCGCCCAGGCGCAGCCGAACGCTCCGGCGTCCGGGTACACGCCGCCGAGCGTCGGCGGGACGTTCACCCCTCCGGCCGGCCCGCACCACCCCCCGATGCCCCACGTGCCGCCGGTCGTCCTCGAACCGCCGGCCGCCGAGCCGGCCACCGGTGAACTGACGCCTGAGGCGTCCGAGGAACTGGCCGTGCGGCGTCCGTCTCGGCTGCTCGTCATCGGGGGCGCGGTGGTGGCGCTGCTGCTCGTCGGCCTCGCGATCGCGTGGCTGCTCGGGGCGTTCGCGCCGAAGATGACGCGCCTCCCGGCGACCGCCGGCGCGTACTCGCTGGATACCAGCACCCGGAAGTCGACGGCGACGGTGCTTGACAGCGCGACGTTCCGTGCCGGCTCGGGCGACGTCTACCAGGCCAGCATCGTCAAGAACGCGCCGGACCCGAAGGCGGCGTTCGACAAGGCGGCGTCAGACACGAGACTGCAACTGGGCAGCGTCTACTGCACCGGCGTGAGCAAGACGGGCAAGGGGGCGACGTGCGGCGTCCTGCTGGCGACGGGGTCCGTGGTGACGGTCGAGGGCAGCACTCGCCACACCGCCCAGGAGGTCGCGCAGTTCACCGAGACGCTCGCGGCCGGAGTGAAGTAGCCCTACAGTCCCGCGGCCAGGGCCTCCATGGCGCGCTTGGCGGCCATGGCGTCCTCGCGGGCGAGGGTGCGGAAGGCGGCGACAACCTCGTCCGCGAGGTCGAAGCTCGGGTCGATCAGCCACTGGGACTGCAGCCCGTCCCACACCGCGACCATCTGCCGCGCGAACCGCTCGGGATCGACGTCGGGGTGGGCCTGGCCGGCGTCCTGCATGCGGCGCAGGGCGTCGGCGAACTCGGCGTAGGCGGCGCGGTGGTGCGCCAGGAACCAGTCGTGCGCCGGGTGCGACGGCTCGGTCGCCTCGGCCGCCATCCGCACGAACAGCCGGAGCGTTTCGGCGTGCGCGACGTTGAGTTCGGCCTGGCGTCCGATGACTTCGGCGTTCCACTCCTGGTCGCCGGGACGCGCCCGCCCCTCGCGCCCAGACTGCTCGGACGCCGCCAGTCCCGCCTCTCTGCCGACATGCCCGGACGCCGCGAGCGCGGCCTCGCGCTGCCGGTCGCGTTCCTCGGACTCGGCCAGCACGGCGACGAGGAGGTGGTCCTTGGTGGGGAAGTGGTACAGCAGGGTCGACTCGGTGACCCCGGCGCGCTCGGCGATCTCGGTGGTGGTGACGTCGCGGTGGCCCTTCTCGATCACGAGAGCGAGAGCTGCGTCGACGATGCCGGCGCGCCGCAGGGCGGTCTTGGCGTAGGGGCCTCGGGGGCCGCGCTTAGTGACTGTCACCCTATGATTCTATCTCTAAAACTTGTTCGATCCAACTTTTAGAGTCAAGGTCTGCCTTCGCCGACCCGTGCCGATTAGCGGGCGAATCCCATGGCCGGGCCGCACAATCTGTCGCCGCTCAGGCGCAGATCCCGAGGGACGCTGCGAACCTTGACTGAACTCTAAAACATAGACTACTCTGTTTTAGGCACCGCATCGGATCCCGCAAAGGAGAGGCTCCCCATGACCGACGTCCCCGTCACCGCCAAGATCGCCCTCACCGGAGGACGCGACTTCTGGCACACCAACGCCGTCCCCGAGGCCGACCTCCCAGCGGTCATGGTGACCGACGGGCCGCACGGCGTCCGCAAGCAGTCCGGTGATGTCGATCACGTGGGCCTCGGGGCGTCCGAGCCGGCCACGTGCTTCCCGCCGGCGGTGGGGCTGTCGTCCACCTGGAACCGCGACCTGGTCCGCCAGGTCGGCGTCGCCCTTGGCGAAGAGACCAAGGCACTCGGCGTCGGCGTCCTGCTCGGGCCTGGCGCGAACCTCAAGCGCGACCCCCGCTGCGGACGCAACTTCGAGTACTTCTCCGAGGACCCGTACCTGACCGGCGAGCTCGCCACCGCGCTGGTGGAGGGCGTGCAGTCCGAGGGCGTCGGCACGTCGCTGAAGCACTTCGCGGCCAACAACCAGGAGACCGACCGCATGCGGCGCGACTCTCAGATCGACGACCGCACGCTGCGCGAGATGTATCTGCGGGCCTTCGGCAAGGTCGTCCGCGAGTCCCAGCCCTGGACCGTCATGTGCTCCTACAACAAGGTCAACGGCGTGCAGGCGTCCGAGAACCACTTCCTGCTGACCGAGGTCCTGCGCGACGAGTTCGGTTTCGAGGGGCTCGTGGTCTCCGACTGGGGCGCGGTCTGGGACCGCGTCAAGGCCCTCAAAGCCGGCTGCGACCTCGAGATGCCCGCGAACGCCGTGCACGAGGCCGCGACCGTGCGCGCGTTCGAGGCCGGCGAGATCGACCAGGCCACGATCGACACGGCGTACGAGCGCATCGAGCGCGTGATGCGTCGCGCCGCAGCCACCCTCGCGGACGCCCCGGACACCTTCGACGAGGCCGCCCATCACGCCCTCGGACGCGCCGCCGCCGAGCAGGCGATCGTCCTGCTGAGGAACGACGGCGTCCTGCCCCTTTCGTCGGACGCCCGCGTGGGCGTCGTGGGCGAGTTCGCCCGGACGCCGCGCTACCAGGGCGCCGGATCCTCGCGCGTCAACCCGACCCGACTCGACAACGCGCTCGACCGCATCCGCGAGATCGTCGGCGGCGAGGTGCCGTTCGCGCCTGGCTTCTCCACCAACCCCAAGGTCCCTGCCCCCGCGGACGCCGTCTCGGACGCCGTCGCGGTCGCGAAGGACGCCGACGTCGTGCTGTTGTTCCTCGGCCTGGGCGAGGCGCACGAGTCGGAGGGCTACGACCGCAAGGACCTCGACCTGCCGGCCGAGCAGCTGGCACTGCTCGACGAGGTCCTGGCCGTCAACCCCAACGTGGTCGTCGTGCTGAGCAACGGCTCGTCGGTGCTGGTCCCGTTCGCCGGCCGCGTGCGTGCGGTCGTCGAGGGCTGGCTGCTCGGGCAGGCCGGCGGGCCGGCGCTCGCCGACGTCCTGTTCGGCCTGGTCAACCCGTCGGGCAAGCTGACCGAGACGATCCCGAACCGGCTGGCCGACGTGCCGAGCTACCTGAACTTCCCGGGCGACACCACGGGCGTCCGCTACGGCGAGGGACTGTTCGTGGGGTACCGCGGCTACGACAAGACCGAGACCCCGGTGGCGTTCCCCTTCGGACACGGCCTGTCGTACACGACGTTCGCCTACGCCGATCTCGCGGCGACGGCGTCCGATGATGGCCTTCGGGTCGAGGTGACCGTGACCAACACGGGCGACCGGGCGGGGCGCGAGGTCGTCCAGGCGTACGTGTCGAAGGCGTCCTCGGCGGTCGTGCGCGTGCCCCGTGAACTGAAGGGCTTCGCGGACGTGACGCTCGAGCCCGGGGCGTCCGAGCGGGTCGTGATCGAGATCGCCGCCGACGAGTTGGCCTACTGGTCGGTGCTCGACGCGGCGTGGGTGATCGAGTCGGGCGAGTACACCGTCGAGGTGGGCGCATCGAGCCGCGACCTGCGGGCGTCCGCGACGGTGGAGGTGGCCGGCAACGAGCCGGTGCGTCCGCTGACGATGGACTCGACCGTGGTCGAGGCCATGGCCAACCCGGTGTTCGCCCAAGCCGCGACGGCGATGATGCAAGGATCGATCTTCGGGGCGTCCGACAACGACAGCCTCGGCGTCGACGCCGCCGCGATGCTCGCCGAGCTGCCGCTCGCCGCGCTGGTCGGCTTCAGCGGGGCCGATCCGGCCGACTTCCAGCGTCTGTTGGACGCCGCGAACGCCTCCGCTGCGGGCGCTGCCTGAGCGCTAGCCTGCCTTCCGGGCCCCTGATCGGGGTCCGGGAGGAGGACCCGTGACATCCACCACCGACGGCCCGGCCGGCAGCACTCCTGCAGCTGGGCCGTTGCCCTGCTCGGGGCAGCTCGACCCGCTGTACGCCGCGCGGCTCCACCTCGTCGACGGGCTGCCCGTGCCATCGCTGCTGGCCCCACCGGACACACCCGAGCAGGCCGAGCGCCGCGCCGCCTGGGACGCCCCCTTCGGTCCCGCCGACCTGCCCGAGGTGCGCGCGTGGGACGCCACCGTGTCGGGTCCGCACGGGCCGGTGCCGATCCGGGTCTATCGGCCATTGCGGGACGCCGTTGGCTTGCGTCCTGCCTTGTTGTGGCTGCACGGGGGCGCCTGGGTGTTCGGCGACCTGGAGATGCCCGAGGGTGATCACACGGCCCGGCGGGTGGCGGACCTGGCCGACGCGGTCGTCGTGGCCGTGGACTACCGGCTGGCGCTGGGCGGCGTCCACTACCCGGTGCCGAACGACGACTGCTGGGCGGTCTATCAGTGGCTGCGGGAGCAGGCGCGGGAGCTCGGGGTCGATGTTCGACGGATCGCGGTCGGCGGGGCCAGCGCAGGCGGCGCGCTCGCCGGCTCGGTGGTCCTGCGCGGGGTGGGCGCCGGAATCTCGCCCTGGCAAGCACTGTTGGTCTACCCGGCCTGCCACGCGGACGTGCCGACGCACATCTCGGACGAGCTCATGGCCACCCTCGCCCGCACGCCCGAGGCCTTGTTGTTCGGGCACGACGAAAGCTTCACGCTGAACTACCTCGGTGGACCGATCGCCTCGGCCACCGGGGACGCCTTTCCGTCTCTCGCGGAGTCGCTGGCTGACTTCCCGCCCACGTACATCGAGAACGCCGAGTTCGACTCGCTGCGGGCGTCGGGGGAGGCGTTCGCCGCGCAGCTGACTGCTGCCGGGGTCGAGGTCGAGCTCGTGACGGCCTGTGGCGTCCCGCACGGACACCTCAACGATGTCGGCCTGCCCCAGGCGGTGCAGACCTGCGAGCGACTGGCTCGGCGGCTGACCGCACCTGCGGCGTCCTAGCGTGCGAACTCTTGCCGCGGTGGGCGAAGCGCCGGCGGTGGTCCGCCGGGGCGGCTGGTAGAAAAGGGGCCATGACGCGCCCCTCTCCTGAAACCATCGAGTGGTTGACCCGCCTCGTCGGCTTCGACACGACCAGCCGCGAATCGAACCTGCCTCTGCTGGACGCAGTGGCCGGCCGGGTCCGGGAGTTGGGGCTTGAGCCGAGGCTGTTCCCGAGCGCGGATGGGCGGAAGGGCAACCTGGCGATCACGGTGCCCGACGCGGCTGGGGGTGTGACCGGCGGGGTGCTGCTCTCGGGACATACGGATTGCGTCCCGGTGGACGGGCAGGCCTGGACGTCGGACCCGTTCACGGTGGTGGAGCGGTCGGGGCGGCTGTACGGGCGCGGCACGGCCGACATGAAGGGGTTCATTGCGTGCTGCCTGGCCGCGCTGCCGGAGCTCCTGGCCGCGCCGCTCGCCGAGCCGGTGCATCTCGGGCTGAGCTACGACGAGGAGGTCGGCTGCCTCGGGGCGCCGTCGTTCGTGGCCGCATTGCACGAGGCGGGGCTGTCGCCGCGGCTGGGCTTCGTGGGGGAGCCGAGCATGATGCGGATGATCCGAGGACACAAGTCGATCAACGTCGCGCGGGTGATCCTGACGGGGGTGGCCGCTCACTCGTCGCTGACCCACCGCGGGGTGAACGCGATCGAGTACGCGTCCGAGGTCGTGGCGTACTGGCGTGGCCGGGCCGATGCCTGGCGCGACTCGGGGCCGTTCGACGAGGCCTACCCGCTGCCGTACACGTCAGCGTCCACGACGATGATCGAGGGTGGCAACGGGGTGAACATCGTGCCGGAGCGCTGCGCGGTCACCCTGGAGTTCCGTGCGCTGGCGGGTGTCGACGACGCGACCGTGCTGGAAGAGCTGCGCGAGTTCTGTGCCGGCGTCGAGGCGAGGATGAAGGCGGAGAATCCGGTGGCGTCGGTGACGGTCGAGGTGCTCGCCTCAACCATCGGGCTCGACATGCCCGCGGATGCGGATGTGGTGTTGCTCGGACGAGAGTTGGGTCTGGAATCGACCCCCGACAAGGTCACGTACGGCACCGAAGCCGGGGTGTTCACCGCGGGCGGCATCCCGTGCGTGGTGTGCGGTCCCGGAGACATCGGCGACGCCCACCGCGCCGACGAGTCGATCGCCCTGGACCAACTGGCCGACTGCGAGACATTCCTGGCCCGCCTGATCGCCCATCTCCGGGTGAGCCGGTAGGCAGTTAAGCACCGGCTGCCAAGCCCGGTGCATCCAGTCAGCGGGCGAGGGTGAAGTCCTGAAGAGCGGCATCAGCCCGGTCTGGATCGGCGACCCGCGGTGGGTGCCTGGGCTCGCACCGGGACTGCGTCACACTCGACCCCCGAATTCGGGCGATTCGGGGCTTCTGGAGGCATCGAGTGTGACCCATTCCCGGATTCGTTCCCGTGGATACTGACCGGAACGGCGCGGCGACCCGCACACCGAGGCCAACGAGCAACTCCTCGACCATCTCGAGGAAACGCACTTCGACTGCGGCCTCGCCGACTGCGGCTTCGACGGCATCCACGCCGCGCTGGCCAACTCGGACGTCCAGAACTGAAGCCGGACGCCGACGGCGTCGTGTGGTCAGTCCGACGGCCGACGCGACGCCAGAGCCAGGACGGTTTCGATGGTGTCGGCGTCCTGAGGACCCTTGTCATCGCGGTAACGCACCACGCGCGCGAACCGCAGGGCGACGCCGCCGGGGTAGCGGGTCGAGCGCTGGAGGCCGTCGAAGGCGATCTCGACGACCTGCTCGGGACGCACCCTCACCACCCAGTCGCCCCGCTCGGTCGCGAGCGCCAGGAAGCGCTCGGTCTGCCAGGCGAGCATCTCGTCGGTCATGCCCTTGAAGGTCTTGCCGAGCATGACGAATCTGCCCGTGGCGGGGTCGCGGGCCCCCAGGTGGATGTTCGACAGCCAGCCGCGGCGGCGTCCGGACCCCCACTCGACCGCCAGCACGACCAGGTCGAGCGTGTGCACCGGCTTGACCTTGACCCACTCGGCGCCGCGGCGTCCGGCGGCGTAGGGGGCGGCCAGATTCTTGACCACGACCCCCTCGTGGCCCTGTGCGAGGACGGCCCGCGAGAAGGACTCGGCGGCGTCCGGGTCGGCGGTGACGAGGCGCTCGACGCGATATTTCTCGGGCACCACGGACGCCAGCGCCCCGAGCCGCTCGGTCAGGGGCAGGTCTATGAGGGAACCGTCGAGGGCGAGGGCGTCGAAGAACCACGGGGTCAAAGGCAGGTTCCGGACTCCCTGGGTCGCCGAGCTGGACGCGGTGTCCTGGAAGGCGTGGGGGCGCCCGGCGGCGTCGACCGCGAGGGCCTCGCCGTCGAGAATCGCGCGCTCAGCGGGGAGAGAACGGACGGCGTCCGCGATCTCGGGGAGGCGTCCGGTGACGTCGTCGAGAGAGCGGGTGAAGACGCGGACGGTGTCGCCGTCCTTGTGGGCCTGGATGCGGATGCCGTCGAGCTTGGCCTCGACCGCGACCGGCTCGCCACCCGGGGACGCCTTGGTCAGAGCCGCGGCCACAGTCGGGGCCGAAGTCGCCAGCATCGGGCGCACCGCGGTGCCGATGCGCAGGTCGAAGGCGGCCAGGGCCGGGACGCCGCCGGTCAGGGCCGCCCGGGCGATCGCGGGGGTGGAACCGGCCAGCATGGACGCCCTTCTGACGTTTGCTGGGGGCACCCCGGACGCCTTCGCGACGGCCTCGAGGAGCAGCCCGTCGAGGGCGCCCTGGCGGAGCTCGCCGGCGACGAGTCCGGCGAGGTAGCGCTGCTCGGACGCCGTCGCGTTGCCCATCAGCTCGCCGAAGGCGGCGGCGCGGGCGGTGGCTGAACCTGGCCCTGACAAGGAACTGAGATGTTCGAAGGCGGTGTCGACCGCGGTGACCGTGAGGGTGGGAGTGCTGGCCGGGTCGGGCAGGTGGGCCAGCGAAGCGTAGCCGAGCCCGGTGCGGCGTTGGCGCAGCGAGCCGCCCAGGTAGGACGCCGCGATCTCGACCTCGTCAGGTCCGGCGGCGGCGAGGGCCTGGGCGAGGGCGTCCACCTTGGCCAGCCGCGAGCGGGTCGCCGCGACGGTCTCGGACGCCGTGGCCAGGTCGATGAGCAGCATGCGCGCCATTCTGTTCGGCGCCACCGACAGGCGGAAGGGACGTCGCCCGATCGTCGGAGCGAGCCCCTAGGGTGTCGCCCGTGGAAGGGATGCGACGGGTCTGGCGTCCCGGGTGGCCGTGCCCGGTCGGGCAGGTCTGGTCGCACCTCCGGCGAGGGGCTGGCGACCCGACGTATCGCATCGACGCGTCCGGACGCCACTGGCGCGGCCTGCGGACGCCGGAGGGCCCGGCCACGTTGGGGGTGCTGGCGCTGGCGGCGTCCGGCGAGATCGTGGCGGACGCGTGGGGGCCCGGGGCGTCCTGGGCGCTCGACCACCTGCCCGCGATGCTGGGCGCCTATGACGACCCGTCCGGCTTGCCCGTGCTGCACGAGGCGCTGCGCCGGGCGGTGCATGAGCGTCCGCACTGGCGGGTCAGCCGCGGCGGCGTCGTCTGGGACGCCCTCGCGCCCGCGATCATCGAGCAGCGCGTCACCGGCCAGGAGGCGTTCGCGGGGTTCCGTCGACTCGTCCGCCGGTTCGGCGAGCGGGCGCCCGGACCGGCCCTCGACCTGTGGATCGCGCCGGACGCCGTGACCGTCCGGCGGATCCCGACGTGGGAATTCCCCCGGCTCGGCATCGATCACGCGCGGTGGACGACCCTGCTGCGCGCCGCGTGCGTGGCCGATGCGCTGCAGCGCACGATCGCCCTGCCCGGCCCGGACGCCGAGCGTCTGCTGCGCACAGTGCCGGGCATCGGGGTGTGGACGGCGGCCGAGGTGCGTTCGCGCGCCCACGGCGATCCGGACGCCGTCGCCTTCGGCGACTACCACGTGGCCCGCAACATCGGCTGGGCGCTGATCGGCGAGGAGGTCGACGACGCGGGCCTCGCCGAACTGCTGGAGCCCTACCGGGGCCACCGCTATCGAGTGCAGCGCCTGCTGGAGTTGGCGGGTCCGGGACACCCACGGAGGGGTCCCCGCATGGCCCCCCGCACCCACCTGCCCGTGGGCTAAGCGGTCCTCGCCCCCTCAGGCTGCCCGCGCGAGCGCCGCGCGGCTCACCAGGGAGGCCTGCACCCAGGCGATGAAGGCCTCTGGCTCGTCCAAGACCTGGCGCGCGGAGTAGCGGACGACGGTCCAGCCCAGCTCGGTCAACCGCTGGTCGCGGGCCCGGTCGCGCAGCACCTGAGAGGGTGACAGGTGCCAGTCGTCGCCGTCGATCTCCACGATGAGATGGGCGGCTCTGAAGCCCAAGTCGCCATAGGCGAAGACTCTGTCATGTTGGTCCTTGACGGGGAGGTTCGCCTTCCAACCCGTGATCGCAGCCTCACGCAGCAGCACGTGGGCGCGGCGCTCGGCCGGCGACCAGGGCTCGTCGCGTGACTCATCCAGCAGGCGCGCGATCTCTGTGCGCCCGCGGCGACTGCCCAGCGACTCGTGCACCGCATGCAGCTCCGCCAGCTTGATGCCCGACCGGAGCGCGTCGTCGATGCTCTCGCCTCCGGTGTCGATCGCAAGGTCAAGCGCGGTGAGCGCTGGGCAGGACAGGTTCACTCGACCCCGGATCACCAGCTCGGGTTGGAGCGAGCGGCGCTGCACGCGAAGCCATCGACGAGGACGCAGCCGCCAAGAGACGACGTCGATGGATCCCTGATGGGGCTTGCCTGCGTGGAAGGCCCGGGCGGCGCGCCCGACGATCACTGCATCAGGATCGGCCAGGCAGACTGCGACGGCTCTGACGGTGGCGTCCCCCATGGCGTCGGGCGAGACGTACACCCCCTGAAGGATGGAAGCGAGTGTTCCGTGTTCGATCGCCCAGTCGCAGAGGCGGGCGAGCCCGGGGTGGTCGGCGCGGCGGATGGCGCCTTCGGTGGCAAGGATCTGAACCAGCTCGGCATGCATGCCCTCTCAATAGGAATCGCCGAGCCGTTCCGGTCAGTATCCACAGGACGAATCCGGGAATGGGTCACACTCGATGCCTCCAGAAGCCCCGAATCGCCCGAATTCGGGGGTCGAGTGTGACGCAGTCCCGGTGCGAGCCCAGGCACCCACCGCGGGTCGCCGATCCAGACCGGGCTGTTGTCGCTCTCTGGTGTCGGCGAGTCAGTACGCGGGTGGGCCGTTCCCGGGCGTCGTTCAAAGACCGTCCAGTGCCAGATGGACGGATCGTCCACCGGGCCCTGACGGGTGCCTCAGCCCTCAGTTCTGGACGTCCGAGTTGGCCAGCGGGGCGTGGATGTCGTCGGCTCCGCAGTCGGGACGTGTGCACTGGGCGTCGGCCTCGTCGAGATCGTCGAGGAGGTGCTCGTTGGCCTCGGTGTGCGGGTCGCCGAGCAGCGGGATCCGCGCGCGGGACGGCTCGGGCGCCGGCGAGTCGTCGGTGCTGATCGCCTCGGTGAAGGCATCGGTCATGCCATCGAAATTACCCGGCCCTCAGGGGTTACACAGGGCCGGGCGCGCGGGCCGCCGAAACATAGTGGAGGGTTGTGGTTCGACATCGGAGCACAACCCTCCAGTTTGCGTGCGAGGCGTCCGCGGCAGGAGCACTCAGAGCCGCTTGCGCATGGCGACCACGAGGCCGTCGCCGTTGTCGCGCGGCGGACCGGCCGCCGTGAAGCCGAGCCGCTCGTAGAACCCCACGGCGGTCAGGCTCGACTCCAGCCAGATGGCCCGCATGGCACCGTGGAGGGCCGAGTCCTCCAACGCGGCCAGCAACTGCTCGCCCACTCCCTTGCGCTGCCACGACGGCGCCACGAAGAAGGCCTCCAGCTTGTTCTCGCGGCGCGCGGCGGTGCCGACGATGCGCTCGCCGTCCTCGGTCACGACGGCGACCAGGCGCTCGGTGAGCCCCATCCGGCTGATCAACCCCCGCGCGCTGTACCACTCGGCCAACAGTTCCAACTCCTCCGCGGGGTAGTCGGCGATATTGGACGTGAGAAGCGTCTCCCGGATCAGGGCGGCGACCGCGTCGGCGTCCGTCTGGGCGAAATGGCGCACGACAACGTGTTGCGTGACAGGCATCGGCGATTCTCTAGGTGATCGAGGCGGCGTAGATGGCGTCCACGGAGGCAGCGAGCATGGCGTCGAAGTCGGCGTCCGACTGCTGGGCGGTCAGCCCCTCACTCAGAGCGCGGCTGAAGCTGGCGATGAGGCCGGGGTTGCGGGCGAGGCGTTCGTCGGCGTCCAAGCGCGAGAACCCGCCCGACAGCGCGACGACCCGCAGCACCTTCGGGTGCGCGATGAGGTCGGAGTAGAAGCCGTCCGCAACCGGGATCGACAGCTTGAACATCACCGGCCGCTCCTCCGGCCAACTCTCCAGGAACGCGAAGATCTCCTGTTTGAGCAGGTCCTCGGCGTGACCCCGGTCGGGCGCCGTGATGGTGACTTCAGGCTCCAGGATCGGCACCAGCCCCGCCGCCGCGATCCGCGCCCCTTCGGCGAACTGCTGCGCGACCGCGTTCGAGATGCCGACCGGATTCGCCTCGTCGATCACCGACCGCATCTTGGTGCCGAAGATGCGCTTGCTGGACGCGCGTTCGAGCAGCGCGTCCAGCTTCGTCATGGGCTTCATCAGCCGGACGCCGTCGCCCGACTCCGCCAGCCCCTGATCGACCTTGACGAACGGGACGATCCCCTTGCGCTCCCACAGGTAGTCGCCGGTGGGCAGGCCGGCAACCTCGCGGTCCATGGTCTGCTCGAACAAGATGGCGGCCAGCACCTTCTCGCCGTCGAAGCTGGGGCTGGTCATGATGCGCGTCCGCATCTCATGGACGAGGTCGAACATCTCCTCATCGGTCGAGTAGGCGTCCTTCGCGATGCCGTAGAGCCCCAGTGCCTTCGGCGTGCTGCCGCCGGACTGGTCCAGGGCCGCGAAGAAGCCCTTCCCGCTGCGGATCCGCTCGAGTTGCTCGGTGTTCATGTCGGCTCCTTCCGCGTCGTCGTCACACCTCGACACTAGGCACAATCCCGCGCCCGCGTAAGAGGCCGGACGCCCCCGCCGCGCCCCGTCGCAGGGCTAACGTCGATCACGGCCGATCCGACGACGAGGAGGAACGATGCAAGCGATCGACATCCTGATCGAGACCCACGGACGCAGCCGCGGTGTCTGCCATCGCGTGTTGCAGGGCTTGGACGCCGAGGGCGCGAATTGGCGTCCGGACGGCGGCCACAACTCGATTACCTGGCTGGTCTGGCACATCGCCCGCGAGCAGGACGCGCAGATCGCCCACATGTCCGGTGCCGAGCAGGTGTGGCTCGCCAGCGGCTGGGCGGACCGCTTCGCCCTCGACCTGCCGCGCGAGTCCATGGGCTATGGGCACACCGCCGCGGAGGCCGGACGCGTGGTCGTCTCCGACCTCTCGCTGCTCACCGGCTACCTGGACGCCGCCGCCGACGCCACCGCCGCCTACCTGCACGGACTCGACCCCGACTGCCTCGACGAAGTCGTCGACACCCGCTGGGATCCCCCCGTCACGCGCGGCGTCCGGCTCGTCAGCATCATCGACGACGCGTCCCAGCACGCCGGGCAGGCGGCGTACGTCCGCGGTCTGCAGGGTCTGTAAGGGCTCGGACGCCGTCGGCGTCCGTCTGTCAGCCGCCGCCGCCCGCGAGCTGCGAGACGAGGTTGATCGTGCAGGCCAGGATCACCGCGCCGAGCAGGAACGAGATCACCGCGTGGCGCAGCACGGTGTGCCGCAGCGCCGGGGATTTGAGGCTCGTGTCGGACACCTGGTAGGTCATGCCGATCGTAAAGGCGAGGTAGGCGAAGTCGGCGTAGCTCGGGTCGTCGTCGGAGTTGAAGTCGACGGGCGGTTCGTCCTCGCGGAAGTAGAGGCGTCCGTAGCGCAGGGCGAACAGGGTGTGGACGACGGTCCAGGACGTCATCACCGCCAGCACGCCGAGCAGCGCGTCGAGGGGGCTGCTGCTGTGCTTGGTGGCGCTGGCCGCGATGAGGTAGCCGACCCCCAGGATGGACGCCAGGCTCGCCAGCAGCAGGATGAGGTCGCCGGCGGCCCGGCCCGGGTCCTCGCGCATGGCGTGGCTGCGGGTCTCGGCCGGGTCCATGCGGCCGACGTGCAGCCAGGTCCACGCGGAGAAGACGACGCCGCCGACCACCCAGCCGGCCATGGTGGCGACGGGTGCGGTGAGCGTCATCGCCAGGAGCACTCCGGACGCCGTCCCCACGATCGCCGCCGTCCCCGTCCTGACCCACCTCGAGTTGACCATGGGTCCATCGAATCGCACCGGACGCCGACGAGCCGGACGCCGGGCGGGTGAATCTCAGCGGGAGAGGATGACCAACTCGCGGGTCGTGCGGGTCATCGCCACGTAGCGGTCGACCGCGCCCTCGATGCCGGCGCCGAAGGCGTCCGGGTGGACGAGGACGACCAGGTCGAACTCGAGTCCCTTCGCGAGCTCCGGTGAGAAGGAGGCGACACGCGGGGTCCCTGTGAAGTCGGGGTCCCCGACGACGCAGGCGACGCCGTCGGGATGCGCGGCGAGCCAGTCGCGCACGAGGCCGTCCAGCTCGGACGCCGTGCCGTACCGCACCGGGACGCCGCCCGACCGGATCGAGGTGGGCACGTTCGCGTCGGGCAGCGCGGCGCGGATCACCGGCTCGGCGACGGCCATGACCTCCTCGGGCGTCCGGTAGTTGACGGTCAGCGTGGCGCGGGCGACGGTGTCGAAGCCCACGCGCGCCAGGCGCTCCTCCCAGGTCTCGGGGAAGCCGCGGCGGGCCTGCGCGCGGTCGCCGACGACCGTGAAGCTGCGGGACGGGCAGCGGCGCAACAGGAGCTGCCACTCGGCGTCCGTCAGCTCCTGGGCCTCGTCGACGATCACGTGCGCGAAGGGTCCGGCGAGGCGGTCGGGTGTCAGGTCGGACAACGCCTCGGAGTGCACGAGGGCGTCGCGGATGCTGTCGCGGCGCAGGAGCGGCAGCGGGCTCTCGGGGTCGTCGTTCGCGTCCAGGAGGTCTTGCACGACGCGGTCCATGTAGGCGCGGTCGGCCGCGAGCGCCTCCTCGCGCCGGCGTCGCCGCACGGACGCCTTCGGGTCGCCCAGCCGCTGCCGCATGGCGTCCAGGAGGGGGAGGTCGGGGACGGTCCACGGCGAGCCCTCGGGACGGCGCAGGGCGCGCGCCTCGTCCGGGCTCAGCCAGGGCGCGCAGCGCCGCAGGTAGGCGGGCACCGACCAGAGGTCGGAGACCAGCTCGGACGCCTCGAGGATCGGCCACGTCCGGCCGAAAGTGCCTCTCAGGTCCTCGTTGCGGGCCAGCGACGCCAGCAGCGCCTCGCGGGGGACGTCGGCGTCCTCGCCCTTGTCGGCGGCGATCTCGAGCAGCGCCTCCCACACCTCGTCGCGGGCCTCGTTGTGGGGCGTCCCGGGGTCGGGCGCCTCGAACGCCTCGGCCCAGTCCGCCGGGCTGAGCCAGACGTCCGACCAGGTGGTCTCGACGGCCATGCCCTGGGTGGGCGGCTCCTCGTACAGCGCGACCGCCGGCTCGACGGCCTGCACCATCTCGGCGGACGCCTTCAGGCGGGCTGCCACGGCGTCCGGCTCGGGAACGGCTGTGGCGCCCTCCGGAACCAGGTCGCGCAGCGTGCACGTCTGGACGCCCTCCTCGCCCAGGCTGGGCAGGACGTCCGCGACGTAGGCGAGGTAGCGCTCGTGCGGGCCGACGAACAGGACGCCGCCGCGGTGCCCGGCCAACCGCGGGTCGGCGTAGAGCAGGTACGCGGCCCGGTGCAGCGCGACGACGGTCTTCCCGGTGCCTGGGCCGCCGTCGACGACGAGCGCGCCGTGGGAGCCGGCGCGGATGATGGCGTCCTGGTCGGCCTGGATGGTGGCGAGCACGTCCCGCATGCGGGGCGAGCGGCTGCTGCCCAGCGACGCGATGAACGCCGAGTCGTCGTCGAGGGCCAGCTGACCGGACGCCGCGTCCGGGCTCAGGGCCTCGTCCCAGTAGTCGGTGACCCGTCCGGCGGACCAGCGGTAGCGGCGTCGGCTGGCCAGCCCCAGCGGGTTCGCCGGGGTCGCAGCGAAGAAGGGCTCGGACGCCGGCGCGCGCCAGTCGATCAGCAGCGGTTCGCCGGCGGCGTCGGTGAGGCCGATCCGTCCGATGTAGAGGGGCTCGGACCCGTCGGCCGGCACCACCCGGCCCAGACAGAGGTCGGCGCCGTAGCGGCGCAACAGGCGTAGCCGGGCGCTGATCCGGTGGATCTCGAGGTCGCGGTCCAGCGCCTTGCGACCGCTGCCGGCGGGGGCGCGCCGGAGGGCGTCCAGCTGGACGGAGAGGTCGGCGATCTGCCCGTCCAGGCGCCGGGCGATGATGAAGAAGTGGCGCTCGTCGGGCCCGATCAGTACGGGATCGGCCTTGACGGCGAGGCGCGGGGGAAGGTTGAAGACGGAGGCTTCGGCGGGGTCGAGGGCTGGCACGAGGCGAGATTCTGCGCCTCATGGGGGGCCTTGCGGCAAGATCCCCCCGGTGTTATAGCTTGGAAATGCGGGCGGTGCCTACAGGTACTTCTCCATGAAGATCAGGTCGTCGGCGGCGTAGCCGCGGGCCTCGTAGTAGTCGACGACGCCGTAGTTGTCGGCCTCGATCAGCAGGTTGACCTTTCGGCCGCCCAGCGCGCGGACGGCGTCCTCGACCGCCTCCAGCAGCGCGCCGGCGACGCCGCGTCCACGCCAGTCGCGGCGGGTGGCGAGGCGGTTGATCCAGGCGCGGCGGCCGTCCCAGGTGCCGAGGATGCTGCCGACGATCGACCCGCCCGCGGTGGCGACCAGCGCCAGTTGCGGGTGCAGCGCCGACACGGACGCCAGTTCTTCGGCGACCAGTTCGGGCGTCGGCACGTCGAGCCCGGACTGCCTCCACAGCGCGACCAGCTCGGCGGCGTCCGCGGGGGTGGCCTGGCGCAGGAGGTACGGGTCGTCCAGCGAGACGACCGGGGACGCGGGCTGGGCCGACGGCGTCCCTGCTGTCTCGTGCGGGACGCCGAACGCCTCGGCCTCGGCGTGCGCGTGCTCGCGGTGGTGGGCGTGGTTGAACTCGTGGGTGAGGCGGTCGATCTCCTCCCAGGTGGTGCCGTCGACGGCGACTGCGGTGGCAGGGAACAGCCCGTTCTCCTCGCGGTCGATGTGGTGGCGCAGGGCCTCTTCGAGGGGGGCGTAGGCGTCCCACTCGCCGGCGGCGATGCGCTCGATCAGGCCCCGGAACTGTCGGTGCTGGTCGATGAGCTCGGTGACGGTGGGCTCGAAGTACTCGTCCTGGGCGAGCTCGTGGAACAGCCCCGCCTCTTCGGAATCGTTGTGCGGGAACAGGTGCGCTGAGAGCAGCGCGACGGCGTCCGCGACCTGGGCGGCGTCGGCGGCGGCGATTGCGCGACGCAGGACGCCGAGGGCGTCGACGGCCTCGTAGTGCTCCTCGGAGAGGCGTCCGATGAGCGGGATGTCCCGGCAGCCGCAGTACTCGCACATGAGAGCCGTCCTACGTCAGGCTGCCGGGGGATGCAACCCCGGCCCACGTAGCCTGGACGCCGTGCAGTGGTGGATGTGGGTGCTGGTCGTGGTCGCCGCGGCCGTGTTGCTCGACCGCCTGGCGCTGTGGGCCGAGGCGCGCGGCTGGATCTACTGGCGGCGCACCAAGCGGAGCACCGGCGGAGGTGGCGGCGGCATGTTCGGCGAGCTGATGAACGCCTTCCAGCCCACGCGGCAGGTCATCATCGCAGAGCGCGAGTGGCAGAAGGCCCGCGTCGACCAGGCCGAGTCGGGCGACAAGGGTCCGGACGCCTGAGGGAGTTCTCCGGAGGACGAGGCGGGGCGAATTCGACACCAGAAGTTCGACGCGCCGTTGCTGGGAGCGAGGAGTCGATCGCGCGCCGGAATTCCCCCGCGGGCGGTCGTCGGCGGCGGCACCTGCGGCGTCCATTCCCCCCGCCGCGGGCCGGGACTACTGTCGAAGCCATCCACCGCAGCGAAAGGGGCAATCATGAAGCCGGAGACCACGGCACTCGTCCTCATCGAGTTCCAGAACGACTTCACCAGCGAGGGCGGCGCGCTGCACGGCGCGGTCGCCGAATCGATGGACTCCACCGGCATGCTCGACCACGCGCGCAAGGCGCTGGAGGCGTCCAGGGCGGCCGGGGTGACGGTCATCCACAGCCCGATCCAGTTCCAGGAGGGCTACCACGAGATCACGTCGCACCCGTACGGCATCCTCAAGGGGGTCGTCGACTCGACCGCCTTCGTGAAGGGCAGCTGGGGCGCCGAGATCGTCGACGACGTCAAGCCGGAGGCGGGCGACATCGTCATCGAGGGCAAGCGCGGCCTGGACGCCTTCGCCTCCACCAACCTCGACTTCATCCTGCGCTCCAAGGGCATCAAGACCGTGGCCCTGGCCGGGTTCCTGACCAACTGCTGCGTCGAGTCGACCATGCGGTCGGCGTACGAGCGCGGCTACGAGGTCATCACGCTGACGGACGCCGTCGGCGCGACCTCGGCCGCCGAGCACGACAACGCGATCGCCTACGACTACCCGATGTTCTCCAAGCCGACGACCACCGAGGAATACGTGGCCGGGTTGGCGGGTGGCGAGACCCCGGACGACACCTCCCGCGGTTACTGACCCGGGTCCTGGCCGGCCGGGTTGATGGTGTGTACCGGGCCGGGCGGCGTCCCCTTCGTGGAAGTTGCCTCCGGTTGCCAGACGTTTCCCCGCGTAACAACGCGGGGAAACGCTATGAAACCGGAGGCAACATCGAAGGGGGTGGAGAGGACTAGCCTCTGTGGGTGCTCTTCGGCCCCACCACCTCCGACATCCCGCCCTTCGGGCCTCCGTTTCGCGACGCGCGGCGGATCGTGTTCGTCCACGCGCATCCCGACGACGAGACGATCTCGACCGGGGCGCTGATCGCGGCGCTGGCGGCGTCCGGACGGCACTGCTTCGTCCTCACCGCAACGCGGGGTGAGCAGGGCGAGGTGCGTCCGGGAGTCTTGGCGCATGGCGGAGACCTGACCGCCCTGCGCCTCGCCGAGTGGGAGCGCGCCTGCCACACCCTCGGCGCCGCCGGGTCGGCCCTGCTCGGCACCCCGCCCGCCCGCGGTGCCGGGGAGCCCACTCGCGTCTACGCCGACTCCGGCATGGTCTGGCTGGACGCGTCCGAGACCCTCGCCGGCCCCGACCCGGACGCCCCGGCCGACGCCCTGACCTCGGCCGATCCCGAGGAGGTCGCCGCCGACATCGCCGCCTATGCGACCGCCGTGGGCGCCGACCTCCTCGTCGGCTACGACGCGTACGGCGGTTACGGCCATCCCGACCACACGTTCCTGCACGCGCCGGTGCGCGCGGCGGCGTCCGCTCTCGGACTCCCGCTCGTCGAGATCGTCTCCCAGCCGCGCCCGGGGGCGTCCGAGTGGCCCGAGAGTCCGGACGCCGACGCGAGCCCCGCGGTCACGCTCGACCTGCGCGCCCATCGCGACGCCATGGTCGCCGCCCTCAAGCGCTACGCGAGCCAGGTGCGGGTCGACGGCGACGAGATCGTCCATGTCGGTGGGCAAAGGGAGCCGATCCAGGTGCGGGTCGGCGTCCGGCCTGTTCTGGCGCGGAGGATCTGAGATGGACGCCGCCGTCCTGGCCCTCGTGGGGGCGTCCGTGCTGGTGGGCGCTGGAATGCAGCGGATGACCGGCATGGGACTGACGCTCGTGGCGTCCCCGCTGCTGGTGCTGCTGCTGGGCGCGAACAACGGGGTGTCGCTGCTGATGGCGCTGGGGTTCGCGTCCTCGATCACGCTGGTGGTGACGCTGTGGCGGAGGGTCGAGGTGCTCACCGCCGGGAAGCTGTTCGTGCCGGCGCTGGTGGGCCTGATCCCGGGCGCGTGGCTGATCCGGGTGCTGCCGGCGCCGGTGCTGTCGATCGTGCTGGGCGTGCTGGTGGTGGTGGCGATCCTGGCATCCGTGGCGAGCGAGCGGGCGCGCGTCTTCAAGGGGACGCCCGGCCTGCTGTCCGCGGGGTTCCTGTCGGGATTCATGAACGCGATCTCGGGCGTCGGCGGGCCGCCGGTGGTGCTGTACGCCCTGTCGACCGGGTGGGCCCAGGAGTCGTTCGTGGCCACCCTGCAGCTCTACTTCACCGGGATCAGCCTCGCCACCCTCGGCGCCCGCGGCTGGCCGATGCTGGACGTCTCGGTGTGGGTCGTGGCGTTCGCTGCCCTGGCCAGCGGGCTGTTCCTGGGCAACATACTGTCGCGGCGGGTGAGCTCGAGCGCGGCGCGCGTCCTGATGATCGCGATCGCCCTGGCCGGAGCCCTCGCCACGATCGTGAAGGGCGT
>DAIRTI010000018.1:23161-38631 GCA_036803965.1 Propioniciclava sp.
GGTTACCCGACCAACTGGGCCCTCAGCACGTCCAGGGGCAGCGAGCCGAGGTTGAGCGCCCGGGTGTGGAAGTCCTTGAGCGAGAACACCTCACCGCGCGCCACGGCGGACGCCGTCGCCGCGGCCCGGATCTCCTCCCACAGCCGCTGGCCGATCTTGTAGGACGGCGCCTGTCCCGGCCAGCCCAGGTAGCGGTTCAGCTCGAACCGCCGCATCTTGGGCTCCATCGTCACGTTGTCGCTGAGAAGGGCCCAGGCCTTGTCGGCGTCCCAGATGCCGCCGCCGTAGCGCGCCGGGGCGGGCTTCCCGAGATGCACTCCGAGGTCCAGGACCACCCTCGTCGCCCGCAGCCTCTGGGCGTCCAGCATGCCGAGCCGGTCGCCGTCGTCAGCGAGGTAGCCGAACTCGTCCATGAGCCGCTCGGCGTACAGGGCCCAGCCCTCGCCGTGCCCGGACGTCCAGCACACCAGCCGCCGCCACATGTTCAGCTCATCGCGGTTCGCCACGGCCTGCGCGATCTGCAGGTGATGCCCCGGGACGCCCTCGTGGTAGACGGTCGTCTTCTCGTTCCACGTCGAGAACTCGGTCACGCCCTCGGGCACGGACCACCACATCCGTCCGGGACGGCTGAAGTCGTCCGTGGGGCCCGTGTAGTAGATCCCCCCGGACGCCGACGGCGCGATGCAGCACTCCAGGTGGCTCATCTGCTCCGAGATGTCGAAGTGCACCCCGTTCAGCTCCCGGATCGCGCGGTCCGACGTCTCCTGCATCCAGGCCTTCAGCGCGTCCGTGCCGTGCAGGACTCGCGCCGGATCCCCGTCGAGCACCGCGGCCGCGTCCTGCACCGACTTGCCAGGACCCGCGATGCGGGCGATCACGGCGTCCTGCTCGGCGACGACGCGCGCCAGCTCGGCCAGGCCCCACTCGTAGGTCTCGTCGAGGTCGACCTTCGCCCCCACGAACAGCCGCGAGAACCGCTCGTAGCGCTCGCGCCCGACGGCGTCCGCGAGCGGGGCGCGGGGGGCGAGGTCCTCGCGCAGGTAGCGGGCCAGGGTGCCGTAGGCCTCCGCGGCGGCCTTCCCCGCCGCCTCCAGTTCGGACGCCAGCGCGCCGCTCGCCGGCATCCCACCCGGACTCGCCCCCGCGCAGAACGTCACGAAGAACGAGGACGCCGGATCGGCCAGCCCGTCGGCCTGCTTGGCGATCTCTTCGGCCTGCAGGCGGGCCGGGACGGGTCCGGAGGCCGCGCCCGCCCGGAGGCACTCCAGGTAGCCGGCGACGGCCTCGGGGACGCGTCCGATGCGGCCGGCGATGTTGGCCCAGTCCTCCTCGGTGTCGGTCGGCATCAGGTCGAGCACGTCGCGCAGGGTCTGCGGCGCGGACGCGATCACGTTCAGGTCGGCCATGTACTCGCCGGCGTCGTACAGCTCGAGGTCGAGGGCCAGGCGGTCGCGCATCGCCGCGACCGTGACGGCGTCGGTCGAGTCGGCCGGGGCGGCGGCGTCCAGGGCGGTCAGGGTGGCGCGATTGAGGTCGGCGAGCGCGCCGTGGCCCGCCGGGGAAAGGTCGTCGATCAGGTGGTCGTGGCCGCCGATGCCGATGGCCGTCGCGGTCAGCGGCGACAGGACGGCGAGCTTGCGGGTGTAGTCGTCGGCGATGGCGTCGATGGCGGTGGGAGTCCTCACGCAGGCGAACCTAGCGGCGCCCGGACGCCCACCCGCGGCCAGCGGCGTCCCAACTTTTCACATCGGCCGACAAGCCGCACCAGACCTGACGAGGACGCCACGCCCGCCGCCCGCGCTGCGGAATCGCGCCAACGGCGTCCGGGCTCGCTGGCAGGCTGTCGCACGTGACCGAGATCTGGGGGCACCGCGGTGCCAGCGCCGACGCGCCCGAGAACACCCTGCCGGCGTTCGCGCTCGCGCTGGGCCAGGGCGCGGACGGCATCGAACTCGACGTGCAGTTGACCAGGGACGACGAGGTCGTCGTGATCCACGACGAGACCCTGGAGCGGACGACCGACGGCCACGGCTGGGTCGCCGACCACAGCCTCGACGAGCTGCGTCGCCTGGACGCGTCCGCGGGCTGGACGGGCTTCGACGGCACGAGGATCCCGCTGCTGGCCGAGGTGCTGGAGCTGATTCGAGACTCGGACGCCGTCGCGAACGTCGAGCTCAAGACCGACGCGCTGCCCTACCGGGGCATCGAGCGGCGGGTGCTGGAGGTGGTGGGGGCGTCCGGGGTGGGCGAGCGCGTGATGTTCTCGAGCTTCAACCACTACACGCTGGCCACCCTGCGGAAGCTGGGGGCCTACCAGCCTCTGGGGGCCCTGGTCTCGGAGCGGCTCTTCAAACCGTGGCGCTACGTCGCCGACCTGGACGCAGCCGCTCTGCACGCGCCCTACCGCTCGGCCACGCCGAAGCTCGTCGCCAAGTGCCACGACCGCGGGCTCGCCGTCAACGTCTGGACCGTCAACCAGCCCAAGGACCTCACCAAGCAGCTCGCCCTCGGCGTGGACGCGATCATGACCGACGTCCCAGGGTTCGCGGTGCAGCTCCGCGACGAGCTGGAGCTAACGGGGTAGCAGGGCCGGCAGCTCCCGGCGCAGGATCTTCCCCGCTGCCGACCGGGGCACCTTGTCGACGAAGTGCACCCCGCCCAGCCGCTTGTGGGGCGCCACGCGCTCGGCGAGCCACTGGGTCAGCTCGGACGCCGTCGCCTCCATCCCCGGACGCAGCTGCACCAGCGCGTGCGGCACCTGCTCGCCGGTCGCCCCGGCCGAGGTGGCGTTGACCCCGAGCACGGCGGCGTCCGCGACCGCGGGGTGGGCGCAGAGCAGGGCCTCCAGCTCGGCCGGCGCGATCTGCATGCCCCGGCGTTTGATGAGCTCCTTGATGCGGTCGACGATGCGCACGACGCCCTCGCCGTCGACGGTGACGAGATCGCCGGTGTGCACCCAGCCGTCGTCGTCCAGGACCGCGTCGATGTCACGCGGCACGCCGAGGTAGCCGAGCATCGCGTTCGGGCCCGCGCACCACAGCTCGCCCGGGGCGCTCTCCTGACCCTCGGCGGGCGCGTCGACGTCGCGTCCCGTTTCCGGGTCGACGACGCGGAACCGCACGTTCGGGATCGCCGGACCGATCGTCCCGAGGTCGATGTCGCGCCGGTCGAGGGGGATCACGTGCGTCACCGGCGAGAGCTCGGTCATGCCGTAGCCCTGCACGACCCGGACGCCGAGCCGCTCCTGCAGCGCCTCACCGACGCGTCCGTCGAGGGGGGCCGCGCCGCAGACGATCAGCTTGAGCGACGACAGGTCGGCCTGTGCGACCGCCGGGTGCTTGGCGAGGAACGCCGCCACGGGCGGCACCACGAACAGGATCGCTGGCCTGTGCACCGCGATGGTGGTCAGGAATTGCGCCGGGTCGAACCCGGAGAGCGTGTACTGCGCGGCTCGGCGGTACAGCCCGTAGTTGAGGTTGGTCGTCATCGCGTAGATGTGGCTGTAGGGCAGGAACGCCACGAGCGACACGTCCTCGCCGAGCGGGGCGAGCACCTCGTTGAACTGCAGCATGTTGGCGACCAGGTTGCGGTGGCTCAGCATCACGGCCTTGGGCAGCCCGGACGTGCCCGAGCTCGTCGGCAGGCAGGCGATGTGCGTGGCGGGGTCGATGTGTATCCGCGGCGGGTTGGGACGCGTGGTCAGCACCGTGTTCCACGCCGTGTGCCCCCGCGCCGCCTCGCGCTCGGCTTTCGTCGCGATCCCCGCGACGATGACGTCGGACGCCGTGAGTCCGGCCGTCGCCGCTCCCGCCGCCGCCTGCGGCAGCAGGACGCGGTGCGTCACCAGCTTCTTCGCCTGGGTCCCGGTGAGCTGCCGGGCGATCTCGGACGCCGTGTTGGTCGCGTTGATCGGCGTCGTCGCCGCCCCGGACCGGGCGATGCCGTGGAAGGCGGCCAGGTACTCGGGGCCATTGGGCAGCAGGATCGCCACGGCGTCCCCCGGACCGATGCCCTCGGCGGCGAGCCAGGTGGCGAAGGAGTCCGTCTGGGCCTGGACCTGGCCCATCGTGAGCCGGACGCCGCTGGCGTGGTCGAGCACCGCGGTGCGCGCGGCGTCCGCCTCGGTGAGGCCGCCGAAGAGCAGGTCGTAGAGGCTGACATCGGGGATCTCGATGTCGGGCAGGGGTCCGCGGTACTCCATGGGACTTCCGTTCGTCGGCGCCGGCGGGGTCGGCCGGCGAGGATGGAAGACTTACGTCCCGTAGTCGGTGTCAAACTCTCCCACAACCGGGGTCTAGGTTGAGCCCATGGCGTCCGAGAACCCCTTCAATCCGGAGCTCTGGGAGCCGGTGGCCGGCTTCGAGTTCAGCGACATCACCTACCACCGCGCCAAGGACGTGCCGGCGGTCCGGGTGGCGATCGACAGGCCCGAGGTGCGCAACGCGTTCCGTCCCGGCACCGTCGACGAGCTGTACACGGCGCTCGACCACGCGCGGCGCTCGGCGGACGTGGGGTGCGTCCTGCTGACGGGCAACGGGCCCAGCCCCAAGGACGGCGGCTGGGCGTTCTGCTCGGGCGGCGACCAGCGCATCCGAGGACGCTCCGGCTACCAGTACGCCGGGGGCGACACCGCCGAGACCGTCGACGAGCGACGGGTCAAGGCCGAGGGTGGACGCCTGCACATCCTGGAGGTGCAGCGGCTGATCCGGTTCATGCCGAAGGTCGTGATCGCCCTTGTCAACGGGTGGGCGGCCGGCGGCGGGCACAGCCTGCACGTGGTCTGCGACCTGACGCTGGCGTCCGCGGAGGAGGCCCGTTTCAAGCAGACGGACGCCGACGTCGGCAGCTTCGACGCCGGCTTCGGCTCGGCCTACCTGGCCCGGCAGGTGGGGCAGAAGGTGGCGCGAGAGATCTTCTTCCTGGGTCAGACCTACGACGCCCAGCGGGCCTACGAGATGGGGACGGTGAACCGGGTCGTCCCGCACGCCGAGCTCGAGGACGTCGGCCTCGAATGGGCGGCCATGATCTGCGGCAAGTCGCCCACGTCGCAGCGCATGCTCAAGTTCGCGTTCAACGCCATCGACGACGGCCTGATCGGCCAGCAGGTGTTCGCGGGCGAGACGACCCGCCTGGCCTACATGACCGACGAGGCCGTCGAGGGACGCGACAGCTTCCTGCAGAAGCGTCCGCCGGACTGGTCGGCCTTCCCGTACTACTACTAGCGACTGGCCCGCGGACCCTCCTCGATCCTGACGCGAACGCGGCTTAGAGTGCCCGGGTGGATCGCCGTGAGTTCCTCGCCGTCCTCGCCGCCTCGGTGAGCGTGGCGCTGTCGGCGTGCACGCAGTTACCCGAGAGCACCGAGAGCCCCGGCGTCCAGGCACCGACGTCACCGGCGACCGAGCCGACGCCCACGGCGTCCGCGCTGCCGACGTCGATCTCGACGGCGAACAATCCGCTGGACGTCCCCCTGCCCGGACGCGTCTTCTCGGCGCCGCAGGGCATCGTGTCGGTGCCGGTGCCGAAGGGCACGCTGAAGGCCCTGCCGGGCAAGGGCAACGCGATCGCGCTCACCGTCGACGACGGCACGAACGCCACGGTGGTCGGCGCCTACGCCGAACTCGCCCGCATCACGGGCCTGCGCCTGTCGTTCTTCGTCAACGGCGTCAACCCCAGTTGGACCGAGCACGCCCCAAAGCTGCGTCCGATGGTCGAGTCGGGCCAGGTGTTCATGGCCAACCACACCTGGTCGCACCCCGACCTCGTCAAGATCAGCTCCGCCGAGCTGACCGACCAGGTGCGCCGCAACGAGACGTACCTCAAGAACACGTACGGCGTCACCGGACGCCCGTTCCTGCGTCCGCCGTTCGGCAGCCACAACGCCCGCACGGACGCCCAGCTCGCCGACCTCGGCTACCCCGCGGTGACGATGTGGCTCGGCTCGCTCGGGGACGCCGGCGTGCAGCCGCCTGTGAACATCGTCAACCTGGCCGAGCAGTGGTTCAAGCCGCAGAGCCTGGTCATCGGGCACGCCAACCACCCGCCGGTGATCGAGGTGATGGGACGCATCGTCCACATCATCCAGGAGAAGGGCCTGACCCCGGTCACCCTGGCCGACGTGTTCGACGTGAAGTCGACGGCCTGACACGGACGACGAGGGGCGATCGCGCGTCCAGACCCCGGGATCGTCCAGCGGCTGACACGCGCTTGGCCGCGGGCGGACGCCGTCGCAGGATGGCGTCCATGGGCAAGCTGTACGACTCCATCACGCCCGAGCTGGTCGACTTCATCGGACGCCAGCAGATGTTCTTCGTCGCCACCGCGGACGCCGCCGGTCGCGTCAACGTCTCGCCCAAGGGCCTGGACGCCCTGCGCGTGCTGGGGGCGTCCCGGGTGGCCTGGCTGAACGGGACGGGTTCGGGCAACGAGACCGCCGCGCACCTGGCCGCGGTGAACCGCATGACGATCATGTTCTGCGCCTTCGAGGGCAAGCCCTGGATCCTGCGCCTCTACGGCACCGCCCGCACCGTGCAGCCCGGCGACCCCGACTGGGACGCACTCGTCGCACTCTTCCCCACCCTGCCCGGCGCTCGGCAGGTGTTCGACATGACCGTCGACTCGTGCCAGACGAGCTGCGGGTTCGGCGTCCCTCTGTACGACTTCGTCGGCCAGCGCGACCTCATGCCGGCCTGGGCCGAGCGCAAGGGGTCCGACGGCATCGCCGCTTACCAGCGCAAGAACAACGCCGTCAGCCTGGACGGCCTCGATGGGCAGCTGCCCGCGGCGATTGTGAAGGGGGACGCCGCATGACCGCCCCGATCCCCACGGCCGCCGCCTTCGGACGCCTCGCACCCCTGCCCGCGGCCGAGCATCCTGAGCTGGTGGCGCCGCCGGTCGCCGAGGGGCTGCGGCACGTCCCGGACGCCCTCGTCGCGACCATCGACCCCGCCTTCGCCGACACCGAGGCGCTCTGCGCCGAGTACGGCCTGCCGCTGGAGTGGTCGGTGAACGCCGTGGTCGTGCGGGGGGTGCGCGCGGGCGTCGAGCGCTACGTCGTCTGTATGACCCCGGCCCACAAACGGGTCGACGTGAACAACGTCGTCCGGCGCCGCCTGGACGCTCGCAAGGCCTCCTTCGCCCCCATGGACGACGCCGTCGCCCTCACCGGCATGGAGTACGGCGGCATCACGCCCGTGGGGGTGCCGTCCGGGTGGCCGATCTGGATCGACCCGGACGCCCTCGCCGTCGAGTGGGCCTGCATCGGCTCGGGCATCCGTGGCTCGAAGCTGTTCATCCCCGGGACGTCGTTCCTCGACCTGCCGGACGCCGAGGCCGTCGACGGCCTGGCCCGCTGAGGGGCGCCCCGGGCGAGGAACGACCGGCAGCGTCACACGATTCGCATTAATTGGGGATTTTGACTGGGTTCAGCTGCGAATCGTGTGACGCCACCGGCAGAACGGGCCGGTTCTGACCGGCGCGCCGAACTCCTACCAGCTTCCGCCGGACCCGCCGCCGGCGGCGTCCGGGCGATCGAGGACGATCGGGTCGACGCCGAAGCCGGACGCCGGGTCCTCGAGCTTGGGCTCCTGGGGCGCGGGCTCGACAGAGTCGACGGGAGCCGCCGCCTCGGGTAGCGGGGCCTCGGGGACGCCGGAGCCCGGCAGCACACCGGAGGCCTGCTCGGCCGCGAGCCGGGAGGCCAGCATCGCCTCGGCGGCCTCGTCGCTGATGTGGGCTGGTGCGTCGGGGACGCCGTAGCCCGAAGAGATGTCGTCCACGCGGTCAGCGGGGTTCTCGCTCATCTGCGGTTCCTTTCGTCGCCGGAAACCTGAGTGGACGCCGACGGCGTCCGCCTGTGCAGCGAGCGTAGGTCGTCGGTGGTTACTGGGCCAGAGGCTACTGGGCCAGGCCGTAGAGGCGGTCGCCGGCGTCCCCGAGGCCGGGCAGGATGTACCCGCGCTCGTTGAGCCGCTCGTCGATAGCCGCGACCACCAGGGTCGTCGGGACGCCGATCGGGTCGACCAGCCGGCGCATGTTCTCGATGCCCTCGGGCGCCGCGAGCAGGCAGATACAGGTGATGTCGTCGGCGCCGCGGTCGACGAGGAACTGCACGGTGCCGCCCAGCGAGCCACCCGTGGCGAGCATGGGGTCGAGGACGTAGCACTGGCGTCCGGAGAGGTCCTGCGGCAGGCGCTCGGCGTAGGTGAACGGCTGAAGGGTCTCCTCGTCACGGACCATCCCCACGAACCCCACCTCGGCGGCCGGCATCAGGCTCATCATGCCGTCGAGCATGCCGAGCCCGGCGCGCAGGATCGGCACCACGAGCGGCCGCGGGTTCGACAGCCGCAGGCCCGTGGTGGTGGCGAGCGGCGTCACGACCTCGGTCTCGGCCACCCGGACGCCCCGGGTCGCCTCGTAGGCCAGCAGGGTGACGAGCTCTGCGACCAGGTCGCGGAACAGCGGGGACGGGGTCTCGACGCTGCGCAGCAGCCGGACCTTGTGCGAGACGAGCGGGTGGTCGACATCGATCAAATGCACGACGACCACCTTTTCACACGGCGCGGTGTGCTCGGTGCGCTTGACCCCGGTCAGGAGCGAAGGGCTGCGTTCGGAGCGCCAACCATGACAACATGGGGACTCGGACGAAAGGGAGAGGCCATGAGCGAAGCCGAGGAATTCGACGCCCAGCTGGCCGAGCGCGGGGATGACCGGCCCGGCCTCGACGACCTCGAAGTCGACGACTTCAGCGCCCTCTCCTCCTCCGACGACGAGGACGCCGACGATGTCGACGACGACGATGAGGACGCCGACGACACCGACGACGAGGACGATTACCCCGACGACGCCGAGGAAGACGAGATCGACCTCGTCCTGGCCCTCTACCGCGAGGACGGCAAGCCCGCCGCCATCGCCCTGCCGAAGGACCTGGCCAACGACTTCGACGAGCTGGTCGGCCAGCTGCGCCGAGTGCCCGGCGAGGCCGGCGCGCTGGGCGCGGTCGTGATCGACTCGGACTTCTTCGTGCTCGTCCGGGTGCGCGGGAAGAAGGTCGAGGTGCTGCTGTCCGATTCGGTGGCGGCCAACGACTGGCCGATCGCCCGCGACGCCGCCGACTACCTCGGCGAGGAGATCCCCGACGACGAGGAGGAGGCCGGCCCCGTCGGCGACTTCGACATGTTCGCGGACGCCGGCCTGTCCGAGTTCGACCTCGAGCAGCTCTGCGCCGACCTGGACGCCGATCCCGTCGACCTCGTCTACGAGATCGTGGGCAAGATCGGCTTCGGCGGGGTGTACAAGAAGGTCGCGTCCAGCTTCGGCCTGTGAGTCCCGGCCTGTGACCCCGGGCGCCACCCGCTGGCACGCGGCCATGCGCGAGGCGCTGGCCGAGGCGTCCGCGGCCGGGCTGCGCGGGGACGTCCCGATCGGCGCCGTGTTACTGGACGCCGATGGCGCGATCCTCGCTCGGGCCGGGAACGAGCGCGAGCTCACCGGCGACCCGACCGCCCACGCCGAGATGCTCGCCCTGCGGCGTGGGGCCGAGGCGCTGGGACGCGGGGGCTCCGGCTGGCGCCTGGAGGACTGCACGCTCGTCGTCACGCTCGAGCCCTGCACGATGTGCGCGGGCGCGATCGTCAACGCCCGGGTCGGACGCCTCGTCTTCGGCGCCTTCGACCCCAAGGCCGGCGCGGTGTCGTCGCTCCGCGACGTGGTGCGCGACCCGCGCCTCAACCACCGCGTCGAGGTGACCGCCGGCGTCCTGGCCGACGACTGCAGTGAGGTGCTGCGCCGCTTCTTCGACGCCCACCGCTGACCTTCCCGCGGGTCCGGTCGTGGCGGCTCCCGGATCGATCGATTGGCGTCCGGGACGAGGCCCCTTGTATTCTCTCCGGCGGTGGCGTGTCCGAGCGGCCGAAGGAGCGCGCCTCGAAAGCGCGTGAAGGGTCTCCCTTCCGTGGGTTCAAATCCCACCGCCACCGCCAGGGGCTACCGACACAAATCGGTGACCCGACCGACAAAAGTCGGAAGCGCCGTCCGCCAGCCCATGAAGGGTGTGGTTGGGCGGCGCTTCCGACGTTGTAGGGGCCCGCTTGGAGCCGGTGGTGCCGCTGCTGGCGGCCTCCCGTGACGGTTAGCGCGCCTCAGCGAGGGCGGGTGGCCGCTCGCGGGCGCGCTTGAGCGTGCAAATGCAGCTCAGGGGGTGGGGTCAGGTCGTCTTGCGCCTGGGGCGTTTGGTGCCCGGTGGTGGACTGGCCTTGTCGGCGCGGGGCCTACGGACGACGTACAGATCGCCGTTCTCGTCCTGTTGGGCCTCGCGCATGAACGTGTCGACTTTGCGGAGTCCGGCGGCCGCGATGAGGAATGCGGCCATCATGGTCTGTGCCGCCCTCCCGCGGATGCGACGGTTGCCTGCCGCGCCGAGCGCTTCTTCCGCTTCGTCCTTTGCGAATCCGTGGAAGCCTTCCTGTGCCTGCCGGAGGGCGTTGTAGACGTCGGTCTGCTCTTGGCTGCCGTAGCGGAGGTCTTGGAGGTAGCGGGCGCCCTTGTCTTTGTGGATCGTGACGGTCCGTTGTCGACAAACCTTCGGCGGGTTGGCGACCATCTCGGGGGAAGGGTCGATGCGAGGACGGCCGTCGAACTTGGCCCCGTCGGGGCTGGTGGTGGTGCGCCGTTCCGCTTCGGAGCCGGGCTTGATGACGCACTTTGCGAGGGCGCACGGGCCGGATGCTCCGCAGGCGACTCGCAGGTTGCCGTTCGCGTCGACCAGATGTTGGATGCGCATGTCGTAGACGGAGCGCTCGGCGACTCGCCGGTGGTACTCGTCGATGGTGATGCGGCCTGCTCGCACGTCGGTGGTTGCGTTCACGAGGTCGTCTGGCATGGCTCCGCAGGCCCACTGTCCTTCGACCAAGATCATGCCGTCGTGCGAGTCCTGCCTGCCTGTGTGCCCGTCCGGGTAGGAGAGCACCAGCCGGAACCCCGCTTCGCGCGCGGGGATCTGGAACTTCTCGGGGTCCGCCAACGTGTAGAGGCCGTCTCCTGCGAGGAAGTTGGGCCGGAAGTCGCGGGCCTGGAGGTTCGCGAATAGGCGGCGCCCCGCGCCGGACGGGTCGACGGTGGAGCGGTCGGCCGTCATCGCGACCGGGATGCCGGGCATGTACTGGCGTTCGCCGAGGGTTGCGTCACCGGCCACGATCAGGTGGACCTCCATCGCGTAGTACGCGTCCTTCAGGTCGGAGGCGGACTCTTCCGAGTGGTCGCCGGTACGCACGTGGTAGGCGCCGTCAGGGTCGGACGAGGCGATCTCGGAGTCGACTGGCCGGCCCCGGGAGAACAGCGGCAGGCCCGTGCCGTCGATGCACGCCGACCCGTCGTGGCGGCGGCGGGCCCTCTCGGGCAACGCGTCATAGGCGAACCCGACCACCGTGTTCGCGGCGATGTCGAGGGCCGTCTGCATCTCGACCTGCTCCTCCAGCGTGAGCGGTCGCGCGTTCTCCACCAGTTCGACCCACGGCCGTTCCTTCCCTTTCGGGTGGATGGACGGGTCGACGGTGGCGAGGAACCTGTGGAACGCGCGCCGTACTGCCGTGTTCGCAGCCTCCACCGCGAGCCGCTGCTTCCGCCCGTCGGGCGACGGTACGAACGCCTCGACGCCCAGCTCGGCCCGCATGGCGGGGCTGATCCGTAGGTGCAAGATTCGCCGGAACAGGGACCCGTGCATGACTCCGCCGGTCCTGGCGGCCAGCATCATCGCCACCAGTACCGCCCGGAACCCGAACAAGGGCGGACGACCGGGCTTCCTCTTCCGCGCGTCCTGCCGCTCCTCGGCCCACTCCACGAGACCGGACCGGTCGATCATGTCGATGACGCGCGCCACGTCCACGTCGTCAATGCGCGGCTCGACCGTCATGCACGCCGGGTCGGCGGCGAGTTCGTCCGCGGCGGTGCGGGCGAGCCCGGGCCCGTTCATGGCCCCTGGGCGTGCCCGAGGGGTAGTCCGACGCGGCGGATGGCGGCCTCCACCTCGGCAACCGTTCCCGTGGGAATGAGCTGCCGTAGCGCCCGACCCGACCGCGGGTTCACCTCCTTCGGTGGGGTCGTCCGGCGGGCACCCTTCGGGGCAGGCGACTTGCGGGGGCGGACGACCGTCGGCTGGCTCATCGCACACCCCGCAGCCAACGGGCACGGTCACCCTCAGACACGTCCGGCATCAGCAAGGTGAGCTGGACGAGACGTTCGGCGGTGGCGATGTTCGCGGCCGCCATGAGCACCTTCAGCGGGGTGCCCGCTTCGAGGTGGCGGCACAGCCACGTGGTGCGCAGCGTGACGTTGTTGAACTCGACCGGCGGCGGTTGCCGCAGGCACGCGGTCCACAGCGCCTGGTCGTGCGCGCGCGGGACGCCCGGCCGGGTCGTCCACGGAGCGACGAGCAGATGCCCGTCCGGGGTCGCCGCAGCGATCTCGCGGAGCCGTCGTTCCCATCCGGCGAGACACCAGACCGTGCGCACCTCGCCGGTGTGCGGGTCGGTCACGTCCACGGCCACGCCGTCGTCGCCGTGGTCGGTCACGTCCTCGGGGCGCAGTAGGACCTTCTCGGCGCGTGTGACGCCCACACCGAGCCCGAGAACGAGCATGGCCTGCACCCGCTGCCGGCGGCCCTTCGGGCGGATCCCGTGCGACCAAGCCCACAGGTCTGCCTCGTCAGTGAGGGTGAGCGGACGCAGCGGCCCTGCTGCGGGGATGGGCACGCGCGGCGTGGACCGTGGCTGCGAGAGGAGAACTGAGGCGATCAGGTCAAGGCGTGACTGGTAGGTGGTGCGCGCGCCCTTGGTGAGGGTGCGGCACTCGACGTGGATGAACCGGTCCCGTGACTCGTCCGACAGGAGCCGCTGCCTGTCGAGACGCTGGCCGGTGTTCTCGGCCCACCGGACGAGCTGGCCCACCGCGGACAGGCTCGCGGACACCCACCCGCGGGTCACCGGCTGCGGGGCGACGACCAGCGCGTCGATCACCGCCTGCTGGACGAACATGGCGCCGTCCGGGGACAAGGGCGGGTGGCCCTGGAACGTGTTGATGCGCTGGACCGCCGCGTGGAGCGCCCGGTCCCGGTCGGGGTGGTGGGGGATGCCGCGGTAGCTCATCGCGAGCCACCAGTCGGGGAACTGGACGGGGTGCGGGCAATGACGCGGGCGAGGGCAGGCTGACCCGTGCGCGAGCCAGCCGGCGGACGGCCAGACCAGCTCGGACACGGGACAACCCCCAAGGTGTTCAGCAGAATGAACACCCGTAGGTAACCGTCCGGTCCCCGCCCATGGCAAGTCGACACAGATCCGGAGTTCGAAGGACGGGACGGGCCGTCCGCGCGGACCCCTACGCTGACCGCATGGAGGTACGAGACGACGGCCCGGCCGGCCCAGATGCCGAAGCGCTCGACGCCGCCGTCACCCGCGCCGTGCGACACGTCGCCACGGCCCTCGACGCCCACATGGCGGCCCACGCCATGTCCGTCCGCGACGTGGCCCGCGCCTGCGGTATCAGCGTCGGCACCGTCCAGGCCGTGCGCACCGGCAAGACCCGCCTCGAAGCCCGAGTCCTCGCCCGACTCGAAACGGGCCTCGGCGCCGCGCTCTGGCCCCGGGGCTGACCACGCGCCAGCGGCCACGCACACGGGCACGCCGACATCGGCGACGGGATTGCCTCCCACCGCCGACGCGAACCGGCGCGGCCTGCTGAACACGCCACGACGATCGCAAACCGTCCGGACACCCGTGTTGTGACTTTCTGCGACTATCTCGGCGAGTCGCGAAAAGTCACGCTCGCCCAATCCTCAAGACTGGGCGCGTGACATCGCCCGTCCAGTCCCCGCGGACCTGCCAGGGGCAGCGGTGACGTACCCGACGGACGGCGACTGGTGGTGCGAGGACAGCGGCCGCACCCCCCACCGCGCACCCCAGGGCAGCCTCCGCTGCGAGGTCCACGCCAAGGAGTACAAGCGCTACCAGGACCGCGTCCGCGCTGCCCGCGCACGGTTCGCCAGAACCCACCCCGGCGAAACCTACGAGGCACCGCCATACGCCCCGAGCAGCGGCAAGAGCCCATCCACCGTCGTGCTGCACCCCTATGAGGTGCACGACCTCCTGTCGCTGCGCGAGGATCTCGACGCGGCCGTCGCCCGTGTCCGCCGCCTCCAACGCGGGCGAACGCGACCCGACGAAGCCGCCCTCCACCTCGCCGACCTCACCGACAAGATGGCAGCACTCCTCCAGGAGTTCGGAGAACGTCTAGACCACGACACCCGGGCCAGATCCCCGGTTCTCGCCACCGCCACCCAAGCCACCAGAAGATCCCAAACCAGCCAGAAGGACCGACGATGACGCGACTGGACCCCACAGCCCCGGCCGATACGCCGCCCGTGACCGCACCCCGCCGCCACCGAGGGAAACTGGAACTCACGTGGACGAACCGCGACCAGGTTCTGTTGGCCCACGACCCAGAGATCGTCGGACGCGACCAGTACGAGTGGGTAGACCCCGCAGACCACCGCGTCGCCGAGGTCCGCCTACTCGACAACCACCGCACCGTCGGCAAGACGCAACCCGATTCGCAGCGCGCCCGCGACAACCTCCTCATCCGCGGCGACGCCCTCCACGCGCTCACTTCGCTCGGCAGCCTCGACGAGTTCGGAGACGACCTGCTCGGAAAGGTGCGGCTCTGCTACATCGACCCGCCCTTCAACACAGGCCAAGCGTTCACGCAGTACGAGGACGGGCTGGAGCATTCGATCTGGCTCACCATGCTCCGCGACCGCCTGCAGCAGGTATGGAAGCTGCTCTCCGACGACGGGTCAGTCTGGGTCCACCTGGACGACACCGAGGTCCACTACTGCAAGGTGATGATGGACGCCGTCTTCGGCACCGACTGCTTCGTCACCGCCTTCATCTGGCGGAAAGTGGACAGCCCCAACGACAACAAGGTCCGGGTGACACCCGACCACGAGTACATCCTCTGCTACACGAAAAAGCCGGGCGCCGAAAGGCACTTCGCCCGCAAGGACGATGAATCGATCCTCGCCGCGTACGGGAATGCGGACGCCGACGGTCGGCGGTACCGCGACCGGCTGCTGAAGAAGAACGGCAAGAACAGCCTGCGCGAAGACCGGCCGACCATGTGGTACCCGATTACGGGCCCGGACGGTGTGGAAGTGTGGCCGATCCACGACGACGGCCGTGAGGCGAGATGGTCGCTCGGTCGGGCCCGAGTAGAGACGATGCAGAAGGCCGGGGATCTCGTCTGGAAGGAACGGGCGAGCGCCGATGGCGGCAAGAAGTGGGTCCCGTATACGCGTGAGTGGGCACCAGAGGCCCCCAAGCGGCCGTGGCCATCGATCTGGGCAGACCTGCCGACGACGCGACAAGCCAAGGCCCACCTCACCAAGCTCTTCCCCGGCGTGACCGCCTTCGCGACCCCCAAGC
>DAIRTI010000019.1:0-19728 GCA_036803965.1 Propioniciclava sp.
CCCCGACCTCGTCGCCTACGACGCGGACGCCGCCGCTCTCGACCGCGTCATCGCCGCCGACGCCGCCCTCCGCCGCGCCGAGCAGCGGGCCGCCGCCTCCCGCGGCGTCGCCACCGCCATCCAGGTGCTGGCCGTCGGCATCGCGGTCGTCGCCGCCCTCGTCATCGGGTCGGACGCCGTCGCGGAAGGACGCCTCGACCGCACCCTGCTCGCCGTCCTCGTCCTCACCCCGCTGGCCCTCCACGAGATATTCGGCGACTTCTCCCGCGCAGCCCAGACCTACACCCGCGCCCGCGTTGCGCTCGCCCGCGTCGAGGCCGTCGTGGACGCTCCCCCGGTCGGCCGCGGCGACCTGGACGCCTCGGCGTCCGACCCGAACCCCCTCATCGAGCTCACCGACGCCACCATCGGCTGGCCGGACGCACCCGCCCTCGCCCAGCACCTCGACCTCACGGTCGCCCCCGGCGAGCGGGTCGCCCTCGTCGGCCCCTCGGGCGTCGGCAAGACGACGCTCGCCGCGACGATCCTCGGCCTGATCCCTCCCCAGGCGGGCACCGTCGCCGCCCGCGGACGCCTCGGCTACCTCGCCCAGGACGCCCACATCTTCACCACGTCGGTCGCCGAGAACGTCAAGATCGGCAACAAGGACGCCACACCCGCCCAGGTCCAGACCGCCCTCGCCCGCGCCGGCCTCCCCCTCGACCCCGAGCTGGCGGTCGGCGAGCTGGGCTCGACGCTGTCCGGCGGGGAGCGGAGGCGACTGGCGGCGTCCCGGCTGCTGGTGGGCGACTACCAGGCGATCATCCTCGACGAGCCCAGCGAGCACCTCGATCCCGAGACCGCGGACGCCCTTCTCACCGACCTGTGGCGCAGCACCGCGGGCGCGCCGACCCTGGTGATCACCCACGACCCCGAGGTCATGGCCCGCTGCGACCGGATCGTCCGGCTCGAGGCGGCCCGTCCGAGCTGACCCTCACCCCCATAAGCAGCCTGGAACAGCGAAATCCGCCCGGGCGGTGACACGGGCGGATTCGCGGGGGTGGGTGGCTTCAGGACGCCGCCGGACTCATCGCAGCCGGGCCGCGTACCAGCCGTCGGCGGCGTCCGGGACCGAGTCGAACCTCCGCACGTACGGCTTGATGTCGACGACCGGGCTGCCGTCGAGCGCGTCGACGTTGCGCACGTACAGCCGGCACCCCTCGCGCCGGTCCAGCCGGACGACGCAGACCGCCAGGTGATTCGGACGCCGCGGGTGCCGCGTGGCGAACACCCCGTGCGGACGGTCGTCCAGGAACGGGACGGGGCGGAGATCCACCCCGTCCGCCCGGTGCAGCACGTAGATCAACAGAAGGTGACTGAACTGCTCGACGTCGTCCAACCCGGCGGCGTACTCCTCGTAGACCTCCACGACGCCCTCGGCGTCCGGGACGAAGGCGCCCTGGATGGGCGCTCCCTCCGCGACGGAGAACCCGGTGCGCAGCACCCCGATGGGCCGGACCTCGAACACCTCAGTCACTCAACCTCCTCAGAACCCCGGCGTGTGGGCCGTGGCCAACATCTTCTTCGCGGCCTCGGTGCTGAGGTCGTAGTGGAAGAAGTTCTTGTAGTACGAAACGGTCTCGGCCGCGAGGTCGACGTTGAACGCTTCGGGGTAGATCGACTCGCCGGCCCACATCATGCCCATCAGCTGGTTGCTCGACGGCGGCCCGTCGAACCAGCCGAACGGCATGCCGTTGGGCACGACGAGGTAATTCCCGGCGGCGATCGCCTTGAGGCTGCCGACCGGCTGCACGGACGCCGGGTTGGTCGCGATGGCATCCGCCGGCGTGTCGGGCGAGATGATCACCCAGTCGGGGTTGAAGGTCAGCACCTGCTCGGCGGTGATGTCGATGCGGCCCGACTTGGTGGTGGTGCCGGCGACGTTCGTGGCGCCGATGGCGTCGATCACGCGCGCGTTGATGCTGCCCGACTGCGACGTCGAGAGGCCCTTCGCGCCGACGGAGTAGAACACGGACGCCTTCGCCGCGGACGCCTTCGTGGCGCCGTCCGAGACCAGCGCCGCGATGCGCTTGACCTCGGTGCTCAGCTTGGCCCCCGCGTCGGTCTTGCCGGTGACCTTGCCGAGGATCTCGAAGCCCTCGGCCATCTTGGCCGGGTCGGTCGAGAGCATGATGACCGGGATGCCCGTCTTCGTCTGCAGGTCGTCGTCGGTGGCGACGTAGCTGGCGTTGATGTCACCCGCGTCGATGATCAGGTCGACCTTGTTCGCGTTCAGCACCTCGGGGTTGAACGTGTCCTTGCCGCCGGTGACGCGTCCGAGCACGGGCAGCGACTGCGACGCCGTGGTCAGGAACGGCTTCTGCGACTCCGTGACCGCGGTGTTCCAGCCGGCCAGCACGGTCGGGTCGAGCGCGTACAGCATGGTCGTCGCGGGCGGGCCGGCGCCGAACACCTTGGTGGCGGTCGCCTTCAGCGTCACCGTGCGGCCGGCTTGGTCGGTGATCGTCATCCCGGACGCCGACGAGCCGGCCGTCGTCGTGGTCGTCGCCGCCGGCGGTGCGGTCGCCGTGGCCGTGCAGCCTGCCAGCAGCGCGAACGCCGTGCACGCGACCGCCACCTTCCCGATGGTCTTCATGTGGTGCTTCCTTTCGTTACGTCCGGGTGCCGGACGGGCTCGAGACTGATCGAGAACATGTCGAGGGCGGGCGACTCGACGATCGTCCGCAGGCCGAGGCCCGCCAGCCGCCAGCACTCGTCGGGGTCGACCACGACCGAGCCGGCGAACTCGACCACGCAGGGCGGGTAGGCGTCCAGCGACGGCGGCGCCGTCGGGCCGACCAGGTGCACCTCGGCGTCCTTGGCCAACTCCAGCAGCCGCGGGAGCGTCTTGTTGACGACCGTCGACCCCGTGATCGCCACCAGTTCGCACCCGGGCAGGACGTACTCGCACGCCGGGTCGGGCAGGTCGTTGCCGCGGGTGCGCCGCTCCAGCACCGTGACGTCACCGGTCAGGTCGTCGACGTCGGGGAAGTGCCCCACGATGGCCGTCTTGCGGACGCCGAGGATGCCGGCGTGGCGCCGGAAGAAGTTCGAGGCGCGGCCGCGGACGACCTCGTGCCCGGCCGCGGCCAGGGCGTCCAGGCGTTCGGGTGTGGCGTACCAGGCGTTGAGAGCTGCGACGCCGAGGCTGGCCAGGCGCAGATCCCACGACTTGGCGTAGCGCGCCACGTCGCGCAGCGGACGCCCGCGGACGGCCCAGTCGTCGGGGCACGACCGCGGGCCGGCCTCGTAGCTCATTCCCAGCCCGACGGCGCCGGTGTCAGTCCGGAGGGCCGCCCACCGGTTGACCAGGGCGTCGGTGACGACGATCCCGTCCGGGACGCCCTCGATCAGTGCGTCGTACAGCGCCCACGGGTTGCGCGCCGTGGGGTCGGCCGGGGCGACCCCGCCTGCCTGTGCCGGATCAGCGGCCATCGGTTCCTCCTTGTGTTCGTCGGGTGGACGCCGCCGGCACGCACAGCCGCAGGCCGGGGACGTCCCGCGCCTCCAGCAGGGACGGGCGCAAGGCCTGGTCCATTGGCGACTCATCCCGTCTCGGAGCAACGACGCAGATACGGACTACTATCGTCGAGGTAGCCGCACATTCGGTGAGATTAGATCATCAGATGACGCAACTGCGGGCGAATCACTTCGATAGTGTATTCGACGTCACCGGCGACCGAGAGGATTCCCATGACCATCCCCGTCCCGCTGCAGCAGCTCGCCGCGACCCTGGAGCACTTCGGCTCTGCCGCCCTGGTCACCCTGCCGACGGACACGTGGCCGCGCGTCATCACCGTCGACCCCTACGTCGAGGGCCACCAGCTGGTCGTGCCGGCGCCCCACGAGATCTGCCTGCCGTATGTGGCGGCCAACCCCCTGGTCACCCTCTACTGGCCCGCCCCGGAGCCCCGCGGCTACGCGCTGATCGTCGACGGGTGGGCGACCGTCGAAGGCGCGGACCTGCGCGTTCGGCTCGACCACGCCGTCCTGCACCGCCCGCACGCGCACGCCGACGGCCCCGCGGCTCCGCCCGTCTAGCCCGATCCGCGAACACATGAACATTCAGCCTCCACCGACCGCAGGTGCGTCCTCTATGCTGCCCGTCGTGCCGCACTATCGGATCAGCGAGGCTGCTCAGTTCCTCAACGTCAGCGACGACACTCTGCGCCGCTGGATCGACGCCGGGCGCCTCACGGCGTCCAACGACGAGTCCGGACGCCGCGTCGTCGACGGCGTGGATCTCGCCAGGCTCGCCCAGGAACTCGCCGGCGACCCCGGCAGCCCGTCGCACACGTCGGCGCGCAACGAGTTCCGCGGGCTCGTCACCCGAGTGCTGTCCGACCCGGTGATGAGCCAGGTCGAACTGCAGTGCGGCCCGTTCCGGGTCGTGTCCCTGATCTCCACGGAGGCCGTCCGCGAGCTCGGCCTCGAACCGGGAGTTGTCACCACCGCACGTGTCAAGGCGACCCACGTCGTCCTTGAGCACTGACCCAGAAGGAATCATGAAGAAACTCGCCCTGTCCCTCGCCGCCCTGCTCGTCCTGGCCGGCTGCGCCTCCGGCGGCGGAGCCACCACCCCGGCCGCGACCGGCACCGCCGGCACCACGACCACCAGCGCCGCCAGCAAGACCGTCACGGTCTTCGCTGCCGCGTCCATGAAGACCACCTTCACTGAGCTCGGCAAGACGTTCGAAGCCGCCCACCCCGGCACGAAGGTGACGTTCAACTTCGCCGGCTCCCAGACGCTCGCCGAGCAGATCACACAGGGCGCGCCGGCCGACGTCTTCGCCTCCGCCGCCGAGGCCAACATGAAGACCGTCACCGACGCGGGCCTCAACGCCGCCGAGCCCAAGATCTACGCCACCAACCAGCTGGCGATCGCCGTGCCGCCGAACAACCCGGCCAACATCGCCTCGTTCGCCGACCTGGCGAAGCCCGGCCTGAAGCTCGTCGTCTGCGCGCCGGCGGTTCCGTGCGGTGCTGCGACCGTGAAGGTCGAGGAGGCCACGGGTGTGAAGCTGACGCCGGTCAGCGAGGAGCAGGCCGTGACCGACGTGCTCGCCAAGGTCCAGACCGGCGAGGCCGACGCGGGCCTCGTCTACAAGACCGACGTGATCTCGGCCGGCTCGAAGGTCAAGGGCATCGATTTCCCGGAGTCGTCCAAGGCGATCAACCGCAACCCGATCGTCGCGCTGAAGAACGGCCCGCAGGCCACCCTGGGCCAGGAGTTCGTCAACCTGATCCTGAGTGCCGACGGCCAGAAGGTCCTGAACGCGGCCGGCTTCGGCAGCGCGTCCTAAGACCGCTGAACGATCATGACTCGGCGGTGGCGCGGCACAGCGAACGAGTTGCGCGACCACCGCCCGGGTTAATGACCTAGCCACGAGGGGCCCCGGCGACCGGTGACGGTCCGCCGGGGCCGCTTTCGATTCGTGAGAAAGGCGTGGGGGTGCGCCGATGTCGATGACTGATGAAGAAGAAGAGACCGCGCCGGTTCAGGAGAAGCCGGCCCGCGTTCGCCGCCCGCGCGTGTTCTCGGGCCTCCCCCGCTGGATCTTCGTCCCGGCCGGGCTCGGGGCCCTCCTCGTGGTCCTGCCGCTGTTCGCGATGACCACCCGCATCGACTGGAGCCGCTTCGGCGAGCTGATCACCAGCGAGTCCTCGGTGGCCGCCCTGCAGCTGAGCCTGCAGACCTCGACGGCGTCCACGATCATCTGCATCGTCCTCGGGGTGCCGATGGCGATGGTGCTGGCGCGCGAGGAGTTCCCCGGCCAGCAGCTGATCCGCTCGATCGTCCTGCTGCCGCTGGTGCTGCCGCCGGTCGTCGGCGGCATCGCGCTGCTGTACACGTTCGGACGCCGCGGCCTGCTGGGCCCCGCGATGGACGCCCTCGGCATCACGATCGCCTTCTCGACGACCGCCGTGGTGCTGGCGCAGTCGTTCGTCGCCCTGCCGTTCCTGGTCGTCTCGCTCGAGGGCACCCTGCGCAGCGTCGGCCAGCGCTACGAACTGGTCGCGGCGACGCTCGGCGCGCGCCCGTCCACCGTGCTGGGACGCATCACCCTGCCGCTCGTGCTGCCGGGGCTGGCGTCCGCGGCCATGCTCTCGTTCGCCCGTGCGCTGGGCGAGTTCGGCGCCACGATCACGTTCGCCGGCAGCCTGCAGGGCGTCACCCGGACGCTGCCCTTGGAGATCTACCTGCAGCGCGTCACCGACCCGGACGCCGCCATCGCGCTCTCGCTCGTGCTGGTCGCCGTGGCCATCGTGGTGACGGTCGTGACCGCCAAGATCTCCGAGAGGTCGCTGGTATGACGCTGCACTTCCGCGCCACGCTCGCGCAGCGCCGCTTCGACGCCGAGGTCGAGGTCGGGCCCCGCGAGCGGGTGGCGATCCTGGGTCACAACGGCTCGGGCAAGTCGACCCTGCTCAACATCCTGGCCGGCACGCTGCGCCCCGACAGCGGGCGGGCGACGCTCGACGACAACCTCCTGTTCGACCTCAGCGACACCAAGCACCACTGGCGGCAGCCCCACGCCCGCGGCATCGCGATGCTGGCGCAGGATCCGCTGCTGTTCCCCCACCTCACCGTGCGAGAGAACGTCGCGTTCGGGCCGCGGGTCTCGGGCGTGTCCCGCTCCGAGGCGTACGCCCGGGCCGAGCGGTGGCTCGGCGAGGTCGGCATGACGGACTTCGCCCAACGGCGTCCGAGCCAACTGTCGGGCGGGCAGGCCCAGCGGGTCGCGATCGCCCGGGCACTCGCCGCGGAGCCCCGGCTGTTGCTGCTCGACGAGCCCATGGCCGCCCTGGACGTCGCCGTCGCCCCGCTGGTGCGGCGGGTGCTGGGACGCGTCCTGAAGGGGCGGGCGTCCATGGTCGTCACCCACGACCTGCTGGACGCCCTGCTGCTCTCGGAGCGGATCATCGTCCTGGAGCAGGGGAAGGTCGCCGAGTCGGGGCCGACCCAGGAGGTGCTGCAGCACCCCCGCACGCGGTTCACCGCCCGCATCGCCGGCCTCAACCTGTTCGAGGGCATCAGCTCCGACGGGGGCGTCCGGAGCCCGGACGGGGCGTTCCTGGCGGGCGTCCTCAAGGACGGGACGGAGACGGCGGACGGGGAGCCGGCCGCCGCGGTCTTCTCGCCCTCGGCCGTGTCGATCTTCCTGGAGGCGCCCGGGGGCAGCCCCCGCAACAACCTGAATATGACAATCACCGAGCTGGAGCCGCGCGGGGGGCTGGTGCGGGTGCGCAGCGACGACCACCACGGCCACTCGCTGTCAGCCGACATCACGCTGGCCTCGATCGCCGACCTCGACCTCTTCCCCGGCAAGGACGTCATCTATTCCGTCAAAGCCGCCGCGGTCACGATCTACCCGACCTGAGCGACCGAGCTCGGACGCGGCTGAGCCCCCGCCCAGCGGGACCGGTTCGAACTCCGGATCCGCGGGAGCGGGGGCTCAGTCAGTCAGTGGCTGGGCGGCGATCAGTCGACGCCCAGCTGCACCTCGGTGGCCTTCACGAGAGCGTAGACGGCCGCGCCCTCGGTGAGGCCGAGATCGGCAACGGCTTCCTTGGTGACGGCCGCGGTGACCACGAGATCGGTGCCGTCGACGGCGACCTTAACGACCGACATGGCCTCGCCCTCGACGATCGAGACGACCTTGCCGGGGAACTGGTTGCGGGTGGACAGACGCATGTGCTTGCTCCTTCAGGATCGATGCGCTCTTGCTTGTTGACGTGTCAACCATAGCCGATTCGAAACAGAAAAACCAACTCTGACTAGGCATTATGCTTCGATCCTCGGCGCATCTGCGGGGCGATTCACGAGCCCCGACGGCCGAATTCGGGACGCCGGGACACCCTCCGCCCGCAGGGGCGGATTTCCGAAGTGTTACCCCTTGGGCGGGATTCGCGTCGCGTCAGGACAGGACCGCATTCGTGTCGATCATGACGAGGCTCATGCGGCTGGGGGCGTCCGCGATGAGTGAGTGCCGGGCGCCGGGGGCGAGATAGAGGGCGTCTCCGGGGGCCATCGCGTACTCGTCGTCGCCGATCGTGAACCGGATCGCGCCGTCGAGCAGCTGCACGACAACGGCGCGCGGCGAGGAGTGCTCGGTCAGCAGCTCGCCGGTGTCGAAGGCGAAGTAGACGACCCGCAGCAGCGGGTTGTTCACCAGGACGCGCGACGTGGTCGCTTCGGCGGTGACGGGTAGGGCGTCCAGGACGCCGAGGTGGCCCGACGACGCGTCGACGGAGCTGAGGGGCTGGGCCATGGTGGATCTCCTTGGTTTGGCGGATATGGACGAGCGGCCGTCCGGGATCAGACGGCCGCTCGGGGGTTGGAGTTCAACTGCGCCGGGGCGCCCCCGGACGCGCGTAGCGCCACCACGTGAGCGCGACGCACATGACCGCCCAGGCGACGCCGATGGCGTAGAAGGCGACCGGGCCGATCAGCGTCAGGCCGACGCCGAACAGGAAGGGCCCGAAGGCGGCGATGGCGGAGGTCCAGCCGATGACGCCGCCGGCCTGCCGCTTCTCGAAGATCATCGGCATCTGCTTGAACGTGGACGCGTTGCCGATGCCTGCGAACAGGAAGATCGCGAGCATGCCCCAGAAGAACCGGTTGAAGCCGCCCGACAGCGCGGCCGCCGACGAGGTGTCGGGCGTCAGCGTGGTGATCGTGAACGCGATCGACACGATGAGGCCCAGGCCGGAGATGAGCGTCCAGATGGCGCCGCCCATCTTGTCGGTCAGCGGCGAGAACGCGAACCGGGCCACCGCGCCGACGAGCGCCCCCCAGAACACGAACGTCGCCGGGTCGGGCACCGCGTAGCCGGCCACGAGCACCTGGGCGGCGGTTCCGGTCCCGGACACGATCGCCGGGTTGCCAGAGCCGTACAGGTTCGCCGCGAGCAGCGCGAACTGGGCCGACAGGCCCGAGAACGTGCCGAAGGTCATGATGTAGAGCAGCGTCATCAGCCAGGTGTCGATGTTGCCGAAGATGTCGAACTGCTGGCGGATGTTCGCCTTGATCGGCACCGACTTCAGCAGCATCCAGGCCAGCACCGCTGCGGCGACCACGAAGGGCACCCACAGGAACGCCGCGTTCTGGTACCACACCGACTTGTCGGGCTTGCCGGGGGTCTTCAGCAGCTGCGGCGTCCCGATCAGCGCGAAGCCGACGATCAGGGGCGTCAGCAGCTGGACGACCGACACGCCCAGGTTGCCCAGGCCGGCCTGAAGGCCCAGAGCCGTGCCCGAGAGGCGACGCGGGAAGAAGTACGACGTCGAGGGCATGAAGCCCGAGAAGGCGCCGCCACCGATGCCGGCCAGGAACGCCAGCGCCATCAGGGCCCAGTACGGCGTTGTGGGGCTCTGGATCGCCACGCCCCAGCCGACCAGGGGCACGACGAGCAGCGCCGTGGTGAGGGTCACCATCCTCCGGGTGCCCATGATGGGCGGCAGGATCATCCACAGGATGCGCAGCGCGCCGCCCGACAGACCGGGCATGGCGGCCATCCAGTACAGCTGGTCCTTGGTGAAGCTGAACCCGATCGCGTTGAGCTTCGGCACCAGCGCGCTGGGCAGGAACCACGCGATGAAGCACATGGTCAGGGCGAACGTCGTGATCGACAGCGTCCGCCAGGCCAGTTTCGAGTTCCAGGACGCCTCGTCCTCGGGGTTCCAGGCCTGCAGCCATTCGCCGCCGCTGCGAGCCGGTTGTGTGGTGGCGGTCATGCGCGGATCTCCTCAGGGTTCAGTGCGGGGGTAGGAGACAGGGGGGACGCGGCGTCCGGCACCTCGACGAGGTCGCTCAGCTGCGGGGACTGGGCGTGCAGCATGCGGTGGATGGTCCAGTGCATCCACAGCAGCGACACCAGCACGAAGACGAACAGGATCGCGAACGCCGACGACCACAGGCCGGTGGCCACCTGGCTGTAGGAGAACATCAGCGGCAGGAAGAAGCCGCCGAGCCCGCCCAGCATGCCGACGAGGCCGCCGACCGACCCGACGTTGTCGGGGAAGTAGGTCGGGATGTGCTTGTAGACGGCCGCCTTGCCGATGCCCATCGCGCAGCCGAGCACGAACACCGCGACGACGAACAGCGGCAGGCTGATGTCGTAGTGGGCGAACGAGCGCTCCGTGCCGTCGGGCAGGTGGAACACCAGGTGCCCGTTCGGCATCATCAGCAGCCCGCAGGCCACGAGCATGACGAAGAAGCTGGCGTACATGGCGCGGCGCGCCCCCCAGCGGTCGCTGATCCACCCGCCCACCGGACGCAGCAGCGACGCCGGGAAGATGAACGTGGCGGTCAGCAGCGCCGCCGCCTGCAGGTCGACGCCGAACGAGCTGACGTAGTAGCTGGGCAAGTACGCGGAGAATGCGACGTAGGCGCCGAAGAAGACCACGTAGTAGAGGCTGAACCGCCACACGCGGACGTCGCGCAGCGGCACGAGCATCTCGCGGATCGGCTTGGACGACCCCGGCACGTGGTCGACGCGCGGGGTGATGAAGAACATCGCGATCGCCGTCAGCACCAGCAGCACGGCGTAGATGACGGGGATCAGCCGCCAGCCGCCATGAATGCCGAACGCGTACGTCGCCCCCGCGGTCGCGGCGATGATCGCCGGCCCGATGAATTTCGTGACGGACGCCCCGACGTTGCCCGCGCCGAACACGCCGAGCGCGAAGCCCTTGCGGTGGTCGCTGAACCAGGCGGAGTTCCAGGCGATGCCGACGCTGAAGCTGTTGCCGACGAAGCCGACCAGGAAGGCCAGCACCAGGAGCATCGGGTAGCTGTTCGCGAACGAGACGGCCACGGACGCCACGGCGCCCGTGAGCAGGAAGTAGAGCATGACCTTCCGGCCGCCGATGCGGTCGGCGATCATGCCGGCGGGCAGTCGCCACATGGAGCCGTTGAGCACCGCGAGCGACGTGATCCAGAACAGCTCCGGGTTGGTGAGCCCGAACTCCTTCTGGATGGGCACCCCGAGGATGCCGAACATGAGCCACACGGCGAACATCAGCGTGAACGCGATGGTCGAGAGCGTGAGAACGCGCCCGGAGCCGGGTAGCTCGTGGTGATGGGTGGCGGGCTTGGCCTCCATTGGTCTCCCGGATAAAGATGAATGCGCTCGTCTAAATCAGCCTTCCGGTCGAGACTACACCGCTCGGCAGGGGTCGGCGCAAGGGGCGTCCCGAATGCCTTTCAGAAGGCCTTCGCCCCGGTGATTCGTCTCGTCGTAGGGGAAACGGACGGGGCAGTGACTTTTCCGTCCGGCGTCACCTATGCTGCCGAGCAGAGTCATCTAAATGCCCCTCAACACTGGGAGTTGGACGATGTCGGAGCAGACGCCGGGGATGGCCCTGCTGACCTCACCTGTGCGCCGCCAGATCCTCGACGTGCTGGCCCAGCTGCCGGTTCAGGCGACGCCCAAGGAACCCAAGACGCGACGCGACGGGCTCACTGCTGCCGAGCTGGGCGCCCGCATCGGCCTCCACGTGACGACCATCCGCTTCCACGTCGACCAGCTGCTGGAGGCCGGGCTGGTGTGCGCCAACGACATCAGCAACGGCGTGGGGCGTCCGAAGCGGCACTACGCCGCGAACCCCGGACGCCTCGCCGAACTGAACCGGCCCGACGGCTACCACATGGTCGCCGAGGTGCTCGCGGACGCCTTCGCCGCGGCCGGGGGCCCCAGCACCGCCGAGGAGGCCGCCGAGCGCTGGGTGCGCAAGCACGCCGACGAGATCGTCCCCGAGGGACTGTCCACCGCACCCGCCCGGACGCCCGGGCAGTTCCTCAGCAAGGTCGGCGCGCTCGTCGACGTGCTGGAGGCCTGGGGCTACTCGGCGACGGTCAGCACCAGCGACGAGGGGCACACCGCCGAAATCTCGCTGCGCACGTGCCCGATCCGCGAGCTGGCCGCGAACAACCCCGCGATCGCCTGCGGCCTGCACCGCGGGCTCGTCTGCAGCACGCTCGCCCTCCTCGGCGAGGAGGATGCCGACACCCAACTGGTGCCGTTCGCCGACGGCGGCGCCTGCGTCGCCCACGTCACCACACACCAATCCTTCAGCAACCAGGAGGCAAGACCGTGACGGACACTCAGCCCCGCACCCGGCAGGCCGCCCTCGACGGACCGCTGGAGGACGCCCTCGTGGGCGTCCGGCGCTTCTTCACGAAGGCCGAGGTGAGCGCCGACAAGCGGTCGATGTACGCGCAGGGCGGACGCAGCGACTGGTTCTACCGCGACCGCTGGGCCTACGACAAGGTCGTCCGCTCGACCCACGGCGTGAACTGCACGGGCTCGTGCAGCTGGAAGGTCTACGTCAAGGACGGCATCATCACCTGGGAGGCCCAGCAGACCGACTACCCGTCGCCGGGCCCCGACCGCCCCGACTACGAGCCCCGCGGCTGCCCGCGCGGCGCGGCGTTCTCGTGGTACACCTACTCCCCCACGCGCGTCCGCTACCCGTACATCCGCGGCGTCCTGCTGGAGATGTACCGGCAGGCCAAGGCCGAGCACGGCGACCCGGTGCTGGCGTGGGCATCCATCGTCCAGGACGCCGACAAGGCCAAGCGGTACAAGGCAGCCCGCGGCAAGGGTGGCCTGGTGCGCGCCACCTGGGACGAGGCGGTCGAGATGGTCGCCGCCGCGCACACCTACATCATCAAGCGGTGGGGTCCCGACCGCATCGCTGGCTTCTCGCCGATCCCCGCGATGAGCATGGTGAGCCACGCCTCCGGCGCCCGGTACACCACCCTCATCGGCGGCTGCATGCTGTCGTTCTACGACTGGTACGCCGACCTGCCAGTCGCGTCCCCGCAGGTGTTCGGCGACCAGACCGACGTGCCCGAGTCCGGAGACTGGTGGGACGCCGGCTACCTCATCATGTGGGGCTCGAACATCCCGCTGACCCGCACGCCCGACGCCCATTGGATGACCGAGGCCCGCTACCGCGGCCAGAAGGTCGTCGCGATGAGCCCCGACTACGCCGAGAACGTCAAGTTCGCCGACGAGTGGCTGCCGGTCGCCCCCGGCACGGACGCCGCCCTCGGCATGGCGATGGGTCACGTCGTGCTCAAGGAGTTCTTCGTCGACCGCACGGTCGACTACTTCGACGACTACTGCAAGCGGTTCACCGACCTGCCGTTCCTGGTGACGCTCGACGCCCAGGCCGACGGCACCTACAAGCCGGGCAAGTTCCTGGTCGCCGGCGACTTCGACAACGACCAGCGCACCTCCGAGAACGCGATGTTCAAGCCGGCGCTCTGGGACGCCCGCACCGGCGGCCCCGCGATCCCCAACGGCACGCTCGGGCACCGCTTCGGCGAGTCGGGCGCCGGCAAGTGGAACCTGCTGCTCGGCGACCTCGAGCCGAGGCTCTCGCTGGCCGGAGAGGGCTCGGACGCCGTCTCGCTCACACTGCCCGCGTTCGACACCCCGGACGGGCACGCGACGCCGGTGACCCGGGGCGTCCCGACACGACAGGTGGACGGCCGACTCGTCACGACGGTGTTCGACCTGATGCTGGCGCAGTACGGCGTGGGGCGTCCGGGGCTGCCCGGAGACTGGCCGGCCGACTACGACGACGCCGAGGGGCTGTACACCCCCGCCTGGCAGGAGACTGTCACCGGCGTCCCGGCCGCCACGGTGGCGCGGATCGCACGCGAGTTCGCGCAGAACGCCGAGGACACCCAGGGCCGCTCGATGATCGTGATGGGGGCGGGCACCAACCACTGGTACCACTCCGACCTGATCTACCGGACGATGCTGATGCTCACCACCATCACCGGCTGTCAGGGCCGCAACGGCGGCGGCTGGGCGCACTACGTGGGCCAGGAGAAGGCGCGCCCGATCACGGGCTGGGCGCAGATGGCGTTCGCGCTCGACTGGAGCCGCCCGCCGCGGCAGATGATCCAGACCGGCTACTGGTACATCAACACCGACCAGTGGCGCTACGACACGTTCGGCGCCGACGAGGTGGCGGCGGGCGACGTCGGCAACGGAGCGTTCGCGGGCAAGACGATGCCCGACCTGTTCGCCCAGTCGGCCCGCTCGGGCTGGATGCCCTCCTACCCCACCTTCGACCGTAACCCGCTGACGCTGGCCGACGACGCGAAGGCGTCCGGCGCCGAGGTCGGCCCCTACGTCGCCCAATCGCTCAAGGACGGCAGCCTCAAGTTCGCCGTCGAGGACCCGGACGCCGAGGAGAACTGGCCGCGCGCGCTCACCCTGTGGCGAGCCAACCTGATCGGCAACTCGGCCAAGGGCGACGAGTACTTCCTCAAGCACCTGCTGGGCACCGACTCGTCGGTGACGGCGTCCGAAGCCCCTCCCGAGCTGCGGCCGACCGACATCAACTGGCGTCCGGTGGCGCCCGAGGGGAAGCTCGACCTGCTGCTCACCCTCGACTTCCGCATGACCAGCTCGACGCTGATGTCGGACGTGATCCTGCCCGCGGCGACGTGGTACGAGAAGCACGACATCAACACGACCGACATGCATCCGTTCATCCACCCGTTCACGCCGGCGATCAACCCGCCGTGGCAGGCCAAGACCGACTGGGACATCTTCAAGCTCATCTCCGACAAGCTGTCCGAGCTGGCCGTGACCCACCTCGGCACCCGGACGGACGTCGTGGCGGTCCCGCTGCTGCACGACACCCCGGACGCCATGGCGACCCCGCACGGGGCCGTCCGCGACTGGAAGACCGGCGAGGTCGACCCGATCCCGGGCGTGACGATGCCGAAGATCGTGGCGGTCGAGCGCGACTACACGAAGATCGGCGAGAAGTACGGCGCGATCGGCCCGGTGCTCGACAAGCTCGGCACCACGACCAAGGCGGTGACCGTCGACGTCAACTCGGCCATCACCTACCTGAAGGGACGCAACGGCGTCCGCGACGGCGACGGGGTCGCGGGCGGGCGTCCGAAGCTGGACAACGGAATTCAGGTCGCCGAGACGATCATGGCCCTGGCCGGCACGACCAACGGACACCTCGCCACCCAGGGCTTCAAGGTGCTCGAGAAGCGCACAGGCACCGAGCTGCACGACCTGGCGGCCGAGCACGAGGGCAAGATCATCACGTTCGCCGAGATCGTCGGGCAGCCGACGCCGGTCATCACGTCGCCGGAGTGGTCGGGGTCGGAGACGGGCGGACGCCGTTACTCACCGTTCACGATCAACGTCGAGCGCGCCAAGCCCTGGCACACGCTCACCGGACGCCAGCATTTCTACATCGACCACGACTGGATGCAGGCCCTGGGCGAGACGCTGCCGACCTACCGCGGCCCGCTCAACATGCACCAGCTGTTCGGGGAGACGCCGCTGGGCGAGACCAACGAACTGGGCGTCTCGGTGCGCTACCTGACCCCGCACTTCAAGTGGGCGATCCACAGCGAGTACCAGGACAACTGGTTCATGCAGAACCTCGCGCGCGGCGGGCAGCAGCTCTGGATCAGCGTCGAGGACGCCGCGAAGATCGGCGTCGAGGACAACGACTGGCTGGAGCTGGTGAACCGCAACGGCGTCGTGGCCTGCCGCGCCATCGTCAGCCACCGCATGCCCGAGGGCACCGTGTACATGTACCACGCCCAGGACCGGCTGATCGACGTGCCGCTGACGGAGACCAACGGACGCCGCGGCGGCATCCACAACTCGCTGACGCGGATCCTGATCAAGCCGAGCCACATCATCGGCGGGTACGCCCAGCTGGCCTTCGCGTTCAACTACCTCGGGCCGACGGGCAACAACCGCGACGAGGTCACGATGGTGCGCAAGCGCACCACCCCGGTCCGGTACTAGGCAAGGAGGAGGACTCATGCGCATCATGGCCCAGATGTCGATGGTGATGAACCTCGACAAGTGCATCGGGTGCCACACGTGCTCGGTCACCTGCAAGCAGGCCTGGACGAACCGGACCGGCACCGAGTACGTGTGGTTCAACAACGTGGAGACGCGTCCGGGGCTGGGGTACCCGCGCCGCTACGAGGACCAGAAGAAGTGGCAGGGCGGCTGGAAGCTCAAGGCCAACGGACGCCTCGGGCTGCGGGCCGGTGGCCGGTTCCACCGGCTGACGACGATCTTCTCCAACCCCCGGATGCCAGGCATCGACGACTACTACGAGCCCTGGACCTACGACTACGAGACCCTGCTCAACGCTCCGGCGCAACAGCACTTCCCGGTGGCGCGTCCGCACTCGATGCTGTCAGGCAAGCCGATGGCGATCAAGTGGGGCGCCAACTGGGACGACGACCTCGGCGGCACCTACGCCACCGGCAAGGACGATCCCGTGCTCGCCGGCATCGCCGACAAGGTGAAGTTCAGCTTCGAGCAGACGTTCATGTTCTACCTGCCGCGCATCTGCGAGCACTGCCTGAACCCGAGCTGTGCGGCGTCCTGCCCGTCGGGCGCGATCTACAAGCGCACCGAGGACGGCATCGTCCTCGTCGACCAGAACCGCTGCCGCGGCTGGCGCATGTGCATCACCGGCTGCCCGTACAAGAAGGTCTACTGGAACCACTCGACCGGCAAGGCCGAGAAGTGCACGTTCTGCTACCCGCGCGTCGAGGTGGGCATCCCGACGGTGTGCTCCGAGACCTGCGTCGGACGCCTGCGCTACATCGGCCTGATGCTCTACGACGCGGACGCCGTCCTGGCCGCCGCCGCCACCCGCGACGAGCACGACCTCTACGAGGCGCAGCGGGGAGTGTTCCTGGATCCGCGCGACCCCGAGGTCGCGGCAGCGGCGTCCCGGGCGGGCATTCCCGCCGACTGGATCGAGGCCGCCAAGCGGTCACCCGTGCTGCGGCTGATCAAGGACTACCAGGTCGCCCTGCCGCTGCACCCCGAGTACCGGACGATGCCGATGGTCTGGTACATCCCGCCGCTGTCGCCCGTCGTGGACGCCCTCCGCGACACCGGCCACGACGCCGAGGACGCCGGCAACCTCTTCGGCGCCATCGACGCCCTGCGCATCCCGATCGAGTACCTCGCGAACCTGTTCACGGCGGGCGACGTGAAGCCGGTGCGCGGCGTCCTCGACAAGCTGGCCGCGATGCGGTCGTACATGCGCGACATCAATCTGGGACGCCCCGGGCGCGAGGAGATCGCCGGTGCGGTCGGCATGACCGGCGGGGAGGTGCAGGAGATGTTCCGGCTGCTGGCGATCGCCAAGTACGACGAGCGCTACGTGATCCCGACCGCGCACCGCGAGAACGCGCACGCGCTGGAGGAACTGGCGACCGAGTGCCCGGTCGGCGGAAGCGGGTCGGGGGCGTTCGGGACGGGCTCAGGCGGGCCGGTGCCGGTCGCGATCCAGACCCTGCGCGAGACCAAGGAGCGCATGCAGGCCGACGACATGTCGCAGGTGCCGGGCTCGGTGAGCTACCTCGCCTGGGACGGACGCGGCATGCCCGGCAAGGCCACGCCCGAGGAGATCGCGGCGCGTCCCGGCATCCCGGGGGCGGGGGCGGTTCCGGCGCACGGGACCATGACCCAGACGGGCGTCCGGGCCGACGAGTCCGGGGGCGCCGGGGTGATCGATCCGCGTCCCGAGCAGGGCACGAGATGAGCACCCGGTGGTCCTCGGCGCCAGCGCCGAACTACGAAGCGCTCGGGGCGCGACCGCAAGGGTTCGACGGCGGTCCGGCTGAGGGCGGCTCCAGGCGGGGCTCGTTCGTGTCCGGGCTGCTGGGGCTGCGGAAGCGCAGCCGGCCGAGCCTGTCGGCGTCCGAACTGAAGACGGCCTGGGCGGCGGTCTCGGCGCTGCTGGACTACCCGACCGAAGGCCTGCTCGCGGCGTTGCCGGCGATCGAGGGCGCGCTGGCCGAGGTTCCTGAGGGCGTCCGGACGCCGTTGGTGCGCCTGATCGGGTTCCTGCGGGGGCGTCCGCTGCCGGAGCTGCAGGCCGACTACGTGGCGACGTTCGACCACACGCGCAAGTGCGCGCTGCACCTGACGTACTACGCGTTCGGCGACACCCGTAAGCGCGGGGTGGCGCTGGTGAGGTTCAAGCAGGCGTTCCGGGCGGCGGGGCTCGAGGTCAACGACGAGGAGCTGCCCGACCACCTGTGCGTGGTGTGCGAGTTCGGGGCGTCCGGAGACGTCGACGTGGCCTGGCGCCTGCTCACCGAGCACCGGGCCGGCATCGAGCTGCTGCGGCTCGCGCTGACCGATCGGAAGTCGCCGTGGCTCGACGGCGTCCTCGGTCTGCTGGCGACGCTGCCGCCGCTCGACGGCGACACGGAGGCGGCGGTGCAGGTGTTGCTGGCGGAGGGTCCGCCAGGCGAGGAGGTCGGCATGGACGCCTACAGCCTCGATCCCGCGCTGAACCCGCACCCCGCCGCCGACGCCGAGTTCTTGGAAGGAGCACGTCAGTGAGCACGTTCCTGTGGGTGGTGTTCCCCTACCTGTGCATCGCAGCGTTCGTCGTCGGGCTGATCTGGCGGTGGCGCTACGACCAGTTCGGGTGGACGACCCGCTCGTCGCAGCTGTACGAGTCGCGGCTGCTGCGGATCGGGTCCCCGCTGTTCCACTTCGGGCTGCTGTTCGCGTTCCTGGGGCACCTGATGGGCCTTGTCATCCCGAAGTCGTGGACGGAGGCGCTGGGCATTCCCCAGCATGCGTACCACCTGGTCGCCGTCGGCGGCGGCGTGGTGTCGGGGGCCATGATCGTGGTGGGCTTCGTGATCCTGGTGTTCCGGCGGCGAACCGTGAAGACGGTCTTCGAGGCCACGACCGTGAACGACAAGGTGATGTACCTGGTGCTGGGGCTGGTGATCGCGTTCGGCATGCTCAACACGTTCAGCACGGCGTTGAGCGAGGAGTACAACTACCGTGAGGGCGTCTCGCCGTGGTTCCGGAGCATCTTCCTGCTGAGGCCGGACGCCTCGCTGATCGCGGAGGCGCCGTTCCAGTTCCAGGCGCACGCGTTCCTGGCGTTCCTCCTGCTGCTGATCTGGCCGTTCACGCGGCTGGTGCACGTGTTCAGCGCGCCGATTGGGTACCTGACCAGGCCCTACATCGTCTACCGGTCGGCCGGCGATCGTCCGGCGGGGGTCGGCACGCGGGCCCCGCAGGGCACCTGGATCTCGCCGACGTCGAGGAGGGAGTCATGAATCTGACGCGGGTCGAGCGCGAGTGGGGGCCGTGGATCGAGAAGCTGGCCTCGAGCGTCGGGGTCGAGCCGGAGCTGGTGGACGTCACGTTCATCCACTCGCTGACCCAGGTCGTGGCCCACGAGTTCGAGCGTCCGATGGCGCCGGTGGCGGCGTACGTCTTCGGCCTCGCCATGGCGGCACACCCCGAGCTGACGCCGGAGGAGGTCCGCGCCGCGATCGTGGGGGCGATTCCCGCGGGCGCGGGCACCGCGAAGGCGGGCGAGTAGCCAGTGCTTGAGCCCCACCCGGAATCGCTTTGAAGTGGCATTCTGGCCTGTGCGGGCCGGATCACACGGCCCGAAAGGCAGATCAATGAGGAGAGCCATGGAGACCGGGCGACGGGTCCAGCTGAACGTCGAGCAGTACCTCGAGGAGATCCTGGGGCTCGTCGAGCCCCTCGGCGTCGAGACGTTGCCGCTCGCCGAGGCGGCCGGGCGGGTGCTGGCCGAGCCGGTGACCAGTGCCGACCGGGTGCCGGCGTTCGCCAACTCGGCGATGGACGGGTTCGCCGTGCGGCACGC
>DAIRTI010000019.1:19828-37235 GCA_036803965.1 Propioniciclava sp.
ACCGGGTGCCGGCGTTCGCCAACTCGGCGATGGACGGGTTCGCCGTGCGGCACGCCGATCTGGCGGCCGGGGTCGTGCTGCGCGAGGTGGCCGACATACCGGCCGGGTCGTCGGCCGACCCGGCGCTGGGCCCGGGCGAGTGCGCACGCATCATGACCGGCGCTCCCCTGCCCTCGGACGCCGACACGATCGTGCAGCGTGAGATCGTCACCGAGCTGGGCGAGGGACGCATCCGCATCGACGCACCCCCGGCGTTGGGCACGCATGTCCGCTACGCCGGCGACGATCTGGCCGCGGGGGCGGTCGTCCTGCCGGCGGGGCACTCCCTCGACGCCCGCGCCCTCTCGCTGGCCGCCGCGTGCGGGCGTCCCTCGGTGGTCGTCAGGCAGCGTCCGGTGGTGAACGTGATGTCAACCGGCGACGAGCTCGTGCCGCCGGGTGCGCCGCTGGCGCGCGGGCAGATCTACGAGTCGAACGGTGTGTTCCTGGCCGAGGCGGCCCGGGCCGACGGCGCCGAGCAGCGCCGCATCGTCCGCAGCTCCGACGATCCGGACGCCTTCGCCGCCCACCTCGACCGGGTGGCCGCGGACGCCGACCTCGTCATCCTCACCGGCGGGGTGAGCGTGGGCGACTACGACGTGGTCCGGATCGTGCTCAGCGAGCGCGCCGGCGGAACCTTCCGGCACCTGCATCTGCAGCCGGGCAAGCCGCAGGGCTGGGCGCTCTGGACGGCCCCCGCGCTCGGCGGGGTGCGGCAGGTGCCGGTGCTGGCCCTGCCCGGAAACCCCTTGTCGGCGGCGGTCTGCTACCAACTGTTCGCGCGTCCGCTGATCGACCGGATGCTGGGCCGGACCGATCGGCGTCCGGACGCCCCCGCCGTCGTGGCCGAGGGCTGGACGTCGCACGAGGGACGCCGCCAGGTCGTCCCGGTGAACGTGACCGTGGACGCCGACGGCGTCCGGCGGATCGCCAAGGCGCACCCGCGAGGGTCGGCGTCCCACATGGTCAGCGCGCTGGCGATGGCGGACGCCCTGGCGTTCGTGACCGAGGCGGTCGTCGAGGTCGTGCCCGGCGACGTGCTGATGACGCGGAGCCTGCCGTGAGCGAATTCACGCACCTGGACGCCGCGGGCGCGGCCCGGATGGTCGACGTGACCGCGAAGACGCCGACCGTGCGCGCGGCCACGGCGGCGGGGTCGGTGCGCTGCTCGCCCGAGACGGTGGCGCTCTTGCGGGACGGCTCGGTGCCCAAGGGCGACGTGCTCGCCGTGGCGCGGATCGCGGGGATCGCCGCCGCGAAGAAGACGCCCGAGTTGCTGCCGCTGGCGCACGTGATCGGGGTGCACGGGGTGACCGTCGATCTTGCGGTGACCGATTCCGGGGTCGACATCGTCGCGACGGTCCGGACCGCCGACCGGACGGGCGTCGAGATGGAGGCCCTGACCGCCGTGAGCGTGGCGGCGCTGGCCGTGATCGACATGGTCAAGGGACGAGACCGGTCCGCGCTCATCGCCGACGTCCGACTGCTGGCCAAGGAGGGCGGCCGTTCCGGCACGTGGAGGCGGGACGAGTGAGCGACTTCGACGCGATCATCCTGGCCGGGGGCCGCGGGTCGCGGCTCGGCGGGGTGTCGAAGGCCGACCTGGTGGTGGGCGGCGTCCGGCTGCTGGACCGGGTGCTGGGGGCCGTCATCGGGGCTTCGACGACCGTCGTGGTCGGGCGGGTGGCGGTGCCCGAGGGGGTGCTGGTCACGGTCGAGGACCCGCCGGGCACCGGCCCCGCTGCGGGCATCGTGGCGGGCCTGGCCGCCGTCTCGCAGCCGGCCGAGTGGACCGTGCTGCTCGCCTGCGACCTGCCGGACGCCGCCGGTGCCGTCGCGGCTCTGCGGGCGGCGGCCGATGTCGGGGATGCGTTCGCGATCCGCGGCCGGGACGGGCAGCCGGAGTGGCTGCTGGGCATGTACCGGACCACGGCGCTCCGGGCCGCCGCGGCGTCCTACGGCGACCCGCGGAACCGGTCAGTCGGCGGTCTACTGGGGCCACTGGAGCCGCGGCTGGTCGATCCCGGCGACGCCGTGCCCGGTGACCTTGATACGTGGGCCGACCACGCCCGCTGGAACGCGCACTACCGCCGAAGGAGAAAGCCCATGACCGAGGACCGCACCGCCTGGGGACCGTTCGTCGACCGCGCCTGCCGGGCCGTCGGGGTCGATCCGGCGTCCGTCGACACCAGCGCCATTCTCGACATGACCAGGGAGGTCGCCCACGCCGGGGCCCGCCCGATGGCGCCGGTGAGCGCGTTCATCCTGGGCGTGGCCGTGGGGCGCGGGGGCGACCCCGAGTACCTGCGGCGGGTGCTGGAGGACGCGGCGCACTCGGCGCCCATCCCCGTCGAGGAGGCCTGATGGCGACCGTCCGCTACTTCGCTGCGGCTGCGGACGCGGCTGGGACGGCGTCCGAGAGCCGCGACGCCGCGACGCTCGGCGAGCTGCTGTCTGAGCTGACGGCCGCGCACGGCGCCGAGTTCGAGCGGGTGCTGGGGCGCTGCAGCGTCCTGGTGGACGGCCGCGTCTCAGCCGACCCGGGCACGGCGATCGCGCCTGCGGCCACGGTCGACGTGCTGCCGCCGTTCGCAGGGGGGTAGGAACTTCGCCGTTGCACGCCTGAAACGTGGCTGAAACGGGCGACTCCTAGCGTGATCGCCGTGACCACCATGTTCGACCGCTACACGCTACAGGGCGAGGCCTTCGACGAGATGTTCGCGGGGCAGTCCGAGCGGGGGCAACGGCCGGACGTGCGGGCACCGTACACGAAGGTCCACCAGCGCATCACGGCCCTGTCGCCGAACGAGGTGCGGGCACGCGCGGAGTTCCTGTCGCGCAGCTACGTCGACCAGGGGGTGACGTTCGACATCGGGGGCGAGGAACTGCCGTTCCCCCTCGACATCCTCCCCCGCATCATCGACACGCGCTCCTGGGCCCGCATCGAGCTGGGCGTGGCCCAGCGGGTGCTCGCCCTGGAACGGTTCCTGGACGACGTGTACGGGCCGGGTCAGTGCTTCAACGACGGGGTCCTGCCGCGGCGCGTGGTCACGACCTCGCCGCACTTCCACCGGGTGGTCGCCGGCCTGAAGCCCCCCGGCGGCGTCCGGGTGCATGTGAGCGGCATCGACCTGGTCCGCGACTGCGACGGGCGGTTCCGGGTCCTGGAGGACAACGTCCGGATCCCGTCCGGGGTCTCGTACGTGATGACGAACCGGCGGATGCTCACCAGCGCCCTGCCGGAGGTGTTCGCCGACCATCGGATCCGCCCCGTGCGCAACTACCCCCACCGGCTCCTGGCCGCCCTGCGGGCCTGCGCGCCCAGCGGCGTCCGGGATCCGACCGTGGTCGTCGTGACGCCCGGCGTCTACAACTCCGCGTACTTCGAACACGCGCTGCTGGCGCGCATGATGGGGGTCCGGCTGGTCGAGGGCCGCGACCTGGTCTGCCAGGCCGGGCGCGTCATGGTCCGGACCACCAGCGGGCTGCGGCAGGTCCACGTGATCTACCGGAGGGTGGACGACGACTTCCTCGACCCGATGCACTTCCGCGGCGACTCGCTGCTCGGCTGCGCCGGACTGGTGAATGCTGCGCGCGCCGGCAACGTGACGATCGCGAACGCCATCGGCAACGGGGTCGCCGACGACAAGCTGGTCTACACCTACGTCCCCGACCTCATCCGCTACTACCTGGCCGAAGAGCCGATCCTCCCGAACGTCCGTACTTGGCGGCTCGAGGATCCGGCCCAGCGCGCCGAGGTGATCGACCGGCTCGACGAGCTCGTGCTCAAGCCCGTGGACGGCTCGGGCGGCAAGGGGATCCTGATCGGGCCGCAGGCCACCCGGGCCCAGCTGGACGCCGCACGCGCCGAGGTGCTGGCCCGGCCGCGCGGCTGGATCGCCCAGCCGGTCGTGCAGCTCTCGACGGTGCCGACGATGGTGCCGGGCGGCATGGCGCCACGCCACGTCGACCTCCGGCCGTTCGCGATCAACGACGGCGAGCGGGTGTGGGTGCTGCCCGGCGGCCTCACCCGGGTGGCCCTCGGCGAGGGCCAACTGATCGTCAACTCGAGCCAGGGCGGCGGCTCGAAGGACACCTGGGTGCTCGCCTCCCGCTCGGGCGGCGACGTCGAGCCCAGCCCGACCGTCTCTCCGGCACCCGCGACGGCCACCGTGCATCCGCAGGCCCGGCGCACGTCGCGGGCCCCGCAGTTCTCCGAGCAGCAGCAGGTCGCCCAGCAGCAACAACAGCAGCAACAGCTCGTGGACGCCGCGGGTCCCGTTCGCGGAATGGAGGGGTCATGCTGAGCCGCATCGCGGAGTCGTTGTACTGGATCGGCCGCTATCTGGAGCGCGCCGAGGACACCGCACGCCTGTTGGACGCGCACCTGTATCTCACCGTCGAGGATCCGATCGCCGACCCGGACGCGGCCGCCCGGCTGCTGCTGTCGGTGATGGGCGTCCCGCCCAGCCCTGAGGGCTCGGCGGCGTCCACGGTCATGCAGACGCTGTGCTTCGACGTGGGATCGCCCTCGTCGATCCTCGCGGCGCTGCAAGGGGCTCGGGAAAGCGCCCGCCGCTCGCGCGAGACCGTGCCGACCGAGATGTGGGAGAGCATCAACACGACCTGGCACGCCGTCCGGTACGGGCAGCTCGCGGCGATGCGTCCGGCGGCGGCGTTCCGCTGGGTCAGGGAGCGCTGCGCGATCATCACGGCCACCGCGGACGGAACCATGAGCCACGACCCGGGCTGGCATTTCCTGATCCTGGGCCGCAGCCTGGAGCGGATCGACATGACGGCCCGGCTGGTCGAGGCGGCGGCACTGACGACCTCGGCGTCCGCCTGGTCGACGGCGCTGCGGTCGACAGGCGCGCACCACGCCTTCGTGCTGCGGGGCGCCGACCAGGACTCCCCCGAGGAGGCGGTCGCGTTCCTGCTGCTCGACGGGCTGTTCCCCCGCTCGCTCATCACGACGCTGAACACGGCCCTGGACGCCCTGGTCACCGTGGAGGCCGGGCTGTCGCTGCCTCCGTTCGGCTCGGAGCCCGCGCGGCTGCTGGGGCAGGCACGGGCGCAGCTGCAGTTCAAGGACCGCGCCGCCCTGCTGCACGGGCTGCCGGACGAGATGACGTCGCTCCAGAAGGCCTGCGGACTGGCGGACGCCGCCATCTCCCGGCAGTTCTTCGAGGGTGCGGTCGCGCCGGAATGGCGGGCCTCGTGAGCGCCCAGTTGCGGATCGTGCACCACACGGGCTTCCGGTACTCCGGGGGCGCGACGGCGTCCTTCAACGAGGTGCGGATGATCCCGCGCTCGACGCACGAACAGCAGTTGCTGCAGAGCCGGGTCGACATCACACCCGTGCCGTGGAGCTACTCCTACACCGACTACTGGGGAACCTCGGTGACGGCGTTCGAGGTGTTCGAGCGGCACGAGTCGCTGGAGGTCACGGCCACCAGCGTCATCGACGTCCGCAGAGCCCCGGACGCCAACGCCGGGCTCGGCTGGGCCGAGCTGGAGTCCGACCCGGTGAAGGACCGCTACTGCGAGTTCCTGCTGCTGGGCGAGCGGGTGCAGCCGGCGGACGACCTCATGGAGCGCGTCCAGAGCGCGCGGGCACTGGCGGCCACGCCCCGGGAGCTCGCCGAGCAGGTCGTCGGCCTGATCAACGCCGAGGTCGCCTACGTGTTCGGGTCCACGTCCGTGCACACCCGGGCCGCCGACGCCTGGCAGCAGCGCTCCGGGGTCTGCCAGGACATGGCCCACCTCGTGATCGGCTCGCTGAGGTCGGTGGGGGTGCCGGCGCGATACGTGTCCGGCTACACGATGCCGAAGAGGGACGCCGAACTGGGCGTCCCCTACGCCGGTGAGTCGCACGCGTGGATCCAGTACTGGGACGGCCGCTGGGTCGGGGTAGATCCGACCAACAACGTGCACCCCGGCGACCTCCACGTGGAGGTGGCCATGGGTCGCGACTACGCCGACGTCCCGCCGTTGGCCGGCATCTTCACCGGCAGCCCGACCTCCGACGTGTTCGTCTCGGTCGAGATGACCCGGCTGACCTGATACCGCTGACAGGCTCAGCAAATCGGGCAGCTAACCGCCAATCGCGCTCATCGGACGCCGCGGCTGCAGGAAGCCCGGCTCGTTGATCCCGTGGCCCGGCAGCTTGGCGGCCAGCGAGGCGACGATGATCTCCGCGATCTCGTCGTCGGTGGCGCCCTCGCGGAGGGGCGTCCGGAGGTCGGACTCGTCCCGCGCGAACAGGCAGTTGCGGAGCTGGCCGTCGGCCGTGAGGCGTAGGCGGTCGCAGGCGCCGCAGAACGGCATCGTCACCGAGGCGATCACGCCGACCGTGCCGGGGCCGCCGTCGACCAGCCAGCGCTCGGCGGGGGCGGCGCCGCGCCCGGGCAGGGCGGTCAGCTCGAACGCCTCGCCCAGCTTCGCCAGGATCTCGGCGCCCGTGATCATCTCGCTGCGCTTCCAGGTGTGGCCGGCGTCCAGGGGCATGTGCTCGATGAAGCGCAGCTCGTGGCCCTCGCCGACGGCCCACCGCACCAGCTCGACCGCCTCGTCGTCGTTGACGCCGCGCATGAGCAGCGAGTTGACCTTGATCGGGGCGAGACCGGCGTCGACGGCGGCGTCCAGGCCCGCGAGGACGTCGGTCAGGCGATCGCGCCTGGTCAGCGCCAGGAAGCGGTCGGGACGCAACGTGTCGAGCGAGACGTTGACCCGCTTGAGACCGGCGTCGAAGAGCGGCTCGGCGAGGCGGGCGAGCCCGATGCCGTTGGTGGTCATCGAGACCTCGGGATGCCCCCCGTCCGGCCTCGTCAGCGCGGCGATGCGGGCGACGATCTCGACGACGTCGGGACGCAGCAGCGGCTCCCCGCCCGTCAGCCGGACCTCCGTCACCCCCAGGTTCACCCCGACGCGCACGAGCCGCATCAGCTCGGCCGGCGTCAGGAGGGTGTCGCGCGCGATCCAGGCCACGCCCTCGGCGGGCATGCAGTACGAGCACCGCAGGTTGCAGTGGTCGGTCAGCGAGATCCGCAGGTCGCGGTGCACCCGGCCGTGCCCGTCCACGAGCCGCGGGGCCTGGGGCTGGGTGTCGGTCATGGTTCCACCAGGCCGAGGTTCGACCAGACGCGGCGTCCGTCGGCCTCGAGCTGGTTCTTCCAGATCGGGAGTTCGCGCTTGACGTCTTCGACGAGTTCCTCGCACAGCGCGAACGCCAGCTGCCGGTGCGGACTCGACACGCACGCCACCAGGGCGAGGTCGCCGACCTCGAGGTGCCCGACGCGGTGGGCGACGGCGACCCGGGTCAGACCGGAAGGATCCAGCCGGGACGCCGCCCGTTGCGCGATCTGCCCGATGATCGCGGGGGCGTCCGGGTGGTAGGTGTAGTCGAGCGCCACCACCTCTCCGGCGGCCTCGGGGTCGTGGTCGCGGATGCGTCCGACGAAGCAGGCGACCGCGCCCGCGGCGGGCGAGCCGACGGCGTCCAGGAGTTCGTCGAGCTGAAGCGGCGACTCGGTCACCGTCGCGTGGACGACGCTCATCGATAATCCCTTTCCTCGCCCTGGCGGCCTCGGCAACTGCGTGGGGCCGGTGGCGTCCGGTGCGGGTGTCGGCCTCAGGTGGGCCAGCGGCGTCTGATTGAGCCCCGGGACCCTTCTAGTGGTCGCCCCCCGCCAGTTGGTCAAGGATATGCGCGACGAGCGGGAGCAACACCCCCAGCCCCTCCTCGACGGCGGCGGGCTTGCCGGGCAGGTTGACGATCAGGGCGCCCGGACGCCCCGGCGTCGAGTCGGTGACGCCGACGAGCCCGCGGGTGATGGCCCCATAGGGGGTCTTCTTGACGGCCTCCGCGCGCAGCAGCTCGGCCAGGCCGGGCAGCTCGCGGTCGATCGCCCCGCGGGTGCCCTCGGGGGTGCGATCGGTGGGGGTGACGCCGGTGCCGCCGGTGGTGACGATGAGGCGCGCTCCGGACGCGATCGCCTCGCCGAGTGCCATCCGGACCTGGGCAGCGCCGTCCGGGATCAGGGCCCGGGTGACCGTGTAGCCGGCCGCGATCAGCACGCGTTCGCCGAGCGCGCCGGAGACGTCCTCGCGCTCACCGGAGGCGCAGCGGTTGGAGACGGTCACGACGCGCGCGGCGATGGGCTCAGACACCCGCCCAAGGTAGCAAATCACCCCTCGGCCAGGAGCCCGTCGAGCTGCGGCAGGGCGCCGGTCAGGAGGTGTCCCACGGCCCGGTAGAGGTCGGTGTCGGCCCCCTCGGCCACCAGGCGGGCGAAGCCGGGCCCCCAGGCGAGCAGGTGCTCGTCGACGAACCGTCGCGCGCCACCGGTTGCGGACGCCAGCGCCGCGGCGTCCCCCGCCTCGATCGCCTCGAGCCCCGCGGCAGCGAGCTCTCCGACGAACGCGAGTTCCAGGCCGATGTGGTCGTCGGGCTCGCGGTGCAGGCGGGGCGCACGGCGTCCGAACTCGGCGTACGCACGCCGGACCTCGATCGTCTGAACGTCGAACGTCAGCCCCTCCTCGCCCCGGTGGACGCTCTCGAAGGGCACCGCGCGCATCGGGCCGGGTCCGACGAAGAGGGCCCGGTAGTCGGCCTTCAGTTCGTCGGGGGACGCCGGGGCCGCCAGCGCGCGGAGCAGCGCCTCGACGCCCCGGGCGGTCTCTGGGTCGCGGGCCAGCGGCCAGGCGGACGCTAACTCGGGCGTCAAAGACGCGGTCACGGCCGGCCCCGCCTCGGGCCGCAGCAGGAGGTTCGACAGGAAGGCACAGGCGGAGGCGACGCTGTCGAGGGCGCGTCCCGGCTGCGCCATCAGACCCCGATCCGGACCATGCTGGCGTAGAACAGCATCCGGCCGACGATCTCGCCCGCCAGCACCAGGACGAACGAGATCACCGCGATCGTCGGCAGCAGCCGGCGGCCCGCGGTGCCGCCGGCCATGCGGTACAGCAGGAAGCCCAGCGCGGCGATGCCCGCGAAGATCAGGATGTTCTGGGATGCCGAGAACACGCCGTAGGTGTTGGTCAGCAGGTCCAGCGACTCGCGCGCCGCCCGCTCGGGGCTGGTGCCCAGGTAGGCCAGGTACGCGGGCTGGGCGACGAACTTGAGGCCGAGGGCGACGATGGCGCCGAGCGCGATCCCGCGGACGCAGTTCGTCAGAAGCCTGGACGCCGCGGGGTCGGGGGCGTCCTTCTCGGCCCGGCGGGCGGCGATCACCAGCGCCGCGCCGACTGCGACGCCGCCGAGCAGGAGCGCGGTGATGAAGAACCGGACGGGCGTGTGGAAGGTGGCCCAGGCGGGGACGGTGCGCAGCGAGTAGACCTGGCTGATCGCGAACACGAGGAACGCGCCGACCAGGGCGGTCACGCCCGCCAGCAGCTGGCGGAAGCCGTGCGAGAACAGCTTGCGCCACTGGACGAACGCGAACGCCGCACCGAGCACCAGGAACGCCGAGCCCGTCACGATCTCGGCCGAGAGCCAGCTTCCGCCCAGATGCAGGACCGAGTTCAGGGCGCGCAACGGCGAGCCGAGGTGGAAGGTGGACGCCGCCAGCCCGAGCAGCAGCAGGGGTCCGATCGCGAACAGGGCGGGGTCGGTGACCTTGTCCATGGTCTCCTGGGGCACCTTGTGGCCCAGGAGGTGGATGAGCCCGAGCACGATGAACGAACCGGCGGACATCTGGGCGGCGATCGTGAAGATCACCAGGGGCAGCTCGTCGAGCATGTCAGATCTCCTCGGGGTTTCCGATGCGTCCGGTGCCCTGGCCGCTGAGCTGGGCACGTCGATGCGGCACGATCACCAGGTTGGGCCGGGTGACGGACGCCGGCGGCAGCGGCTCGATGGACGCCTGGGCGCCGAGCCGGGCGCGCAGGTCGGCCACCTCGCCGTAGTCCAGCGCCCTGCTGGGGCAGGCCGCGACGCAGGCGGGCTTCTGGCCGGCCGCGATCCGGTCGGAACAGAAGTCGCACTTCGTCATCACGCCCTTGTCGGCGTTGAATTGGGGGGCCGAGTAGGGGCAGGCCATCTCGCAGTAGCGGCATCCGATGCAGACGTCGGCCCGCACGCTGACGATGCCGTTGTCGCCCTTGTGCATCGCGGTGGACGGGCAGACCTGGACGCAGATCGCGTCGTCGCAGTGGTTGCACGAGTAGGACGTGTAGTAGCAGTAGACGTCGTTGGTGAAGGTGCCGTCGGTGGCGCTGGCCAGCCAGGTTCCCCCGGCGTACTCGGCGACGCGACGCCAGCGGACGCCGACCGGCAGGTCGTGCTTGTCCTTGCACGCGAGCACGCAGGCCTTGCAGCCGGTGCACCTGGTCTGATCGAAGGAGAAGCCGAGTTGCTGAGCCATGTCCTACGCCCTCCGGACTTCGACGAGGTTGCTGTGCTGGCCGTTGCCCTTGCTGTAGCTGGTCAGCTCCTGCGAGGTCAGCACGTTCACCGAGCCGCCCTTGCAGACGCCGCCGGTGCCGGGGTCGTACCAGGCCCCCTGGGGCACCGAGATGACGCCGGGCATGATCCGCGGGGTCACGTACGCCGGCAGGACGAGCGCGCCGCGGTCGTTGAACACTTCAAGGGCGTCACCGTTGGCGATGCCGCGCGCGGCGGCGTCCAGGGTGTTGATCCAGACGTGCTGCGGGTGGGCCTCCTTCAGCCATGGGCTGTTGCCGTACGAGGAGTGGGTGCGCTGCTTGTAGTGGTGCCCGATGCACTGCAGCGGGTATTTGCTCTGCAGTTCGTCGCCGGGCATCTCGCGGGTCTGCCGGTAGACGGGCAGCGGGTCGATGCCGTTGCCGGGGACGTCCATCTTCCAGTCCTGGCTCATCAGGTGGAGGTTCGACGACCAGATCTCGATCTTGCCCGAGGGCGTCTTCAGCGGGTTGGCCACGGGGTCGTCGCGGAACTTCTGCATCGAGATGTAGGAGGCGAGCTTCTTCTTGAAGATGCCCTGGGTCTTGAGCTGCTCGAACGTCGGCAGGTCGGTGATGGTCGTGCGGCTCTGGTCGAGCAGCCAGCGGACCCACTCCTCCTGGGTGCGGCCCTCGGTGAACTGGTCCTTGACGCCGAGCTTCTCAGCAATGTGGGTGAGCTGCTCGTAGATCGGCACCGAGTCGTACATCGGCTCGATGGCCTTGTCGGCCAGGATCGTGTACCCCAGGTTGCCGGCGCTGCCCTGGGCGATGACGTCGAGCTGTTCGGCGGTGGTGACGTCGGGGAGCACCAGGTCGGCGTAGCGGGCCGACACCGTCATCTGGTTGTCGATCACGACGATCGTCTCGCACTTGGTCTCGTCGGAGAGCAGTTCGATCGTGCGGTTGATGTCGCCGTGCTGGTTGATCAGCGCGTTGCTGCCGTAGTTCCAGATGAACTTGATGTCGGAGTTCAGCGTCACGTCGTGCTTGACGTTGGCGTTGGAGTTGGTGTCCGCGGAGTTCCTGATGCCCTGCTGGTAGCCCATGCCCTTGCCGTGCTCGACGGCGGCCGTCCAGGCGTAGAACGGCAGCACCGGGCTCACGGGGTTCTTCAGCACCGGGAAGGACGCCATGCCCAGGTTCGCGGACCCCTCGCGTTCGCCGTTGCCGCCGCCCGAGATGCCGACCTGGCCGATCAGGTTCGACAGCACCATCGGCGCCCGGGACTGGTTCTCGCCGTTGGAGTGCCGCTGGATCCCCCAGCCCTGGTTGACCGAGCACGGCTTGGTCGTCGCGATCTCGCGGGCCAGGCGCCGGATCGTCGCGGCCGGGATGCCGGTGATCTTCGCCGCCCAGTCGGGGGTCTTCTCGGTGGCGTCCTCGCCGAGGCCGAGGACGTAGCTCTTGTAGGACGAGTGCGTAGGTGCGCCGGCCGGCAGGTGCGCCTCGTCGAAGCCCGAGCAGTAGCGGTCGAGGAACGCCTGGTCGACGAGGTTCTCCTTGATCATGACGTGCGCCATGCCCGCGACGAAGGCGGCGTCCGTGCCCGGACGGATCGGCACCCACTCGTCGGCGAGATTCATCGCCGTCTCGGACAGCCGCGGGTCGACCACGATGACCCGGTGCTCGGACGCCCGCTTGATCGTCTGCGTGACGAACACCTCGCCGCCGCCCGACATGCGGGTCTCATGCGGGTTGTTGCCGAACATCACCACGAGCCGGCTGTTGACCAGGTCGTCGTTGCTGTTCGACCCCTGCCAGCCCCCGTAGTGGAAGTCGACGGCGGCCTCAATCTGGCCGCAGCTGTAGTCGTTGTACTGGTCGAGGGAGCCGCCGATGCAGTTCATCAGCCGGGCGATCGCCGAGCTGCCCGGCGGCCACGACCGCGCGACGGTGGCGCCGATGACGCCGGTGCCGTACTGGATGTAGACCGACTCGTTGCCGTGCTCGGCGATCGTGGACTTCAGCCGGTCGGCGATCGTCGAGTAGGCCTCGTCCCACGTGATTTCGGCCCACTTGCCCTCGCCGCGCTTGCCCACGCGTTTGAGCGGCTTCTTGAGGCGTTCGGCCGAGTAGATGCGCTGGCGGATCGAGCGTCCGCGGACGCAGGCCCGGATCTGCTGGGTGCCGACCGCATCGTCGCCGGTGTCGTCGGGGTCGATCCGGACGATGACGCCGTCGCGCACCACGAGCTTCAGCGGGCAACGGCTGCCGCAGTTGACCGTGCAGGCGCTCCAGACGGTCTTCTCCGCCGAGGAGGGCTCGTCGGCGGACGCCGCCTGCAGGCCCACCTCGCCGAGGCCCAGGACGCCGACCGCGCCCCCGGCGGCCGCCGTCCACTGAAGGAATCGGCGGCGGCTCAGCGGGACTTCCCCGGCGCGCTCGAGGACGCTCTTCTGCTCGGTCATCGTTGACTCCCACCCAGCTGCTCGCACAACTCTGTGATGGATCCAGCGTAAGCACGGGCCGCGGGGCGAGGATGGCGTTGGAGGATTCACCGAATGCCGAGTTGGTGGTATTCGCCCTCGTGGGAGGCCTGATGGATGCGGCGCGGCGGGGATTATCGGACGCCACCCGGCGCGAGGTCGCGGTCGGGGCGGACGAGGCGGACCGGCGGCACGCGGCCGTCCTTCGGCACCTGCTGCGCCTGACCGACGCCCGTCCCGTGCTGGTGTGCGGGGAGGCGTCCGGGCTGGAGACACCGGCGCGGGGTGGGCGCGCGCTGGGTGGATCGGCCGCGCGTCCGACGATGGTGCTCGACGGGTGCGTCGCCGAGATGCCGCTCTACCGGCTCGTCGACCTGTGGGCGACCGGCCGCTCGCTCACGGTGTGCCTGGATGGCTGCCGCGACGCCGAGGCCGCGGGCGCCCGTGTCGCCGAACTGGCCGCCCTGCTGCCCGACGTCGGGCTCGGGACGCCGGCGTCCGGCACCCACGTCGTCCGGATCGCGGAGCCGCCGGCCGCGCGGCGCGGACTCCTCGGCGTCCGGCCCGGACCGGACGCCATCGCGCACGCGGCGTCCGACGACCCCGGAAGGTTGCTGGAGAGCCTGCGCGCCGCGGGCGCCGACATGGGGACGATCATGGCCGACTGGACGGTCCGGCTGCGGGTGGTGACGGGGTGCACGGTGTGCGGGGTGTGTGTGCGGGCGTGCTCGCACGACGCCCTGGTGCTCGAGCACGCGGAGGGTCGGTCGGTGCTCAGCCAGCGCCCGGGCGCCTGCCGCGGCGAGGCGACCTGCATCGGAGCTTGCCCCGAGGGCGTCCTGGCCGGCTCCGGCGCCTGGCAGCTCGCGGACGCCGTCGCCGGGACGCCCTACGTGCTCGCCGACGTGCCGACGCGTCGGTGTTCCCGGTGCCGGACGCCCTACCCGGCCGCCGACCACCCCACGCTGTGCGTGGTGTGCCGGGTCCGGCGTCCGCTGGGTGGCCCGCCTCCGGACGTCCTGGAGCGACTGCGGCGCCGGGATCGCTGAGCCCACCCTCATGTCTCGGGGGAATCCTTGCGCCAGTTCTCCTCCTCGCTCCCAAGGGCGGCGTGTCGTCGCTCTGGTGTCGGATTCGCCCCGCGATCGCTCGCACGCACCCAGAGGCGGCGCGCAGCCAAGACCTCAGTGAGGCCCACAGGCACCCGCATTCGCCCCCTGCTCGCGGCCGGGACCCACGGCGTCCGACGACTACGATCCTGCTCGTGTTAGTGGCATTCTCTGTCGCCCCGAGCGGGCGGAACGTTGGCGATTCGGTGTCCGAGGCGGTGGCGGCGGCGGTGCGGGTCGTGCGCGAGTCGGGGCTACCGAACCGCACGGACTCCATGTTCACCACCATCGAGGGCACGTGGGACGAGTGCATGGACGTCGTCCGGCGCGCGACCGAGGCGGTCGGCGAGTACGGCACCCGCGTGTCTCTGGTGCTCAAGGCCGATATCCGTCCGGGCTACTCCGGCGAGCTCACCGCGAAACTGGAGCGCCTCGAGAGCCACCTGTGACCTTCACGATCGCGCCGCTCACGCACGACGAGGTTGAGGACTACGCCCACACCCACATCGAACTCACGATCGGCACGTACGCGCACCTCGTGGACGCCGAGTTCGCCCGCGCCCGCCGCGCCGAGTTGGCCGAGCGCGTCGCCGATCTCCACGCCGACGTGGACGCCTGCACCAGCCTGGACGCCCACCCAGACGGCTCCTTCCGAGCGGACGCCGCAGTGCCGCTTCCCCGCGACCCGAGTATCGGCGGACCACTGTCCGGGCCCCACGCCTGCGTCCAGACTCACTTTCGCCGGCACTTCATCGCGCGCAACGCGCGGGGCGGAGTCGTGGGCGTGGCGGCGTCCGGGATCGGCGTCGGCGACTGGGAAATCGACGTCTGTGGGGACGCCTGGGTGCCGCCCGCGACCGACTGGACGCTCGATCACCTCTACACGGTGACGGGCATGCATGGGTCCGGGCTCGGGCAGGCGATGCTGGACGCCGCGCTGCCGGGCCGGCGTCCGGCGTACCTGTGGGTGTTCACGGACAACGTGCGGGCGGTCCGGTTCTACGAGCGCAACGGCTTTGTGCCCGACGGGCTGAAGGTCGACTCGGGCGAGTCCTGGGGTTCGATGCCGATGGTGCGCATGCAGCGTGCCTGACCCTTCACGACCGGCAGCGTCACACGATCAGCGGAAAACCGTGCCGCTGACTGGACCCAGGTTCGGATCGTGCGACGCCACCGGCGATTCGAGTCAGCGGGCGTTCATGACCACCCGGTTGCGTCCTGCTGCACGCCCGGGGTAACAACCGCCTCCCGCTCCAGGACAGCGGCCACGTCCCGCCCGCTCCGCCGGACGCCAACTGGCCGCGGCACGCTGGCACCGCCCCTCAACCCCTCTCACCCGTCGATCGAGGCTGCGCACGGCAGAGACACCAAGCACCCTCCCGAGGCCATGGTCGCGTCCCGCTGCAGGACCGGGGCCACGTCCCGCCCGCTTCGCCGGACGCCGTCGCCGTCGTCCGGCTCCGCAACGCCCGTCCACGCCCCGACGCGGCCCCGGTCCTTCAGCTCCCCCCCCTTCCTCGGGAAACGCGCCAGGCAGCCCGACGCGGCCGACCTCCTGGCTACGGACCTCGGCCCCAAATGCTCCTGCGGAGGTGCCGCTCCGGATCGCGCGACAAGACGACCGTTCGGCTGCCGCAGCACACCCACGCCATCGGCCCTTCCCCCATCTACGGGTTCGTGTATCACCACCCAACGAGACGGCCCTCGCCCACAGGCACAACGAACTCGCTGGTGGAGAAACGGCAGGCAGATCAGCCCGCCGGGAACCCGACCTGCTGACCTACGCGACGGACACCCGCCTCGGCCAAGCACCACTGACGGCGGCGTGTCAGGCCGCGGTGGAGGGTGGCGGCCCACGGCCAGAAACGCGTGCGTGCAGCATCTCAGCCGCGTCGTCGTCCAGGTCGGTCCGGCGACCCGGCCACGGTTCGACGGAAACGCCGTCCCCACCTCTCGGCCCAGGGCCTGCGTGGCTGCGTCCCTTGTCCCGAGCGCGATCCGGATCAGCGTGGCCAGAGACTGCCGCGGCCTCGTGCTCGGTCGGTGCGCCGTCCTCGCCCTGGGAGGCCACACGGCGAGGGCCAGCCCGCCGCTCAGCCCGTGCATCAACCCCGCCTCCGGAGACCCCGCAGCAAGGGCCAACCCGCCGCTTGGCCCGTGCATCATTCCCGACTTCGGGATCAACACGAAGACCGTCAGCTTCTCGGTCAAGCGGATTCCCAGCGTCAACCGCCGCGTCGATGTCGTCGGCCACTCGGGCACGCACTCCCCTGATCCGCGCTGCCTTATGGGCCACCGAGCCGGCTCGGCGTGCACGGTCTCGCCCGACGGGCGACTCGACGCCCGCCTCCGGGATCACCTCGGGCACAGCTACCGCAGGCATAGCCAAGTCGGGCACAGCCGAGTTGGGCACAGCCAATCGGCGGGGCGGGGTGATCTCGGGCATCCCGTGGTCGTTGATGCGGACCTGCCAGCGGTCCGGCGGTGCTCCGCTGAAGAACCTCGGCGGCTCCAGCAAGGCGTGATGATGAGGACAGACGAGGACGAGGTTGTTCAGGGCGGTCGTGCCGCCGGCCCACCAGGGAATCACGTGATGCGCTTCACAGCCGTCCGCGGCTATCTGGCAGCCGGGAAAGACACATCCCTTGTCCCGCAAGCTCAGAGCCCGTCGAATCGCGGGGGTCACCAGCCGCACTGTGGTGCCCACGTCGAGCACTTCGGAGCCGGTGCCGAGCACGGCCGGAGTCAAATCGGCGTCACAACACAACTGGCGCAGCTCACCGGCCGAGATCTGCGCGCCGTTGTCGAGGACGCCCGCCTGTTCGGCCCGCTCCCGCAGCTCGCCCTCGCGCATCGTCACCACGACCCGCGGACGGTCACCTGCGACGCCGGGCGCACGGCGACCCTGCTCGTGCGCCGCGATCAGGGCCATCAGTGCGTCCGCGCGCCGCTGCCCGGGCGTCACCGGATCGACTGACCTGGGCACCGGACCGGTGCTGGGACGGGTCGTCGCCTGCGATCCCGACCGGCACGGCAAGGGGTCCGGCCTCGAGCCGCCTGTACGACCGTCGATCGTCGTGTCAGTGGGGACTCCTGCACCGGGGACGACCACCGTCCCAGCTGTCAGGTCTCGCTCGGACGTGGACCGCTGCTTGGCATCCCGGGCGGCGCGGCGTCCGGCCTCGACGTAGGCGTCCACCAGCTTCTCCAACTGGGACGCCTCCAACACCGGCAGACAACCACGAATCCGCACCGCACCATCACCATCAGGGCTGAAGACGAGTTCACGGCGTGCAAACGCCCTAATCCGCTGGGCCTCCAGACGCTGCTGCTCATCCTCGGCGGTGGGCATTGAAGCCGGGGCCACCCGCTCCAGCACCTCACGGACCGCCTTGTCCGGACGCTTCG
>DAIRTI010000020.1:0-36808 GCA_036803965.1 Propioniciclava sp.
GGCGAGCGGGGCGACGGGCTGCACCTGGACGCCCCGCCTGCGGCCCCGGCGCTCGAGGGCGCCCCGGCCGCGCAGGCGCCCGCCGCGCATGCCGGCCCGGCGATCGAGGCGGCGCCAACGGCGTCCGGTGTCGCGGAGCCGACCATGGCGGAGATCTTCGCCCAGGCGCAGGCCGAGGCGTCCGAGGGCGGTTCAGGGCCAGAGGCCCCCGAACCGGACCCGGCGGACGACGGACCCCGGCTGGGCGGGGGCGGCATCGTGATGCCGTCGCCCGAGCCGCCGCGCGGATTCACCCCGCCGCCGCTGGAGACCGTCGAGGGAACGGTCCTGGACGCCGACGATCTCCACGGCGTCCGGGTGGAGCGCTCCGATGGCTAGCCAGGTGCCCCTCGCGGCGCGGATGCGCTCCCTGGGTGAGGCGGCCGACCTGAGCCGCGACCGTTCGCCGGAGGAGGTCGTCGACGCGGCGTCCGCGGTCGTCAAGCGCGCGGGGGAGCGGATCGCGATCTCGGGCGACCACACGGTCGTGGCGATCGCCGGCGCGACCGGGTCGGGCAAGTCGGCGACGTTCAACGCCATCACCGGCACCCAGCTCGCCAAGTCGGGCGTGACCCGTCCGACGACGTCCGACCCGATGGCCTGTTGCTGGGGCTCCGAGCTGCCCGCGGCACTGCTCGACTGGCTCGACGTGCCGCGGCGGCACCTGATCCCGTCCGCGGACGGGCCGATGACCAACCTGGTGCTGATCGACCTGCCCGACCACGACTCGACCGAGAAGACCCATCGGATGACGGTCGACCGCATGGTTCCGCTGGTCGACATGCTGGTGTGGGTCGTCGATCCGCAGAAGTACGCCGACGCGGCGCTCCACGACGGCTACCTCAAGCCGTTAGCCCCCTACGCCGACGTGATGGTGGTCGTGCTCAACCAGTCCGACCGGCTGCAGCCCGACCAGCTGACCAAGGCGATGACCGACCTGCGCGCCCTGCTCGACTCGGAGGGGCTGCAGAAGTCGCCGGTGATGGCGATGTCAGCGCTGACGGGCGTCGGCGTCCGGGATCTACGTGGCCTGCTGGAGCGGGTCGTCCGCGAGAAGACGATGATGGCGCGGCGGTACGCCACGGACGCCGGCGAACGCGCGCGGGCCCTGGCCGCGACGCTGGGCGACGGTCGCATCCCCTCGCTGACTTCGGGGATCGCCGACGAGATCAACGAGGCCATGGGGTCGGCCGCGGGGGTCCCGATCGTCGAGCGCGGCGTCCTGGAGGCCTGGCGCTACCGCGGCACCCTCGCGACGGGCTGGCCCGTGCTGAAGTGGATCAAGCGGTTCAAGCCCGACCCGCTGAAGAAGCTTCGGGTGGGCTTCCCGTCGCTGCAGCTGCCGGGTGCCGCGAACGACGACCCCGGCGACACGACCGCGCGCACGTCGCTGCCGAAGGCCTCGCCCGTGCAGCGGGCCGCGATGGACGCCGCGCTGCGCAAGCTGAGCGACGAGGCGACCGCCGGCCTGCCACGCGGCTGGGTCGAGTCGGTCAAGCGGGCGGCGCGGGGCAGCGAGAAGGTGCTCGCCGACCGGCTGGACGGCGCGATCGCCTCCGCGGACCTCAGCCTGCGGAGCGGCACCGGCTGGTGGTGGGCGGTCGACGTGCTGCAGTGGCTGCTGTTCGCGGTCGCGCTGGTCGGGCTGGGTTGGCTGTTCCTACCGGTGGGGCTGCTGTTCTTCCAGATCCCCCTGACACTGCCGCACGCCTACTTCACCCCGTGGCCATGGATGCCGATGCCGACCTTCCTGCTCCTCGTCGGCGTCGTCGGGGGCCTGCTGGTCGCCGGACTCAGCCGCATCGGCGTCGAGCTCGGCGCGCGGCTCAAGGCGCGCACGGCCCGCGGCATTCTGATGGAGCGGATCGCACGGGTCGTGGGCACCGACGTGCTGGAGCCGGTTCAGGCCGAGCTGGACCGCCTGTCCAAGGCGAGGGACGCCGTCCGTCGCGCCCTGTAGGCGCTCGGAAGCGGAAGTTTTCCACAGATTCGGCCGTTCGTGACGCAAACGGCCACCCGTTGCCCATTGTGTGGGGCACAGACCTCGACAACGGGAGTGAACATGGACTCACAAGTGACGATCAGGGGCAACGTGGGCTCCACGGTGGCCTTCAAGTCCGGCGAGAGCGACGGGCGCAAGTGGTCGCGGGCCGAGTTCCGGCTCGGCAGCACGCGGCGCATCAGGCGCGCCGACGGCACCTGGGCGGACGCCGGTACGACCTGGATCACAGTCCAGGCCTGGTCGACGCTCGCCGAAGGCATCCGCGGCAGCGTCGACAAGGGCGACCCGATCATCGCGGCCGGCTGGCTGCGCACCGACGAGTGGCACGACGCCAACGGCGAGATCCAGTCGCGGCTCACCATGGTGGCCGACACCGTCGGCCACGACCTGTCGCGGGGACGGACGCGGTTCGTCCGGAACGCGCCGATCCCGGTTCCCGAGCCCATCGGCGACGACCGCGAGCAGGCCGGGGTGACGCAGCTCAGGCCCGAGGGCCGCGAGGAGCCGGCCGAGCCCGACGCCGGCGAATACGACGACGAGCCCATGGCGCTGGCGGCTGCCGTCGGCGACTGACCTTGTCAGGGCGGCGGCGCACGAGATAATGAGCCCAGCCTCTGCGCGAGATTGGAGCTTCAATGTCGAAGTCCGCCGCCGCCGCAGCCGTCATCGTCTGCGCCACCCTCACCGCCTGCGGCTCACCGGCCGCCACGACCACCACGACGACGCAGCCCCCCATGGCCGTTCGTGCTGACCACCTGGATGCTCGACGCCTCAGCCACTGAGGATCCGTCGCTGGAGGTCTGACCGGCAGGCGCGGGCGTCGTGGCGGGGCGACCGGCGACTCGGTGGTCGGCCCGGTCTACGTCAACAAGGTCAAGACCGAAGACGACAACGGACGCGAGGTGTCGAAGGCCGGGGTCTACTTCCTGCTGGTCACCGGGCAGTCGGCGTCCGACCCGTGGGAGGTCACCGTCTCGACCGGGTAGCCGGCCCCCGATCAGTCGCGCGTCAGCCTGCGGTGCTTGGACGCGTGCGGCCGGGCGGCCTCTGCGCCGAGCCGGGCGAGCTTGTTCTCCTCGTAGTCGGCGAAGTTGCCCTCGAACCAGAACCACTTGGCGTCGTCGGCGTCGTCGCCCTCCCAGGCGAGGATGTGGGTCGCCACCCGGTCGAGGAACCAGCGGTCGTGGGAGATCACCACGGCGCAGCCGGGGAACTCGAGCAGGGCGTCCTCCAGCGACTGCAGGGTCTCGACGTCGAGGTCGTTGGTCGGCTCGTCCAGCAGCAGCACGTTGCCGCCCATCTTCAGGGTGAGCGCCAGGTTCAGTCGGTTGCGTTCACCGCCGGAGAGCACGCCGGCCAGCTTCTGCTGGTCGGGGCCCTTGAAGCCGAAGGAGGCGACGTACGCCCGGGACGCCATCTCGAAGTTGGCGACCTTGATGAAGTCGAGGCCGTCTGAGACGACCTCCCACACGTTCTTGGACGGATCGATGCCGGAGCGGCCCTGGTCGACGTAGCTGAACTGGACGGTCTTGCCGACCCTGAGTTCGCCCGAGTCGGGCTTCTCCTCGCCGACGATCATCTTGAACAGCGTGGTCTTGCCGACGCCGTTGGGGCCGATGATGCCGACGATGCCGGCGCGGGGCAGCGTGAACGACAGGTCCTCGATGAGCAGGCGGTCGCCGAAGCCCTTGAACAGGTGCACGGCCTCCAGCACGTCTGAGCCCAGCCGCGGGCCCGGCGGGATGTTGATCTCGGCGAGATCGATCGCGCGGTTCCGCTCGGCCTCGGCCGCCAGCTCCTCGTACCGGGCCAGGCGGGCGCGGTTCTTGGCCTGCCGGGCCTTCGGGTTGGCGCGCACCCAGTCGAGCTCGCGCTCGAGGATCTTCGCGCGCTTGGCGTCCTTCTTGCCCTCGATCTGCAGCCGCTCACGCTTGGTCTGCAGGTAGGTCGAGTAGTTGCCCTCGTACGGGTGCAGCTTGGTGCGGTCCACCTCGCAGATCCACTGGGCGACGTTGTCGAGGAAGTAGCGGTCGTGGGTGACGGCGAGGACGGCGCCCGGGTAGGTCTTGAGGTGGCCCTCCAGCCAGTTGACGCTCTCGGCGTCCAGGTGGTTCGTGGGCTCGTCGAGCAGCAGCAGGTCGGGCTGCTCCAGCAGCAGCTTGCACAGCGCCACGCGGCGCCGCTCGCCGCCGGAGAGGATGTTGACCGGCGTGTCGGGCGGGGGGCACTGCAGCGCGTCCATGGCCTGCTGCAGCTGGCTGTCGAGCTCCCACGCGTTGTGGTGGTTGATGTAGTCGTCGAGCTCGGCCATCTCGGCCATCAGGGCGTCGAAGTCGGCGTCGGGGTCGGCCATCTCCAGGCCGATCGCGTTGTACCGGTCGAGCTTGGCCTTGGTGTCGGCCACGGCCTCCTCGATGTTCTCCATGACCGTCTTGTCCTCGGTCAGCGGAGGCTCCTGCTGCAGCATGCCGACGGTGGCGCCCTTCTTGAGCATGGCGTCGCCGTTGTTGGGCTTCTCCAGCCCGGCCATGACCTTGAGCAGCGTCGACTTGCCGGCGCCGTTGGGCCCGACGACGCCGATCTTGGCGCCCTCGTAGAACGACAGCGTCACGTTGTCGAGGATCAGCTTCTCGCCCAGCGTCTTGCGGACGTTGTGCATCGTGAACACGAACTCGGGCATGGGATCAACCTTCGAAACAGAGCAGGAGTGCGGAGAGGGGGACGCCCTCGGCGCCAGCCAGTCATCTTAGCCCGGCGGCGTCCGGACGCCGAACGGCGCCCCTGCCGGCGTCCGTGTGTCGCCGGGCAGAGAGCGGACGCCGCCCGTACCGTGATCCGGTGGCCACCACCCGCCGACCTTCCGGACGCCCCAGCGCCACCGATCTCGTGCTCGGGGCGGTGCTGGTCGTCGCCGGGCTCGTCCTCCTGGCGGCCACCTACCTGAGGGTGGTGCCGTCGGAGGCGGCGCTGGGCGCGTTCACCCTGGCCGCGGGCGTCGTCGCGATCGCGGGCGCGCTCGTGGGGCGCACGTCGCCGGGCTTCTTCTCCGAGATCGTCTCCGGGGCGCAACTGGCGGTGCTGGGCGCCGTCATGCTGCGCTACCCAGCGACGCCCGTCGCCACGCTGCTGCTGCTCGCGGGCGCGTTCTTCGCGGTGAACGGCCTGGTCAGGCTCGCCGCGGCGACCGAGTACCCGGAGCTGGGCCCCATCTGGCTGGTGGGCGGCGTGGCGTCGCTCGCGCTGGCGTCCGTCGTCGTCCTGGACGCCCTGGCGCCCTCGGTGGCGACGCTCGGCCTGCTGGTCGGAGCGGCCCTGGTGATCGACGGGCTCAGCGCTCTTCTGATCGGCCGTCGCAGTCATCCGGGTCGGTGACGGCCGGGGTGTTCTCGGGCTTCACGACCAGCGGCTCCAACGTGCCCCAGAACTCGTCGAATCCTGACCGCACGACGTTCATCACCTTGTCGGAGTAGGCCGTGTAGGCCCGGATCAGGATGTGCCCCTCGTCGCTGAGGTGGGTCTTGCCGCCGTGGTGGCCGCCCTGGGAGCGGTTGACGACCCGGAACCCCATGTCGGCCTCCAGGTCGTTGATCATCCGCCAGGCGCGGGTCAGCGACAGCGACATCGACCGGCACGCGCCCGAGACGGAGTGGGTCTCGTCGATGAGGCGGAGCAGCAGCAGCGTCCGGGCGTCGAAGACGACCCTGGCCTTCCGGATCACGAGGCTGCACGACGCCTGGATCAGGCTCTCGTCGGCGGCCGGCAGCAGCCGCTGCAGCTGGGCCGGCTCGTGGACGGTGTAGCGGATGCCCTCATCGTTGACGTCGACCCAGCGCCGCTCCGCGGTGCTGCTGCGGATGAAGCCGGCGAGCCCGTCGGGGCCGTCGTAGTCGATGACGGCCTGGCTGAGCGAGGAGTCGAGCAGGACCGGGTGCCCGGCGCGCCCCTTGCACGACGGGATCACGATGTCGCCACGGCTCGCGAGCAGCGCCTCGATCGTCGAGAACGTGTACATGGGCGCGTTGACCGGGGTGAGGAAGATGCGATCGCACCGCTCCCGCAGGTAGTTCAGCCCCATCCGGAACGACTCGATGAGCTCCGGATCCTCATAATCCGCGAGCTGGATGAAGATGACGCCGGAGTTCGTGAGCTCGGCCTTGATCTCCGGATCCTCGAAGCCGGTGATCACGACGATCTCGCGGATGCCGGCCTTCTGGAAGGTGAGCGTCAGCCGCTGGATCAGCGAGATGCCGCCCAGCTTGATCACGGGCCGGGCGACGCGATGGCTCGCAGCAGCGATAACCGCGCCGACCCCAGCCATACCGCCCACCTCGATGTCTTGACAGCCCAGCGTGGAAAGCCTAGTGCCGTCGGGGGCGGAGGGAGCCGCGTTCAGCGGCTCACTGCCTCCCAGAACTCGCTGCTGCCGATGTGCTCGGTCGCCTGATGACGCTCCTGGGCGAGTTCGACCGCGTTCAGGATGTTGTGGTAGCCCGTGCAGCGGCACAGGTGGCCCGAGAGCTCGGTGCGCAACTCGTCGCGGGAGTAGGTCTGGCCCGACTCCAGCAGCTCGGTCGCGGTGAGCAGCAGTCCGGGAGTGCAGAAGCCGCACTGGACCGCCGCGGCGTCCACGAACGACTGCTGCACGATGCTGAGGTTGCCGTCGGCGTCCGCGAGGCCCTCGGTCGTCACCAGGGTCTTGCCGTCGACCCAGACCGCGAGGTAGATGCAGGAGTCGATCGCCTGGCCGTCGACGAGGACCGAGCAGGCGCCGCACTCGCCGACCTCACAGCCCTTCTTGACCGAGGTCAGGCCCAGCTCGTCGCGCAGCAGGTCGGACAGGGACGCCCGCACGTCCACCGAGCGGCAGACGCTGCGGCCGTTGACGGTGAAGGTGATCTGCTTGAAGGGTTCGGCCGTCATGGTCATCGCGAGCTCGATTCGTTCAGGCGCCCGCCGGCGCGAGTGATGGAGGTCCGCAGGCAGCGACGGGCGATCTCGGCGAGCATGTGCTCGCGGAACGCCTTGCCGGCGCGCCAGCTGTCACGGGCCTTGGTGTCGGAGATCGCAGCCCTGGCGGCGGCGTCGATGGCCTCCTTGCTGATGGGCTGGCCGCGCAGGGCATCCTCGCCGTGCGGGGCGCGGATGGGGGTCGGGGCGGCGACGCCGAACGCGATCCGGACGTCCTCGACGACCCGGCGATCCTCGCTGAGCTTCACCACGGTGGAGCAGTTGACCGTCGCGATGTCCATCGCGTTGCGCATGGCGTACTTGTAGTAGGCGCCCTTGTAGCCCTCGTACGACTCCCGCCTGATGAGGACGCCGGTGAGCAGCTCGTTCGGCCGCCGGTCGGTCTTGCCGGCGCTGATGTAGAACTCGGCGATCGGCAGGACGCGGACCTCGTCTGCGCTGGACAGCTCGATCCGCGCGTCCCAGGCGAAGCACGTGGACGCCGAGTCGGCAGAAGGAACGCCGTTGCTCAGGTTGCCGCCGATCGTGCCGACGTTGCGCACCTGGGGGCCACCGACCGTCATGACGGCCTCGCCGAGCGAGGGCACGTACTTGCGGATGATCGCATCCCGCGCCAGAGACGAGAAGTTGCGCACCGGGCCGACCCGGATCGTGCCGTCGTCTTCCAAGGCGATGCGGCGCAACTCGTCGAGGCCGAAGATGCTGATCCAGTCCTTGCCGCCGAGGTGGCCGTCGCGGAGCTGGACCAGGTTGTCGGAGCCGCCGGCCATGATGCGGGCCTCGGGATTGCGGGCCAGCAGCTCGAGGGCTTCCTCGATGGTGTCGGGGATGTACAGGGAGCGAATATCAAACATGAGCGGCGTCTCCGATGATTCCCTCTTCGGTGAAGCGCCTGAAGAGTTGGTGGGGCGTGACCGGGGCGTGGTAGCAGGCCACGCCGGTTGCGTTGAGGATCGCGTTGCGGATCGCGGGGGCCGGCGAGCAGGTCGGCGGCTCGCCGAGGGCCTTCGTGCCGTACGGGTGGGTCGGCTCGGCGTTCTCGATGAACAGCGCGTCGAGGTCGGGATGGTCGACGCTCGTGCAGAGCTTGTAGTCGAGCAGGTTGTTGTTGAGCGGCTTGCCGGTCTTCGGGTCGAACAGCAGTTCCTCCTGCAGGGCCAGCCCGATGGCCATGGACTGGCCGCCGTGCACCTGAGCCTCGGCCAGCGCCGGGTTGATGAGCCGGCCGCAGTCGTGGACGTTGAGCAGGCGCACCACCCTGGCCTGGCACAGGTCGAGGTCGACCTCGACCTCGGTCAGGCTGCAGCCGAAGCTGTAGGCGTTCGACTTGATCTGGTAGGTGCTCTCGGCCGTGATGTGCTCGGAGTGAGTCATCGAGTAGAGCACCTCGGTGGCCAGGTCGTCGAGCCCCATGAGGTCGCGGCCGTCGATGACGCGCACGATGCGGCCCTGGACCAGGTCGAGCTGGCTGGCCGGCATGCGGGTCAGCTCCTGGGCGTGCGCGAGAATCTTGGCGCGCAGCTGCTGACCGGTCTGGTTGATCGTGAAACCGGCCACGTAGGTCTGCCGGGAGCCATAGGCGCCCGTGCCGAACGGTGCGACGTCGGTGTCCTGGTTGGTCACGACGTTGATCGCGGTGTAGTCGACGCCGACGGCGTCCGCGGCCATCTGGGCGAACACGGTGTCGCCGCCCTGACCGATCTCGGTCTCGCCGAGCTGGAGCGAGATCGTGCCGTCCTCGTTGAGCACCATGCGCGAGGCCGACGACTCCAGTGAGATCGGCCAGACGGCGGTGTTGTACCAGAAGGACGCCACCCCGACGCCGCGGCGGATGCGGGCGGCCGGATCCTGGCTCTCGCAGCGGGCGAGCGTCTCGGCGTACCCGAAGTGCTCGGCCCCCTTCAGCAGCGTCGAGCGGAGCGAGTCGTTGAAGTTCTCGTTCTTGTTGAAGTGGTTGACGTGCCCGGCCTCCATGATGTTCTGGATCCGGAACTGAACCGGGTCGAAGCCCATCTGCTTGCAGACGTCGTCGATGTGGCACTCACCGGCCCACATGGCCTGCGGGATGCCGTAGCCGCGCATGGCGCCGGCCGACGGCTTGTTGGTGTAGACCGTCCAGGCGTCCGACTCGACGTTGGCGCACTGGTACATCTCGTGGAAGCAGTTCATCGCCTTCGAGGCGATCGAGTGGCCGTGCGAGGCGTACCCGCCCTGGTCGGAGTAGCACTCGTATCGACGGGCCGCGAAGGTGCCGTCAGGGCGCACCCAGCTCGTGATCTTGATCTGCATCGCGTGCCGGACGCGCTGGTTGACGAACGTCTCCTCGCGGGTCGTGTCGATCTTGACGGTGCGTCCGCCGACCTGGGTGCACACCCAGGCGCACAGGGGCTCGTACAGGGCGTCCTGCTTGTTGCCGAAGCCGCCGCCGATGTAGGGCTTGATGATGCGGACCTTGCCCCAGCCGACGCCCAGGGCCTGGCCGACGACCCGTCGCACGATCTGCGGGATCTGCGTGGAGGAGGTCACCGTGACCCGGCCGCCCTCGGCCTCGGCGAAGCAGATGTGGTTCTCGATGTGGCAGTGCTGGACGGTGCCGGTGTCGTAGGTGCCTTCGACCTTCACCAGGTCCGGCTCGCGAATCGCGTTCTCGAAATCGCCGACGGAAACGCGGGTGTGCGCCAGCACGTTTCCGGGATAGGACTCCTGGATCTGCGCGACGCCCTCGGCCATCGCGGCCACGGGATCGAGCACGAACGGCAGGGTGTCGTATTCCACCTCGAGCGCGGCGACGCCGGCCTTGGCCGCGAGCTCGGTCTCGGCCACGACGACGGCGACGTCGTCGCCGTAGAAGCGCACGTGCCGATTGAGAAGCAGGCGGTCCGCGACATCCTGGTGGCCCGGATCGGTCGACCACGGGTGGCCGGCGGTCGGGAACGGCCGGTCGGGGACGTCGAAGCAGGTGAGCACCTTCACCACGCCGGGGATCTCCAGCGCGCGGGAGATGTCGATGCTCTTCACGTGCCCGTGGGCGATCGTGGAGTGCATGATCTTGATCCACAACGCGTTCGACGGGCACAGGTCGTCTGTGTAGCGCGCCCGGCCGAGCACCTTGTCGCGCGCGTCCTTGCGCTCGACGCTCCGCCCAACGGCGCCGGTCGGCTCCTCTTGGTGACGGAACAGGTCGTCGAGGTCGGACGGCTCGAGGTCGACGCCTGGCTCGGTGAATGTGGCTTGCGCCGGCTGCCTGGTCTGTGTCATTTCGACCGTCCTTCCGTTGCACGATCGCGAGGATGCTCACGCCGAGAGATTGCCGTGCGACGACGTTATCAACACGAAATAGACCCGGCAAGTAGCACCCTCGTGGAACTTGGACCGCGTTCGCGGCGACTCCACGTCAACGCGTGAGCGAATCACTTCTCGGTGATATTTGGCCTATCTGAACATATTGCGATTAGGCGCGCCAGCTGCGCTCGCACCGGCGCTTGCCCTCGTCAGGCGAAAGTCCTTGGCGTCCATCAAGTTGCGTCCTGGTGATACTTGGTCCCCACGAAGCAGCGACTAGCTACAAGCAAGTTGTCACCGCCGAATACTTGCCCGTGATCCAAGTGTTATCTCAGTTTTACTTGCGGAAAACCTCCACACGCGGCGTCCGGCGGGATTACCTTGATGCCGTCGCACAGCGCCGAGCGAAGTAGCCGGCCCGTCGCGGCAGCACCAACAAGACATCCATCTCACGCTCTAGGGGGAGCGCTCATGACTCAGGTCACCGCACCGGAGAGGCCGCCGGTCCACCCGGTCGACGAGGTTCTGCCTCCGGCCAAGCTGTTCACGCTGGGTCTCCAGCATCTGTTCATCATGTACGCCGGCGCCGTCGCCGTTCCGCTCATCGTGGGCGAGGCGCTGAACCTGCCGGCCGCCGACATCGCCATGCTCGTCAACGCCGACCTTCTGGTCTGCGGCATCATCACCATCCTTCAGACCACGGGCCTGTCCAAGTGGCTCGGCGTCCGGCTGCCGCTGGCATCCGGTGCCACCTTCACCGTCCTGACCCCGATGATCATCATCGGCTCCAAGCAGGGCCTGCCCACCGTGTACGGCGCCTTCCTGGTGGCCGGCGCGATCGGCATCCTCGTCGCGGGCTTCTTCAGCAAGATGATCCGCTTCTTCCCGCCGCTGGTCACGGGCGTCGTCATCTCGGTCATCGGCCTGTCGCTCATCGGCGCCAGCATCGAACTCATCGCCGGCAAGGTGAACATCACCAACCCCGACGGGACGCTCACGCCCAACCCCGAGTTCGCGCCTGTCCCGAACGTGCTCCTCGCCGGTCTCGTGATCCTGCTGATCGTCGCCCTGACCAAGTTCCTCAAGGGCTTCTGGAGCCAGATCGCCGTTCTGCTGGCCATGGTCATCGGCACGATCGTCGCCATCCCGATGGGCCTGGTGAACATGAGCCGCGTCGGTGACGCGGGCTGGTTCGGCATCAGCCGTCCCTTCCACTTCGGCACCCCCGTCTTCGAGATCTCCTCGATCATCGCCATGACGCTCGTGCTGCTGGTGACGTTCACCGAGTCGACCGCCGACATGCTGGCCGTGGCCGAGATCGTCGACGTCGAGGTCGACGAGAAGCGCATCGCCGCGGGCCTTCGCCTGGACGCCGTCAGCCAGGTCATGGCCGGCTTCATGAACAGCTTCCCGGACACCGCCTTCGCCGAGAACGTCGGCCTCGTCTCCATGACCGGAATCCGGAGCCGCTGGGTCGTCACCGTCACCGGTAGCCTGCTGCTGATCATGGGCCTGATCCCGAAGTTCGGCGAGATCATCGCCGCCATCCCCGGCCCGGTGGTCGGCGGCGCCGCGACCGTCATGTTCGCGATGGTGACCTCGGTCGGCATCAACACGCTGCGCAAGGTCCGCTTCGACGGCAAGTACGCCCACAACATGCTGATCGTGGCCGTCGCGCTGTCCTGCGCCCTGATCCCCGCCTACCAGCCGAAGTTCTTCCAGCAGTTCCCGGACTGGTTCCAGGTCATCTTCACCTCCCCGATCACCTCGGCCGTCATCGTGGTGTTCGTCCTCAACATCCTCTTCAACCACCTGATCGCACCGCCCACAGAGGAAGCGCCTCAGGGGGTCCGTGAGATCCCCGACAGTCTGGCGGGCATGAACTGACCGCTCGCCCCAACCAGGCCGGCCCCAGCCCCTAGCACTCGGGGGCCGGGGCCGGCCGACTTTCAGACCGCGGGCGGCCCCCCACCCCGGCAGCCCCTCAGCAGGCCGCCCGCCACCTGAAACCCCGTTTAGGGCCGGTCACCGCCGACCACCCCCATCCCACCCCCACCACACACTTCGCCCCCGCGGAATCCTCTCCCGCCAGTTCCCGCAGTTCCGCCTTCCGCCAGGAGCAGACCATGACCATCTACCGCGGCACCTTCCTCGACTGCCCCGAAGACCCCTTCACCGGCGGGTCCCTGCGTTCCCTCACCGACGGCGCGATCGTCGTCGCGGACGGACGCATCGTGGCCCGCGGCCCCTGGGCCGAGCTCGCCTCGCACCCGGACGCCGGCGAGGCCGTCGACCTGCGCGGCGGCGTCGTCGTGCCGGGCATGGTCGACACCCACGTCCACTACCCGCAGGTGCGGGTGATCGGCGGGCTCGGCATGCCGCTGCTCGACTGGCTCGACCGCCGGGCCCTCCCCGAGGAGTGCCACCTGGCCGACGCCACGTACGCCGCCGAGATCGCCGGCGAGTTCGTCGGCTCGATGCTGCGCGCGGGCACCACGTCGGCCCTCGTCTTCGGCTCCCACTTCGCCGTCGCCATGGACGCCTTCTTCGCCGAGGCGGAGCGGTCCGGCCTGCGGGTCGCCAGCGGCCTCGTGGTGAGCGACAGCGCCCTGCCGGAGCCGCTGCTCACAACCCCCGAGCGTTCCATCGAGGAGGCCGTCGCCCTCGCCGAGCGCTGGCACTGCCGCGGAAACGGACGCCTTCGCTACGCGGTGACGCCGCGCTTCTCGTTCTCGTGCTCGGACGCCCTCCTGGGCGCCTGCGCCGAGGCCCGCGCCGCAGTGCCCGGATCGCTCTTCACCTCCCACGTCAACGAGAACCACGCCGAGATCGCCGGCGTCGAGGCCGCGTTCGGCCGGAGCTACGTCGACACGTACGACGTGCACGGCCTGCTTGACCGCACCTCGGTGCTGGCCCACAACGTGCACCCTCAGGACGCCGAACTCGACGTCCTGGCCGCCCGCGGGTCGACGATCGCCCACTGCCCGTGCAGCAACTCCGCGCTGGGGTCGGGGATGTTCCCGCTGGCGCGGCACCTGGCGCACGGCGTCGGAATCGCCCTCGGCACCGACGTCGGCGGCGGCGTGTCGTTCAGCCTGCTCCGCGAGGGACTGCAGGCGGCGTTCATGCAGCAACTGATGGGGGACGCCGGCTACGCACTCGGCCCCGCGCACCTGCTCTGGCTCGCGACCGCGGCCGGGGCACGGGCCCTGGGCCTGGACGCCGTCGGTCACCTCTCTGTGGGAATGCAGTTCGACGCCGTGTGGCTGCGCCCCGAGGCCGGGTCCACCCTCGACATCGGCCTGCGACACGCGGCGGACGACGCCGACGCGGTCGCGAAGTTGTTCGCTCTCGGAGGCACCGCCGATGTGGCCGGAGTTTGGGTGGGCGGAGACCACCTCCGGTAGGCCGTGTTGCGAAGGTCCGCTGCTGCCGTGCACCAGGCACAGGGACTTTCGCAACAGGCCCTCGCCGCGCCGGCATTCACAGTACGTTCACACGGTCCATGGGCCGTGTGAACGTACTGGTTAACGGCAGTGGAAGCCTCGACCAGCGGCCAAGCGGACCCGGATCACCCGACTGGCGTGTGGGCGACGATGAGCTCGGCCAGGGTGAGCGCGCGGCGGGAGGCCAGGTCGGCGATCTGGGTGCGGCAGCTGAAGCCGTCGGCGAGCAGGATGGCGTCCGGCCCCGCCGCTCGGATCGCGGGCAGCAGCTCGTTCTCCGCAACGGCGACCGACGTCTCGTAGTGCCCCGCCTGCATGCCGAAGTTGCCGGCCAGGCCGCAGCAGCCGCCCAACTTGACCACGTCGGCGCCGGAGCGACGCAGCAGGGCGGCCTCGGCGTCCCACCCGATGACGGACGCCTGGTGGCAGTGAGGCTGCGCGACGATCGTGTGCCCGGCCAGGCTCGGCATCGTGAAGTCGGGGTCGCGCACGAGCAGCTCGGCGAGCGTGAAGGTGCCGGCCGCGACCTCCTTGACCCGCGGATCGTCGACGAGCTCGAGGGCGTCCGAGCGCCAGACCGACAGGCAACTCGGCTCGGTGCCCACGATCGGGATGCCCTGCGCCACGTACGGGTGCAGCACCTCGACCGCATGGCGCAGCTCGCGGGCGGCGCCGTCGAGCTGGCCGGTGGAGATCCAGGTGAGTCCGCAGCACGCCTTGCGCTCCTGCAGCCGCGGCGTGTAGCCGGCGTCGATGAGCACCGCGGCGACCGCGGCGACAGCGTCCGAGGCGAAGGCGTCGCTGAACGAGTCGACCCAGATCAGCACCGGCTTGGCCCCGGACGCCGCGTCCGCCGGCACCGGAGTGCCCGCCCGCGCGGACCGCGAGCTTCCAAGGGCGGGACGCCGTCCCTCGGCCAGTGTGCGGGCCACGCGGGCCAGATTCGACCCGCGAGCGAACCGCGGCATCCCACGACGGGCGGTGTCCAGCCCGGCGACGCGCTTGACCGCCCCTGCCAGCGGGCCCTGCAGCACCAGGTCGGCCAGGGCCGGCAGCCCCGGCACTGACTGGACGAGGCGTCCCCAGCGCGGCAGCAGGCCGAGCGCGTAATGATTCATCGGACGCAGCCGGTGCCGATAGGTCTCGTACAGGACCCGCGCCTTGTAGGCCGCCATGTCCGTGCCGGTCGGGCAGTCGCGCGAGCACCCCTTGCACGACAGGCACAGGTCGAGCGCCGCGTGCACCTCGGCTGAGCGCCAGCCGTCCGTGACGAGAGTGCCGTTGATCATCTCCTGCAGGACGCGGGCCCGGCCGCGTGTGGAGTCCTTCTCCTCGCGGGTCGCCTGGAACGACGGGCACATGACGTCGCCCGCCCGCTCGGACGCCACGCACTTGCCGACTCCGGTGCAGCGGTGGACGTCCTCGACGAACCGCTGATCCTTGGTCCACAGGGGAGAATGCCGCAATTCGGGCGCGCGCAGGTCGTCGTCCAGCGGGCTCGGCGCGACCAGGACGCCCGGGTTCAGCAGGTTGCCCGGGTCGAAGATGGCCTTGACGGCCGCGAACAACTCCATCGCGGCGGGGGAGTACATGAGCGGCAGCAGCTCCGATCGGGCGCGGCCGTCGCCGTGCTCGCCCGACATCGAGCCGCCGTAGGACGCCACGAGTCGAGCGGCGTCCTCGACGAACGCCCGATACCGCGCCGGGCCGTCCGCCGAGGTGAGCGGGAAGTCGATGCGGCAGTGGACGCACCCGTCGCCGAAGTGCCCGTACGGCAGCCCGTGCAGGCCGTGCCGCTCGAGCAGCGCGTCGAAGTCGCGCAGGTAGGCGCCCAGTCGGGCCGGCGGCACCGCGGCGTCCTCCCAGCCGGCGTACGCGGGGGCGTCCAGGCTGACGCCGGCGAGCCCGGCGCCGTCGGAGCGGATCTGCCACAGGGCCCCGGCGATGTGCGGGTCGGTCACGACCCGGCCCTCCAGGCACCCGCACCCGGCGGGCAGCCCGCCGGCGCGTTCGTTCAGCCGGACGCCGTCGGTATCGGTCAGCTCGACGAACAGCCAGCCCTCGCCCTGCGGAAGGTCGGGCACCGCGGCGTCCCCGAGGCGGCGGCGGACGACGTCGACGATCCGCCGGTCCAGGCCCTCGACGGCGGTGGGCCCGAACGGGAGGATCGCGGGCATGGCGTCGGCGGCGTCCGCCATCGTGGGGTAGCCGAGCGCGAGCATGATCTTGTGCGGGTCGTCGGCGACCAGCCGCACGGTCGCCTGCGTGATGACGCCGAGCGTGCCCTCGGTGCCGGCGAAGAACTTGGCGACGTCGAACCCGCGCTCGGGCAGCAGCCACTCGAGGCTCATGCCGGACACCTGCCGCGTGAAGCGTCCGAACTCGCTCCGGATCAGTGCCTCGTTGGCGTCGGCGAGTTCCGCGAGCGCCTGCAGCGTCGGCGAGTCGGACACCCGGGCGTCCGTGCGCGAGTCGAGCGTCAGCCGCTCGCCGGTCCCGGTGATGACGTCGAGCGCGACGACGTTGTCGGACGCCCGCCCGTAGCCCAGCGCACGCGGCCCGCAGGCGTTGTTGCCGATCATGCCGCCGACCGTGCAGCGGTTGGCCGTCGAGGGATCGGGGCCGTAGCGCAGGCCGTGCTCGAGCGCCGCGGCCGTGAGGTCGGTCTGGACGACGCCGGGGTCGATCACGGCCGTGCGGCCGGCCGGGTCGATGGCGTGGATCGTCCGGAGGTGCCGGCCGAGGTCGACGACCAGGCCCGGCCCGATGGCGTTGCCGGCGCATGAAGTGCCGGCCCCGCGGGACGTGAGTGGCACGCCGGCGCGACGGGCGGCGTCCACGATCGCCTCGAGTTCTTCGGGCGAGCGCGGGTGAGCGACCGCCAGCGGCGGGATGCGGTAGATGGAGGCATCCGAGGAGTAGAGGGCGCGCGCGAGCGTCGAGCTGTCGGCGTCCGGGACGCCGGCCGAACTCAGTCGCTGGTTGAGCCTCCGCAGTTCGTCCGCGTCCGCTCCGGACGCGGCGCCCAGGCGGGTCTCGCCCGCTCCGGAGGTGGCGCTCGCGGCAGTCACGCCGTCAGTCTGCCACCTCGATGACGGCGCGCATGGCGCGTCCGAGGGCCTCGAAATCGCGCGGGGAGACGACGTCGACGAAACAGTCGCGCACCGACTGCACGTGCACCGGAGCCGCCGTCTCCAGCAGCCCGAAGCCCTTCGGGGTGAGCACCGCGATGACCCCTCGCTTGTCGTCGGCGCACGAGGTGCGGCGGATCAGGTCCTTCTTCTCCATGCGCGCGACGGTGTGCGTCAGCCTCGAGCGGGACTGGTGCACGGCCTCGGCCAGCTCCGACATGCGGAGCTGCTGGTCGTCGGACTCGGACAGCACGACGAGGATCTCGTACTCTCCGAGGTCGAGCCCGTAGGGGCGCAGGGCGGCGTCCAGGTGGCAGTCGATGACGGAGACCCCGCCCAGGAACGCGCGCCAGATGCGCTGCTGGTCGGGGTCCAGCCAGAGCCTGTCGTGCGTGTTTGCCATGCGGGCAATCGTAGCAAAGTGTTGACGATTCAATCACCTCTCGCGCCTACCCGTCCGGGCGTCCGCGGCCCCTAGACTGATCCGACGCGGCGACTGATCCGACGCGGCCATCCCGGACGGAGGACCCATGACGGATTCCACGAACCTGCTGGCAGGCGCTCCCGCGTCGGTGGGCGCCATGTTCGCCGAACGGGTGCGCAAGACCCCTGACCTGGAGGCCTACCGCTACCCCGAGCAGGGGCGCTGGGTCAGTCTCACCTGGGCGCAGACCAAGGAGCGTGCCGACGTGCTGGCGGCTGGCTTCCTGGCCCTCGGCCTGGGGCACGAGGAGAGGGTCTCGCTGGCCTGCTCGACCCGTATCGAGTGGGTCCTGCTCGACCTGGCCGTCAACAGCGCGGGCGGCGCGGTCACCACGATCTACCCCAACTCCGGCCCCACCGAGTTCGTCCACATCGTGTCCCACTCCGACACGCGGATCTTCGTCGCCGAGAACGCCGCGCAGCTCGCGAAGCTCGACGGCCACGAAGAACTCACGACCCAGGTGCACCATGTCGTCCTGATCGACGGGGAGGCGCCCGACGACCCGCGGGTCGTCACCTGGGCGGGCCTGGAGGAGGCCGGACGCCGCCTGCTCGCCGAGGATCCCGAGTGCGTCCGCCGGGCGACCGAGGCCTGCACGCGCGACACGCTGGCCACCCTCATCTACACCTCGGGCACCACCGGCCTGCCGAAGGGGGTCGAGCTGACCCATGGCGCCTGGGTCTACGAGGGCGTCGCCCTGGAGGCCCGCCAGCTCATCCAGCCCGGCCAGCTGCAGTACCTGTGGCTGCCGCTGTCGCACGTGTTCGGCAAGCTCCTCATCGCCGCCCAGCTCGGCATCGGGTTCGCCTCGGCCGTCGACGGCCGGGTGGACCGCATCGTCGACGGTCTGGGCGAGACCCACCCCGACCTGATGTGCGGGGTGCCCCGCATCTACGAGAAGGTCAGGAACGCCGTGATGACGTCGGCCCCGACCGGCGCGGTGAAGTCGCGCATCGCACGGTGGGCGTTCGCGGTGGGCCGCGACTCGCGGCCCTACCGCCTGGCCGGACGCCGCATGCCGGCCCTGCTCGCGGCCCAGTACCGGGTCGCCGACCGGCTCGTGTTCAGCAAGCTGAAGGCCCGGGTCGGTGGCAACATCAGCTTCTTCATCTCGGGCTCGGCGAAGCTGAGCTCCCAGGTGCAGGAGTGGTTCTACTCGGCCGGCCTGCTGATCGTGGAGGGCTACGGCATGACCGAGGTCACCGTGCCCTTCGTCAACGACCCGTCGACGCCCCGCTTCGGCACGGTGGGTACCCCGAACCCGGGAACCGAGGTCCGGATCGCCGCCGACGGCGAGATCCTGCTCAAGGGCCCGGGCATCATGCGCGGCTACCACAAGGATCCGGAGCTCACCGCCGAGGTCCTCACTGAGGACGGCTGGTTCTCCACGGGCGATCTCGGTTTCCTGGACGCCGACGGCTACCTCACGATCACCGATCGCAAGAAGGACCTGATGAAGACCTCGGCGGGCAAGTACGTGGCCCCGCAGAAGGTCGAGAACGCGATCACGGCGAACATCCCGTACGTGTCGCAGATCGTCGCGGTCGGCGACGGACGCAAGTACATTTCGGCGATCCTCACCCTCGACCCGGTCGCGCTCACCCGGTGGGCGAAGAACCACAAGAGGGAGCACCTCACCTACGCCGAACTCACTCAGCTGCCCGAGATCCGGCGCTCCATCGACCGGTTCATGGCCCGGGCGAACGACCGCCTGGAGCCGTGGGAGACCATCAAGCGCTACGCGATCCTCGACCACGAGTTCTCGGTCGACGAGGGCACCACGACGCCGTCGATGAAGGTCCGCCGGGCGATCATCACCGAGCGCTACAACGACGTCGTGGACTCGCTCTACGACGCCGAAGAGTGAGCCGGTGACGGTCTTCGAGGTCGACGTTCCCCTGCGCTGGGCCGACCTGGACGCCCAGGGTCACGTCAACAACGCCCTCGTCGTCGACTACTTGCAGGAGGCCCGCGTCGGGGCCCTGCTGCGCAGTCCCAACGCCGGCATCCTCGGCAGCGGCGTCGTGGTGGTCGAGCACAAGGTCGACTATCTCGCCCCGATCTCCTACGACGCCGAGCCGCTGCGCGCCCGCCTGCGGATCGGACGCGTCCGCGCGGCGTCCTTCGTCTACGACTACGGCCTGGCCCAGCGGGGGCGTCCGGTCGCCCGGGCGCGGACGAGCGCCTGCCTGTTCGACTTCGCCACCGGCGCGCCGCGGCGGATGACGGCCGAGGAGCGCGCCTGGTTCGAGTCGGTCGCCGAGCCTCTGGAGCCGCTGCGCGGGCTGGGGGAGTACCGGGTCGGCGAGATCGCCCACGAGCATCCGTTCACCGTCCGCTGGTCGGATCTGGACTCCTACGGCCACGTCAACAACGTCGCATTTCTCACCTATGTGGGCGAGGCCCGCGTGGCCTTCCACCGGCAACTCGACCCCGAGGCATTGCGCACCGATGGGGCGTCCGAACCGCGCGGCATGCTGCTGATCGCACGGCAGGACGTCCGCTATCTCAACCAGCTCGAGCACCGCCTCGAGCCGTACGCCGTGCGCACCGGCATCGCCCGTGTCGGCACCACCTCCGTCACCTTCGCGCACGAGATCATCGACCCCCGACTAGGCAAAACGTTCGCCCGAGCGGCGGCCGTGCTGGTGCACGCGGACGCCTCGGGGCGTCCGATTCCGGTGTCGGACGCCGTTCGCGCGGCTGCCGAACGCTGGCCTGCGCACCACGCCTGAGACCTGTCGCGAGCGGCCCCGGATTTCCGAGGCAACAAGGCCGAAGTTGCCAAGTTCTCAGTCTCCACACGGCAACAGATGCCCTGTTGCCACGCTTTTGGCATCGACCTAGTGGCATCCCCTAAGGGGCGTGTAAGACTCCTCGCGTCGTGACGGAGTCGGTCACACATCCCACAGTTTCTGAGTCGAAGGAGTCTCGCAATGTCGAGCGATAAAGAGCAGCAGCAGGCGCCAGCCGCCACTACCACCGCCGGTCAACACGGCGCCCTAGAGACGATCCCGGTCAAGTCCGTCTTCAGCTACATGCTGGGCGACTTCGGCTGCAACCTGGCCTTCAGCCTGGGCACCACCTGGCTCCTCTTCTACTACACCGACGTCGCAGGCATCTCCGCCGCCGCCATCGGCACGATGTTCTTCGTCGTGCGCCTCATGGACGCCTTCTTCGACCTCGTCGCGGGCCGGCTCGTCGACTCCACGATGACCCGCTGGGGCAAGTTCCGTCCGTTCATCCTGTTCGGCGCCATCCCGCTGCTGTTCCTGTCGTTCCTCACCTTCTACGTGCCGCAGGGCCTCAAGGACATGGCGCACGCAGGCAACGAGGGTCCGGCGCTGCTGTACGCCTACCTCACCTACATCTGCCTGGGCTTCCTCTACTCGATGGTCAACATCCCCTACGGCTCCCTGGCCTCCGCGATGACCCAGTCGGTCAACCAGCGCGCGAAGCTCGTGTCGTGGCGCATGTGGGGCTCGGCCGCCGCCGGCGTCTTCCTGACCTACCTGATCGCCCCCCGCATCGCGGCCGTCCAGAACCAGATCACCGCGGCCAAGAAGGCCGGCGACACCGCGCAGCTCGCCGTCCTGCAGGGCGACATGCAGAACATCTTCACCCAGACCACCCTGGCCTTCATCGTTCTCGGCTTCGTGTGCTTCCTCATGGTCTTCCTCAACTGCAAGGAGGCCGTCCTGCGCATGTCCGCCAAGACCACGATCAAGGACACCCTGAACACCCTGAAGGCCAACCGCCCGCTGCAGATCCTGTGCCTGGCCTCGCTGTTCTACCTCACCGGCGTGTACGCGGTCGGCCCGATGTCGGCCTACTACGCCCGCTACGTCCTCGGCGATACCGCCCAGACCGCCACGATGACCCTGGTCAACGCCGGCATCGGCCTGCTCGTCACCCCGTTCCTGCCCGCCGTCATCAAGCGCGTCGGCAAGAAGAACCTGTTCCAGTGGTGCGGCATCTTCACGATCGTCGGCGGCATCGCGCTGTTCTTCAGCCCGGTGGGCGCCATCGTGTTCGCGCTCGTCTGCCTGGCCATCAAGGGCGTCGGCGCCTCGCTGATCAACGTCGCGATGTTCGGCCTGGAGGCCGACACCGTCGAGTACGGCGAGTGGAAGAACGGCGCCCGCACCGAGGGCGCGACCTACGCGATCTACTCCTTCACCCGCAAGGTCACCCAGTCCCTCGGTGGCGCCCTGAGCGCCTGGATGCTCGCCATCGGCGGCTACATCGCCGGCGCCGACGCCCAGCCCGCGTCGGCCATGTTCACCATCCGCGCCGGCATCGGCCTCGTCCCGGCCGTCGTCGCCGCGCTCGCGATGATCGTCTTCTGGAAGTACCCGCTGACCGACACCGTGTTCAAGGGCATCCGCAACGAGCTGGAGGCCAAGAAGGCCGCCGTCAAGGCCGGCAAGGCCTGATCCTCAGGAAAGACCAGGAACGCGCGCGGCCGTCCGGCCGCGCGCGTTCTGTGTCTCAGGTGCGCGCGCGGCGCTCCAGCTCGGCGTTCACCGCCGCGGCCAGCGGCTCGATCGGGCAGGTCTGCCCGGTGAAGAGCTGGATCTGGCCGATCGCCTGCGTGACCAGCATGTCGATGCCGTCGAGGAACGGCTTCCCCGCCGCCGCGGTCGGCTCGGCGAAGGGGCTCGTCCCGAATCCGTACTGCACGTCGAACACCAGGCGAGCCAGTGGCAGGAGGCCGCTGACCATCTCGGCGTCCAGGCTGATCGGCACGACCGAGATCAGCACGTCGCGGCGGGCCGTCCGGGGGATGCCCCACGGCCGCACGTCGACCAGCATGCCGAGATGGGACGCCACGGGGTCGAGACTGTTGTGGGCCCGCTGGGCGTCGCGGGCCACGACCAGGACGTCGCGCACGCCCAGCTCGGCCAGCGCGAGCAGCGCGGATCGGGCGGTGGCGCCGGCCCCGACGATGATCGCGGACGCGGCGTTCTCGAATCCCGCGCGCCGGATCGGGTGCAGCAGGCCGGCGACATCGGTGTTGTCGATGAACGCGGGCGCGCCGCCGCGTCCGAAGACGTAGGTGTTGCCGGACTTCAGGGCCTGGGCCCGGAAGCTGGCCTCGCCGAAGTCGAGCAGGCGGCGCTTGAGCGGCCGGGTGCAGGACAGGCCGACCCACTCGGGACCGCACGATCCGATGAAGCGGCCCAGGGCGTCCTCGTCGATGTCGAAGGCCTCGTAGCTCCAGCCGTGCAGTCCGAGCACGTCGTAGGCCGTCCGATGGATGAGCGGCGACAGCGAGTGTGCGATCGGCGAGCCGAGGACGGCGCAACGGTGGGTCACGGCTTCGTTCATGCGCACTTGTCTACAGCGTCGCCTCGGCCAGCGAAGGCACGTCCACCCGCTGGGCCCCCGCCTCTTCCGCGCGGCGATCGGACAGCGGCGACAGCCAGCCGAGCATCATGGCCACGTATTGGTCGATGTCGTGGTCGAGGCGGTCGGGGTCTCTCATCGCGAATCCGAACAGCGCCTTGATCGAGCCGGCGTTCGTGATGCGGAAGTTCGCCAGCCCCGACACCGCCACGTGCAGTTCGATGCCCGTCGGGCCGCTGCGGAACTCGCCCGTGGCCCGTCCGCGCTCGAGCACGTCGTCCAGGATGTGCACGATCGAGCGGCTCATCGGTTCGACCCCGTCGTCGGCGAGGTGCATGGCGTCCATCAGGTTCTCGGTCCGCACCAGCAACGCGAGTTCCGGGTGCGCCTCGTGGTAACGGATCGTCTCCGAGACGTAGCGCGCGATGGCCTCCGACGGCGACAACTCGTCCAGGTTCAGGCTCTCCTCGAACGACCGGATCGCGGAGTAGACCTCGCTCAGGCAGGCGGCGAACAGGCCGTCCTTGCTGCCGAAGCAGTAGTAGATCATGCGTTTGGTGGTCGCGGTCTCCGCGGCGATCTCGTCCACGCGGGCGCCGAAGTACCCGGTGTTGGTGAAGTGCTCGGTCGCGACGCGCAGTATGTCGGCGCGCGTCCTGTCGAGGTCTCGCTGCAAGGGTGGTCGGGCGGGCATTCGGCCTGGCCTCTCGATTGAACTAACCAGTGCGTAGCCAGGCTACAGGGCCCGTCGACCTCGACCGGGCCCCGTGCCGGGCGACGCCCCTCATCCGAGCTTGTGTCCGCGTCCCGGCAGCCCGTCGAGGTCGCGTCCGTGGGTCTGCTGGGTGTACAGCTGGTGCTCGATGCCGTCGGCGTCCGAGAACCGCGTCGCCCAGCCGGTCGTCCCGAAGAACACGCCGGTGTGGGCGATGCCGAGCCGCTCCAGGTGGGTCAGCCAGGCCTCGAGGTCGGCCAGCGTCGGCACCGAGAAGACCAGGAGGTTGAACCCCCTCAGGTTCGCCCCGGTCTCGGTGTTGGGCTCGAGCGTGATCTCGAAGTCCAGCCCCGGCACCTCGAGGTAGATGCAGTGGTAGCTTCCGTCGTCGTTCTTGAATTCCATCGTCTGGCGGGCGTCGTACACCCGGCGCCACCAGTCCAGCGACGTCCGGACGTCGGCCACCGGAAGCTTGACGAGCTTCATTCCGTTGAGTGCGGGTCGGATCATGGTCTTCCTCTCTTCTCGGCTGTCAGCTCTCACACAGCCGGTGCAGCAGCCAGGTCAGGGCGAGCAGGTCGGCACTGCCGCCGGGGCTGTAGTTGCGCTCGACGAACCAGGCGTCGGCGTCCTCCAGTTCGACGACGAGCCGCTCGGGCGTCGGGCGTCGTGTGACGACCCCGGACGCCCACGTGCGGACGGCGTCCAGGCCTTCCGGGCCGCCGCGGGCGACCAGGTTCGTGTCGGCGTTGGCGGCCATCAGGCACGACAACGCCCAGCGGAGGGCGTCGTCTGGGTCGCCGGTCTCCGCGAGCCGGTCGGCGTGGGCGGGCAGGCTCACGTTCCGCACGGTCGCGAAGCCGGACGCCGCCTCGCCCCGCGCGCCGGTCAGGCCCAGGGTGCGGTAGGCGGAGGCCCCGTGGGTCGCGTCGGACGCCGCGTGCGTCAGCCAGGCCTCCAGCAGGGGGGACGCCAGCGTGGCGACCTCGTCCGCGAGGGCCGCGACGGAGGGCCGCCCGGCGGTTCCGGACGCTCGCGTGAGGGAGCCGTGCGCGGCCAGGGCGAGCCCTAGGCAGAACAGGGCGCCCTTGTGGGTGTTGACGTCCCCGGTGACCCGGCGCATCGCAGCCTCGGCCTGGACGCCCACGCGCAGCAGACTCGTCCGCAGGTCGTCGCCGGACAGCCCGGTGGCGCCCAGCAGCCAGCAGGCCAGCAGCCACTCCCGCAGGGCCCGGGCGCTGCGCTCGAGCAGTGCGAGGTCCATGTCGGTGTGGGAGCCGTTCGACACGGCGTCGACCAGGCCCGGCTTGGGGCTCAGCCTGGCCTCGACCAGAAGGGCCTCGACGGCGAGGTCGGCGGCGGCCCGGCCGGACGCCACCGGCGCGCCCGCGGCGACGGCATCCCGCGCCGCCAGGACGACCGGCAGGGGATGGGCCACCGCGCGACCGCAGCCAGCGGCGCCCGCGTCGCAGACGAGGCAACGGCGGGCGGGCAGGCCGAGCTCGCGGCGTCCGACGACGACGGGGAGGCCGTGCGGGCCGGGGCCGGTGACGACGTCGAGGTCCCAGAGCCGGCCGAGCGGATGGGCGTCCTCGAGGCGGACCAGGGCCCGCTTGAGGCGTTCGGCTGGGGCCATCACGGCGACGAGGCGCTCGGGTCCGGTGACGCGCCGGCAGTTGTGGCCCGCGGCGCCCCGCCAGCCGGACGCGGCGAGCAGCTCGTCAAGGGCGACCGACGCCTGGGTGAAGGCCGTGGCGGTGGCGGGACCGTCCTTGTCGGGACCCGGCGAGACGACTGTCAGCGAGACCAGAGGAAGCCCCGTGGCCCGAAGGAGTGCCACCTGCTCGGCCTGCCGCTCCTCGCGGCGGGCCAGCAGCGCGGCGGGCGTGGCCATCATCCGGCGACGGCGCGGACCACGTCCATGACCGAGCCGTCGCGATAGCGCACGATGCCGACGATCTCGTCCGTCGTCTCGACGCAGCCGGGCTTGCCGCTGATGCGCAGCGCCTGGCCGTAGAGGTCCTCGATGGTGGTGAGCCGCAGCCCGGCGTCCGAGAGCCGCGCCGCCACGTCCGGACGCCGCGGGTTCACCGCGATGCCGTACTCGGTCACCAGGACGTCGACGTTCTCGCCGGGCGTGATCAGCGTGGTGACGCGCTCGACGATCGTCGGGATGCGCGAGCGGATCAGCGGCGCCACGATGACGACGAGCTTCGCGCCGGCGGCGGTGTCGCAATGGCCACCGGACGCGCCCATCATCAGCCCGTCGCTGCCGGTCAGGACGTTGACGTTGTAGTCGAGGTCGATCTCGAGGGCCGACAGGATCACCATGTCGAGCTGGTCGACGCAGGCGGCCTTGCCGTAGGGAGAGGCGTACTCGTTGGCGGAGATCACCGTGTGCCGCGGGTTGGCGGCCAGCGAGCCGGCGGCCACCGAGTCGAACGACTGCACGTCGAGCACGCGGTCGATCAGCCCCTGCTCGTGCAGCTGGACGATGCCGGCTGTGATGCCGCCGAGCGCCCACCGGGCCCGGATGCGGCGGCGGGTCATGCGGTCGCTCAGGAAGTTGGTGGCTGCCGTCGAGGCGCCGCCCGAGCCGGTCTGGATCGAGTAGCCGTCGACGAAGTAGCCGCCGTACTCGATGACGTCGGCCGCGCTGCGGGCGATCAGCAGGTCGCGCGGGTTCGTGGTGATGCGGGCGGCGCCGACGTTGATCCGCGAGGGATCGCCGACCTCGTCGACCTGGACGACGTAGTCGACGCGGTCCTGCCGGATGACCGCCGGCGTGTTCGGGAACGGCACGATGCTCTCCGCGAGCACGACCACGGTCTGCGCGTACTGGGCGTCCACCATCGCGTAGCCCAGCGACCCGCAGCGGCTCTTGCCGCTGACGCCGTTGGCGTTGCCGTACTCGTCGCAGGCCGACACGCCGAGGAACGCCACCGTCGGGCGCAGCTCGCCGGTCTGCATGAGCGCGACGCGTCCGCCGTGGCTGTGCACCATGAGCGGGTTCGGCAACAGGCCGCCGCGCGAGATCGCCTCGGCCAGCTTGCCGCGCATGCCCGAGGTGTAGATGCGGCTGATCACGCCCGAGCGGACGTGGTCGATGATGCCCGCGTGGCAGGCGTTCAGCGACGACCCGGCCAGCGTGAGGTCGCGGATGCCGAGCGCGGCGACCTCGGCCAGCACCCGCAGGATGACCTTGTCGCCCTCGCGGAAGTGGTGGTGGAAGGTGATCGTGTCGCCGTTCTTCAGGCCGGTGCGGATGATCGCCTCACGCAGCGAGGCCACGACCTTCCGGCGGCGCTTGGACTCCTCGTCGCGCAGGTGCGGGACGTTCGCGGTCCACTCGGTGAACGGCTTCAGGCCGGCGAGTTCGGGGGCGTCGGCGGGGACGCGGGTGTTCGTCATCTTCAAGCTCCTCAGCGGCGCGTGTCGGACAGCCGGGCGAGCCGGAGCGTGCGGTGGGCGTGGGCGATGATCGGGGCGTCGATCATCTTGCCGTCGAGTGAGGCCACGCCGTGGCCCGCCTCTTCGGCCTCGCGCGCCGCCTCGACGACCCTGCGCGCGTGGGCGACTTCCTCGTCGGTGGGGGCGAAGGCCTTGTGCAGCGGTTCGATCTGGCGCGGGTTCACCAGCGACTTGCCGTCGAAGCCCAGCCGCTTGATGACCCCGACCTCGCGCAGGAAGCCCTCGGTGTTGTTGACGTCGCTGAACACCACGTCGTAGCAGTGGATCTTGGCGACCCGTGCCGCGTGCAGGATCGCGCAGCGCGCGAAGAACAGCTGAGACTCGTCGGCCTGGGTGTCGTGCGTGGTGTGCATGTCCATCACGTAGTCGTACGCCGCGAGCGCGATGCCCATCATGCGTGGGGACGCCGTCGCGATCGGCACCGCGTTCACGACGCCGGACGCCGACTCGACCGCCGCGAGGATCTTCGTGCGGCCCTCCTCAATGCCGTACTTGTGCTCGAGGCGGGTCAGCTCGGCGTCCAGGTCCTTGATCATCTGGGCGTCGCGGACCATCGGCAGGCGGATGATCGACGCGCCGGCCGACACCACCGCTTCCAGGTCGTCGTGGAAGAACGGCGTCTCGATGCCGTTGATGCGGACCACGACCTCGTGGCCGGCCCAGATCGGGCTCTTGATGGCCTCGCGGACCAGCAGGCGGGCCGTGTCCTTCTCGCGGACGGCGACCGAGTCCTCGAGGTCGAACATCACGTAGTCCGCCCCGTAGACCTGCACGGTCGACAGCCAGGACGCGTTCGAGCCCGGCACGAACAGCATCGAGCGGCTGGGCTGCTCGGTCTCTTCGACGACGTCGCTCACAGGGTGCTCCAATCAACGGGCTCGTCGCTCGCGCGCAGGACGGCGCCCTGGACGCGGGCCTTGATCGTGAAGTCCAGGGCCCCCTTGTCGTCCACCGACACCAGGCCCTCGGTGACCTTCAGGCGCTCCAGGGTCTCTTGGACGACCTCGTGGATCTGCGCGCCGTACTGCGCCAGGACGGTCGACTTCACGTCGATCGCCAGCGTGTCCGACGGTGCGACCCGGACCAGGGCGTCGTTCGACTCCAGCGTCCCCGCCAGGGCTTCTCTGACGATCCGCATGACTCAACTCCTCAGGGTGAGGTAGTGCTGCTTGATGTAATCCAGGGTCGGCGCAGGCACGAGCCGGCCGATCGTCTCGAAGTCGCCCGCCGCGATCGCCTCCCGCACCCGGGACGCCGAGATGACGTCGCCTCCGTGCACCAGGCGCTCGATCAAGTGGACGCCTATGGCCGGCTTCGGGCTCGGCGCCTGTTCCAGCCAGTACGCCATCTCTTCGTTGTAGGCGTTGGTCACCGGCGAGAGCGGCTCGCTGCCGACGAAGCGGTCGGTGATGCCGAGGGTCGGCGCGATGTGGTTGCGGAACAGCTGCAGGTCGAGGCCCGCCGCCGCGTGCTCCCGCTCGGCCGCGCCCTTGATGAAGTAGCGGGGGAACGTCGCCCGGCTCACCACGTAGCGGTCACCGGGGTGGACCTTGATGCGGTCCGGCTCGCCGAGCTCGGCCACGCCGGCGCGGACGAGGCGCAGGCGGGCGTCCGCGCCGAACAGCGACGCGTCCTCGGACACCACGAAGACGTGCAGCGCGTCCACCTGGGACGCGGCCGTCTCGACGAGGTAGCGGTGCCCGAGCGTGAACGGGTTCGCGTTGAGGACGATGCCGCCGATGCGGCGTCCGGGAACACGCTGCCGCCGCAGGCGGGCGAGGTAGCTGGCCAGCCCGAAGGGGGTGTTCTCGAGCAGGACGGCCGCGCCCGGCACCTCGGCCAGCGCGTAGAAGCCGAGGCTCTCGAAGATCTCGCGGTTGCCCGGCTTCGTGTAGGCGAACAGGTGCGTGCGCCCGCGGTCGAGCGCCTCGTAGTTCATGCGGTTCATGAGCAGCGCGGAGACCCCGTAGCCCTGGGCTCTCTGCGAGCAGCCGAGGCACTTCAGGACCGACCCTGCGAGCCCCAGGCAGGCCACGAGCTCGTCGCCGTCGTGGGCGGTGACGAAGAGTTCGATGTCGTCGTCCATGTCGAGGTCGAGCGATTCGAGCAGCGAGCGGATCTTCTTGGTGGCCGCGGGATCGAGGGCCGGAACGACCGTGGTCACGCGCAGATCGGCGTCCGACTCCACCGCCGTTTCCAGCATCTGGACCATGTCTGTCGCTCCTCGACGAGTCAACAACCCGAGGCTCTGGTGGGGCCGGCGGGCTCTGCCGTCGAGTCTAGCGCGTATTAACCGTTTAGTACATAGTTCGGACGCCGTTGGCGCGATTTCCCCGATCCGCAGCGAAAGGCAGGGGGTGAGGACGCGCGACGGGGGCCGGACCTGAGCCCGGCCCCCGGTCGAGGACCCGTCTGAGTAGTTGCTGTCAGTGGGTGTCTTCGCCCACGACCTCGGACCGGTCGCCGGACCACAGCGTGTGGAAGGTGCCGGCCCTGTCGACACGGCGGTAGGTGTGCGAGCCGAAGAAGTCGCGCAGCCCCTGGGTCAGGGCGGCGTTCGTCCGGGGGGCCCGGACCATGTCGTAGTACGCCAGCGCCGACGCGAAGCCGGGCACCGGGACGCCCGCCTTGACGGCCTCGACGATGACCGTGCGCCAGGACTCCTGGCAGCGGCCCAGCTCGGACGCGATCGAGGGGGCCTCAAGCAGCGTGACCAGGTTGTTCGCGGCGTACTCGTTGCTGATGCGGTCGAGCAGCTTGGCGCGGATGATGCAGCCCGCGCGCCAGATCTTGGCGCAGTCGGCGACGTTGATGTCCCAGCCGTATTCGCCGCCGGCCACCCGGATCAGGTCGAGGCCCTGGGCGTACGCGACGACCTTCGCGCACCACAGCGCCTCGGCGATCTGCTTGACGAACGCCGCCTTGTCGACCTTGATGCCGCCGGCCGGGTTCGGCCCGGCGAGCGCGGCCTGCGCGTGCTCGCGCAGCTCGGGGGAGCTGGAGGTGGCGCGGGCGTACACCGACTCGGCGATCGTCGAGGTCGGGACGCCGAGATTCATCGATTCCTGGACGGTCCAGGTGCCGGTGCCCTTCATGCCGGCGGCGTCCACGATGATGTCGACGAGCGGCTTGCCGGTCTCGGCGTCCACCTGCCGGAGCACCTCGGACGTGATCTCGATCAGGTACGAGTCGAGGTCGCCGGTGTTCCACTCGGCGAAGATGTCGGCGGCCTCGGACGCCGAGACGCCGACGCCCTTGAGCAGCTCGTAGGCCTCGCCGATGAACTGCATGTCGGCGTACTCGATGCCGTTGTGCACCATCTTGACGAAGTGGCCCGCGCCGTCGGTGCCGATCCAGGTGCAGCAGGGCTCGCCGTTGAACTGGGCCGAGACCTTCTCCAGGATCGGGCCGACGTGGGCGTAGGAGTCCTTGGGGCCGCCGGGCATCATCGAGGGCCCGAGCAGCGCGCCCTCCTCGCCGCCGGAGATGCCGCAGCCGATGAAGTTGAAGCCGAGGTCGGCCATCTTCTTCTCGCGGCGGCGGGTGTCCTGGAAGAAGCTGTTACCGCCGTCGATGACGATGTCGCCGGCCTCGAGGTAGGGGATGAGGGAGTCCATGGCGGCGTCCGTGCCGGAGCCGGCCTTGACCATCATGACGATGCGGCGCGGCTTCTCGAGCGAGTCGACGAAATCGGCCACGTTGTCCGACGCGACGAACTCGGCCTCGGGGTGCGCGGCGAGGACGGCCTCGGTCTTGCTGTAGGACCGGTTGAAGATCGCCGTCTTGAAGCCCTTGCTGGCGAAGTTGCGCGCCAGGTTCGAGCCCATGACGGCCATTCCGACGACGCCGATCTGGGCGGTCCCTGTCTTGTCGCTCATGTCTGCTTCCTTCTTCCCGGGCGCCGGGTCTGGCGACGCCGCGTCCGACGTTGGTGGGCTGATACCCCCCAATCCCACCAAAGGCGGCGTGGCCAGGCACGATTCCTGCCTCAATTGCAGCCGCTTGCACGCGGGTGGGCTGTGGTCGGACGCCTGTCATGGCATCTTCGTGCAACCGGTCGCGCCCCGGGGCCTCGGCTGACGAGACTGACGCCATGACAGTGCCGCTGACCCTCAACCCAGACCGCCTCCTCCCGGCAGACCCGCAGGTCCGCTCGATCGCTCGGACGCTGTACGAGCAGGTGAAGGATCTGCCGATCCTGTCGCCGCACGGCCACGTGCCCCCCGTGTGGATCGCCGACGACGTCCCGTTCAGCGACCCGACGAACCTGCTGCTGACGCCCGACCACTACGTGAACCGGATCATGCACGGCCAGGGCGTCGACCTGGCCGACCTCGGCGTCCCCATGGGGCGGGAGGACTTCACGGCCGAGCAGGCGCGCAACGCGTGGCGGATCTTCTGCTCCCACTGGCACCTGTACCGCGGCACCCCCATGAAGTTCTGGATGGAGGCCGAGCTGTACGACATCTTCGGCGTCCGGGTGCGCCCGTCGGCGGAGACCGCCGACGAGATCTACGACACGATCGCCGCCGCGATCGCGACGCCCGAGTTCCGGCCGCGCGCGCTGATGGACCGCTTCGACATCGAGTTCATCGCGACGACCGACGACCCGTGCGACAGCCTCGAGCACCACGCCAAGATCCGTGAGGACGCCTCGTTCACCCGCGAGGTGCGCCCGACGTTCCGTCCCGACAAGTACTGCGAGCCGGCCCGCGAGGACTGGCCCCAGCTGGTCGCCGACCTGGCGCGTGTGTCGGGGGAGTCCACCGACACCTGGGCCGGCTTCCGGGCGGCCATGGAGAACCGCCGTGCGTTCTTCAAGAGCCTGGGCGCGGTCTCCACCGATCACAGTCACGCCGACCTCGGCACCGAGCCGTTGTCGGACGCCGACGCCGCCCGGGTCTACGAACGCGCGCTGCGCGGGGAGGCGTCCCTCGAGGAATGCACCGCGCTGCGCAGGACGATGGTCTTCGACCAAGCGCGGATGGCGTCCGAGGACGGCCTGGTCATGACCCTGCACCCGGCCGTGGCGCGCAACCACCACCTGCCGACCTTCGAGCGGTTCGGCGCGGATGTCGGCGGCGACATCCCGACGCCGGTGGAGGTCGTGCGGTCGCTGCAGCCGATGCTGAACGCGGTCGGCACGCACCCGAACTTCCGCCTCGTGGTCTTCACCATGGACGAGACCGTCTACAGCCGCGAACTCGCGCCGCTGGCCGGGTTCTACCCGTCGGTGTACGTGGGCGTGCCGTGGTGGTTCATCGACGCCCCGGACGCCATCAAGCGCTGGCGCAAGGCCGTCACCGAGTACGGGACGTTCTACAAGACGTCCGGCTTCATCGACGACACGCGGGCCTTCCTGTCGATCCCGGCGCGGCACGATATGTCGCGGCGCTGCGACGTCTCGCACCTGGCCGAGTTGGTCGCGGAGCACCGGCTCGAGATGGACGAGGCCACCGACGTCGCCCGCGCGCTCGTCTCCGACATCCCGCGCAAGGTCTTCAACATCCCGACCGCGGGGTAGTACGCCCCCTCGACCCTGGGCCGTCCGCGTGCCGCCGTGTTCGTTGCGCCGGACGGACGCGGACGCCTAGGGTCAGAGGCGTGGTCAGCATGGGCGAGGGCGCCGGATCCGACGCCACCATCTACGACGTGGCGAAGGCGGCGGGCGTCAGCCCGTCGACCGTTTCGCGGGCGTTCTCCCGACCCGGCCGGGTCAGCGCGCACACCGCCGAGAAGATCCGCGCGGTGGCCGAGGAACTCGGCTACCGCAGCAAAGAGGTAGCCCGGACGCCCACGAAGTCGACCACGAAGATCATCGGTCTCGCGGTGGCCGACATCACCAACCCGTTCAACTTCCGGGTGATCCGCGGCTGCCAGGCGGCCGCGGCCGAGGCCGGCTTCGTGATGACCCTCAACGACTCCCAGGAGTCAGAGCCGCTGGAGCGGGAGATGCTGCGGCGGTCCCTGCCCCTGCTGGACGGCCTTGTCATCGCGTCCTCGCGGCTGTCGGACACCGAGCTGCGCACCGTCGCCAAGAACCTGCCCACGGTGGTGCTGAACCGGTGGGTCCAGGGGCTGCACTGCATCATCCCCGACATGCCCGGCGGCGTGAAGCAGTCGCTGGAGCACCTCGTCGAGTTGGGCCACAAGACCATCACCTACCTGGCCGGGCCGGAGGCGTCCTGGGCCGACGGCATGCGCTGGCGTGCGGTGCGCGACTCGGCGCCCAAGATGGGCTTCGTCTACCACCGGGTCGGCCCGTTCTCGCCGACGCTCCAGGGCGGGCGCGCGGCGGCCGAGGTCATCGCGGCGCGCAAGTGCAAGGCCGTCGTGTGCTTCAACGACCTGATGGCGATGGGCCTGATGCGGGGCCTCGCCGAGCGGGGCCTCAAGGTGCCCGACGACGTGAGTGTGATCGGCTTCGACAACATCTTCGCCAGCGCCTTCATCGAGCCCGGACTCACCACCGTCGCCGCGCCGTTGACGATGCTCGGCGACTCCGCGGTGCGGTACATCGTCGCGACCCTCAACGGCGCCAAGCAGGCCGACCCGGCTCCCGTGATCGTGCCCGTGCGCTTGATCGTCCGCGAGTCCACCGCGCCGCCCTGCCGGGGGTAGGAGTCTGGAGACGCCCCAGGATGCCAGGCCGAGCGGGCCAGCGAGCCTCAGCCGGACGCGCGCTCCGAGGCCAGGCGGTAGAGGATCTCCCCGGCGTTCTCCTGGACGAAGACGTCCGGGTCGGCCTTCCAGGCCTCGAGGTCGACGGCGTCCAGGGGCAGGTAACCGAGGTTGACTTGACGGCAGACCTCCTCGGGGATTTGCGTGCAGAGCGTGACCTTGATGCGGTTGTGCTCGACGCCGGTCTCGGGATCGTAGGTGCCCGCCCCGCGCACGTGCGTCGAATGCGCGAGGACGCCCTTGGGCACGTCGCGGAACCGGTCCCACTGCTTGGTGAAGTACTCCACGCAGTGGTAGCCGATGTCGTAGATCTCCTTGTGCACCTCGGACACCTCGGTCACGTGGGGGGCGTAGATGATGACCTCGCCTCCGTCGGCCATCGCAGGCTGGCTCTTGTAGCAGCCCTTGGCGGCGGTCCAGATGTCGTCGTAGCGGGTGGGCATCATCGCCAGCACCTTGGTGAACGGCTGGTCGACCCAGACGACGTGGGACGCCGACGCGACCTCGGCGGCCGCCGCCCAGGCGTCCTCGGTCGTGCCGAACGCCGCGAACTCGAGCTCGCCGCTGCCGGAACGGGCGACGACCTTGAGCGCCAGCCGGGCCCCGGGGATCATCGCAGACCCCGCGTTGATGATGGCCCGCACAGGGGTGATGCCGCTGCGTCCGATCATCTTCTCGACGCCGATCAGCGCGCCCACCCAGTGCGACAGATCGATCGCGTCGTGCGTCGCGCAGCCTGGGATGAAGTACTTGTTGCCGCCGGAGATGCCGACCACCTCGTGCGGGAAGACCGGTCCGATGACCAGGTTGATGTCGGCCTCGGCCACGTGCCGGTTGATCTCGACGTCGACCTCCTCGCGCATCGCCCCTTGTGACAGCTCGAAGATGCGCTCCGCGCTCAGCGTGCCCACGTGGACGATCATCGAGGGGTCCTCCCACTCGTGGTTGACGATCGTCATGCCCGGGTAGGCGGCCTCGAGCCCGCCCGGCTCGACGCCGAACCAGCGCTCGATCTTGTCCAGGGCCATGTAGCTGTGGGTGCCCAGCGCGATCACGCAGGTCAGCGAGGCCACCCGGTCGATCAGCTGCCGATGCACCGACGAGACGAGCAGGGGGAGCGGGCAGCTGCGCGTCGAGTCGGGCACGACGAGCACCACCCTCTTGCCGTCGAACGGCACGCCGGCCAGGTTCCGGGCGACGAAGGCGTCCAACTCGGCGTCACTGACGTGCTCGTGGGCGCCGCCGATGGTGTCGAGGGCCGGGTGGAGCTGTTCGGGCATGAAAGCCTCCTTCGTCGCGGGCGTGCCGTCAGCCTAAGCGAGCCCCCGCGCCCCGGGGGAGCTGTTGTGGCCGCTTGCCACGGCAAGGCCGGGCAACCCGATGACCCCGCCCCGGCCCCCTCGTTAGGCTCGCCATCATCACCCGACCGTCGCTGACGGTCCGCTACGAAAGGCCCCGCGATGGCTCGTCGACTCTCCCGCTCCTCCGACGGCCGTCCCGCCGCCCCCGTCCGGATCGTCCACCTCGGCCTGGGCAACTTCTTCCGTGCCCACCAGGCCTGGTACACCGAGGTCGCCTCGGACGCCGATGGCTGGGCCATCGCCGCCTTCACCGGCCGGACGCTCGGCGTCGCCGCCGACATGGCCGCCCAGGAGGGCCTCTACACGCTCGTCGTCCAGGGCGCGGCCGGCAACGACTACCAGGTGATCAGCAGCGTCGTCGCGACCCACTCGGGCGCCGACGTGCAGCGTCTCCTCGACTACTTCGCCACGCCTGAGCTGGCCATCGTCACTTCGACGATCACCGAGGCCGGCTACGTGCGCGACGCCTCCGGCGGCCTGGACGCCGAGAGCGAGGGCGTCCAGGCGGACGTCGCCGCCATCAGGTCCGGCGACCTCGCCGGAGTGAAGACGGCACCCGGCAAGTTCGTCGCCGGCCTGCTGAACCGCCGCGCCGCCGGCGCCGGGGCACTCACGTTCTGCCCGTGCGACAACGTCCCCGACAACGGCGAGATGGTGGAGCGGGTCGTCCGCGACTTCGCGGCCCTCGTCGACCCGTCCCTGAACGAGTGGATCGACGCCAACGTCGGCTTCGCCACCACCATGGTCGACCGCATCACGCCCCGCCCCACCGAGGCCACCCATGACGCCGTGCTCGCCGACACCGGCATCGACGACCCCGCGTGCGTAGGCACCGAGCCGTTCACCCAGTGGGTGCTCTCGGGAGAGTTCAAGGCGGGACGCCCCGCGTGGGAGTCCGGCGGCGCGCAGTTCGTCGACGACATCGCCCCCTACGAGATGCTCAAGCTCTGGATGCTCAACGGCTCGCACTCGCTGCTGGCCTACGCCGGGCCGATCCTCGGCAAGGAGACGGTCTTCGAGGCGATGTCGGACCCGACGCTTGCCGGCTGGGTCAACGAATGGTGGGACGTCGCCGCCCGCCACCTGCCCCTGGACGCCGCCACGATCGCCGACTACCGCCAGGCGCTGACCGACCGCTTCCTGAACCCGAACATCAAGCACCTGCTCGCCCAGATCGCGGCCGACGGGTCGCAGAAGGTGCCGATCCGCATCGTCCCGGCGCTGACGGCTGACCGCGCCGCGGGCGGGGCGCCGACCGGCGCCGAGCGTGTCGTCGCCGCCTGGACCCTGCACCTGCGTGGGCTCGGCGCCCCCCTGAACGACGCCAAGGCCGACGACGTCCGGCCGCTGGGGGAGGGGACGCTGGAGGAGTCGGTCGCGAAGGTCTGCGACTACCTCGGCCTCGCCGATGCCGCCGCCCGGGCGTCCGTGCTGGAGCTGGCGACCGGACTGGAGGCGTCCGCCGTCTGACGTCGGCCGGACTACGGGTCCCGCCCGGCGCGGGAGGCGGTCTCATCTCGTTCGGATGAGCGCATGATGGATATGACGCACGAAGCGCCGGAAAGGACACTCCAATGACGGCTGTCACAGCCTCGGATTCCGTGCGGGTGCAGGCCAGGCCGTTCGGCCTGCGCGACCGCCTGGGTTACGCCTTCGGCGACCTGGGGAACGACTTCTCGTTCATCCTCGCCGCCGCCTTCCTGATGGTCTTCTACACCAACGTGCTCGGCATCAACCCGGGCATCGTCGGCACGGTGATGATGCTGGTCCGCCTGGCGGACGCCTTCGTCGACGTCACCGTGGGACGCCTCGTCGACCGATCCCCGCTGAGCCCTGATCCACCGGGGTTTGTTGGGGTGGGTGCGTGGCGTGGAACGGG
>DAIRTI010000021.1:0-36388 GCA_036803965.1 Propioniciclava sp.
CCGCGTCGTGTCCATAGTTCAACGCTATGGACCTGGTCTGACAGTTTTAGCTCACAAGGCCCCCAAGTGAACAACTGAATACTCATGGTGTTCGAATCGTTGGACGCCAAGAGCGAAGTCACTGAAGCAGGGACCGGCGGCGTCCCCCAGTCGGCTCATCGCGCGCAACCGGACCTGCGTACCGAGCGGAAGGGACTGGGGCCGCGTCGGGGTGCGGACGGGCATTGCGCAGCCGGACGACGTCATCGGCGTCCGGCGGAGCAGGGCGGGACGCGGCCCCTGGCCCTGCAGCGGACCGGACCTACCGCGGACGGGCCCTGCAGCGGACCCAACCCACCCCGGACTCACGCGGAACCCGTCCCCACAAGGGACGATCTCCGCCGGAAACCGTGCAGCGCCGCAGCCCTGGCGGCGCCCCGGGCGTCGGGGAGGGACACTGCGTCCCCGGACGCATCAGGCTCGGGCAACCGTCCGATGCTCACTGTTGAGCTTCTCTGACAGGCTGACCCCATGCCTCGCTCACGCGCGTTCGCCCAGGTCGATGTGTTCTCGTCCGAGCCGTACCTCGGGAACCCGGTGGCCGTGGTCCTGGACGCCGAGGGCCTCGAGACCGACGCCATGCACCGGCTCGCCCGCTGGACGAACCTCTCCGAGACCACGTTCGTCCTGTCGCCGAGCACACCCGATGCCGACTACCGCCTGCGCATCTTCACCCCGGGCGGCGAACTGCCGTTCGCGGGACACCCCACGCTCGGGTCGGCCCACGCCTGGCTGGAGGCGGGCGGCGTCCCAAAGAAGGACCGGATCGTCCAGGAGTGCGGCGCCGGGCTCGTCGAACTGCGCCGCACCAACGGCGTCCTCGCGTTCGCCGCGCCGCCGACGCTGAGGTCCGGACCACTCGACGACGAGTACCTCCAACGCATCGCCTCCGCCTTCGGCATCGCCCGAGACCGGATCGTCGACCACCAGTGGGTCGACAACGGTCCGGGCTGGGCGGTGGTCCTGCTGGCGACGGCCGACGAGGTGCTCGCGCTCGAACCCGACCTGGCACAGATCCCCGACGCCAAGATCGGCGCCGTGGGGGCCTATCCGGAGGGCGGATCGTACGCCTTCGAGATCCGCGCTTTCGCGCCGGGGGTGGGCGTCCCGGAAGACCCGGTGACCGGCAGTCTGAACGCGTCCGTGGCCCAGTGGCTGACCGGAACCGGCCGCGCGCAGGCGCCCTACCGCGTCTCCCAGGGCGCCCGTCTCGGACGCGCCGGCGAGATCCGCATCGACCGCGATCCCGACGACACCGTCTGGGTCGGCGGAGCGACCACCACCTTCTTCAGCGGCACCGCCGTCCTCTAGCGGGACGCCGTGACCGGCAATCACGGGACGTGCGGCCGGACCCACCCGTCGCGCAGCAGAAGACGAAGAAGGGACGCCGTTTGTCACGTGAGCGCCTACGCGGCTTTTCCGGCCCGGACGGCCGCGGCCAGGTCCGCGACGAACAGCCCGAAGGCCCCCTCGTAGTCCCCCGACGACCGGCGCCTGAGAACCGCCGACGGGTGGGTGGTGATCAGGGCCGCCCGACCGCCGGGGCCGTCCAGGACGTGCCCGCGCTCGGCCCCGATCCGCACGGGACGCCCCAGAACGGCCCGACCGGCGCTCGCCCCAAGGCACACCACCACGCGCGGGTCGACCACCACCAGCTCCGCTTCCAGCCACGGGTGGCACGCGACCAGATGGCGCAACTCGGGTGCCTGATGGATGCGCCGCTTGCCCCGCTGCTCGTAGCGGAAGTGCTTGACGGCGTTGGTCAGGTAGGCATCGGAGGCGTCGAGACCGGCGGCGTCCATCGCCTCGGCCAGGACGCGTCCTGCCGGACCCACGAACGGGAGGCCCTCCCGGTCCTCCTGGTCACCGGGCTGCTCGCCGACCAGCATGAACCTCGCTCCGGCGGCCCCGGACGACAGCACCGCCTGGGTCGCGTGCTCCCACAGCTCACACCCGCGGCACTCGCGCACGGCCACAGCCAGCCGCGGGATGCTCGGATCGTCCGGCACCCACGGGCTTGCGTCCGGGGCCCCGCCTTCGTGCCTCATGTCCGTCTGTTACCCGTACCGCGGCGAGGCGTCCGGAGAACTCGCTCGTCCGTCGGAACCGAGGGCGCGCCCAAGGTGCTTGGCGATGTTGAGGACGACCGCGCGGTCGGCGATGCGTGAGCCCTCGAGGGCACCTGTCAGGGCGATCTCCAGCCGATTCAGGTCGGCCAGCCGCCGGAGCCACACGGCCAGGATCAGGTTGTACCGGCTTGCTGCAATGGCCGCGAGCCGAACCTCGGGTACCGACGTGATCCGCCTCCGCGCCGCCTCCACGACCCGAGCCGGTGCCTCGATGAAGTACCAGGCGTAGATCGGCCACTCCGAGTAGGTGCGCGCGATGTCGGTGCGGAACTTCAAGGCGCCCGAGTTGCGGAGGGTCGCGAGCGCGTCGCTGATCCGCTGCGGAGAGTACCCGCTGCGCTCAGCGATGGTCGCGATCGGGCAACGACCGTCGCGCCACACCTCCTCCATGACGGCCGCCACCAACTCATCGGGCACGTGCTTGGCCGCGCGCGGCCTGGGAGGACGCGGCGGCGGCACGCGCTCGGCCTCGGCCGGGGTCAGAGCTCGGAGCCGCCAGTTGCTGGCGTCCATCAGCAGATCGCTGAAGAGGTGCGTGCGGACGGTGCGGATTCCTGGCACGCGAGCCAGACGGCCGACGGTGTAGTCGGCCATCGCCCCGAGATCCTGGGTGGCCACGAGGGCGAGCAGGTCCCGCGCGCCCGAGCTGAAGTCGACCACCGCCGCTTCCCGGTCGGTACGAAGTTGGCCGGCGACGGACTCGAGGTGTCCGTGCTCGCACTCCAGTTCGAGCAGTGCCATCTGGCCCTGCGTGGTGTAGCCCGTCGACCAGGCGATCCCCTCGTCACGGAGCCTCGCCCAGCGACGGGCCAGCGTGCCGGCGTCGACGCCCACGATGGGCGCGAGATCCTGCCAACTGGCCCGCGGTTCGATCTGCAGCGCGTGCAGCAGCCGGGAGTCCGTTTCATCGATGCGGCCGGAATTGGGCATGACGATCGAGCCTCCAGTCAGATACACGCACGCTCATGCTATCGCGCATCTTGGCCTCAATTCCCGCAGGTTTCGCGCGATTCTGCATGCTGACGCACACGCCACGCGCACTCTTTCCGTCAAGACGCTATGGAGAGGAAGAGGACGATGAAGGACGCCGTGACGAGTGACCGATTGACAGCGCAGGCCCCCAAGGAACGAGCGGCGTCCGAGGTCGAAAGCCGCCGCGACCGCCTGGTCGAACTGAGCCACGCGATCCACGCCGACCCGGAACTCTCGTGGGACGAGCACCACGCGGCCTCCCACGTCGCCGACGTCCTCGCCGAAGCCGGCTTCGCGGTGACCAGGGCGGCCTACGGCGTCCCGACCGCGATCGAGGCCACCATGGGCGACGGCGACCTCACCGTCGCCCTCTGCGCCGAGTACGACGCCCTGCCCGGCATCGGCCACGCGTGCGGGCACAACGTGATCGCGGCGGCCGGGGTGGGCGCCGCGCTGGCCCTCGCCCCGCTCGCGGACGCCTCCGGCCTCCGGATCAAGCTGCTTGGCACCCCCGCCGAGGAGCACGGCGGCGGCAAGGTCGCGCTACTGAAGGCGGGCGCCTTCGAGGACGCCGACTTCTCGATGATGGTCCACGGCATGACCGGCACGGACGCCTCGGCGACCTCGTTCCGCTCGACCGCCGTGGACCGCTTCGAGGTGACCTTCGGCGGACGCACGGCGCACGCCGCCGGCGCCCCCCAGCTGGGCATCAACGCCGCGTCCGGCGCCACGCTCGCCCTGACGGCCCTCGGCCTCCTCCGCCAGCACCTCCCTGCGGGCGTCAACATGAACGCGTTCGTGTCCGAGGGCGGACAGGCGACCAACATCATCCCCGACCGCGCGGTGGTCCAGATGGAGCTGCGTGCGCTCGAGGTCGACGTCTGGCGGGCCATGAAGAAGCGCGTCCTCGCCTGCTTCGAGGGCGCCGCCATCGCCACCGGCTGCACCTGGACCTGGCGCCCCACCGAGGCCCCCTACGCCCCGCTCCTGCACGACGCCGGCCTCGCCGAGCGCTGGGACGCCAACCTGACAGCCCGCGGACGCACGATCACGCAGCCCGCCTTCGGAAGCGGCGGGTCCACCGACATGGGCAACGTCTCGCAGGTGCTCCCGGCGATTCACCCCATGATCGCGTTCCTCGGCGAAGAGGGCGTCCCCCACAACCCGGAATTCACCGCCGCCGCCGCCAGCCCTGCCGCGGACGACGCGGTCGTCGACGGCGCCGTCATCCTCGCGTGGACGGTTCTCGACGCCGCCCTCGATCCCGAGCTTCGCGCCCGGCTCAAGGCGTCCACCGCGCAGCGGTCCCCGGGCGCCACCCAGGTCACGCTCGAGGCCTGAGCCTCCAGCGGTTGAAGATTCCCGATCAAGGAAGACAGCCATGACAGCCCGTGCAGAACGCGCCCCCTCGGGGCAACGCGACGCCCAATCCGCCCTCGACACCGTGAAACTCACCCTGCTCGACCGCCGCCTCTGGATCCTGATCGGCCTTCTGGTCGTGATCTCGGCCGTGGCCCAGGCCATCGGCCCCGCGGTGATCCCGCTGGGCATCGCGTCCATCACCCTGCTGCCGATGATCTGGGGCCTGCTCGCCGGCGGCGTTGTCTCTGGCCAGCCCTGGAAGCGCTTCCCCCTCGACCTGCAGGAGGCCGCGACGGTGATCATGGGCGTCGCCGTCCTGGTGCTGTGCGCCCGGCTTTCGTTCACGATCGGCCCGAACATCCCGCTGCTCCTCCAGGCCGGCCCGGCGCTGCTGCTGCAGGAGGTCGGTCACCTGTTCGGCACGCTGGCCCTCGCCCTGCCGCTCGCCGTGCTGCTGCGCATGGGTCCCGCGACGGTCGGCGCCACGTTCTCCATCGACCGCGAGGGCTCCTTCGCGATGGTGAGCGAGCGCTACGGCTCGGACTCGCCCCCAGTACCGCGGCGTCCTCTCGATGTACGTGTTCGGCACGATCTTCGGCGCGATCATCGTCAGCCTGATCGCGTCGTTGACCACCTCGCTGGGCATCTTCGACCCGCGCGCCCTGTCGATGGGCGCCGGCGTCGGGTCGTCGTCCATGATGGCCGCGGCCGCGGCCGTCGTCGTCGCCGGACACCCCGACATGAAGGACCAGGTGCTCGCCCTCGCCGCGACCTCGAACCTCATCACCGGCGTCCTCGGGCTCTACGTCGGAGTCTGGGTCTCCCTGCCGCTCGCCGACCGGCTCTACCGCCTCCTCAGCGGGAACAAGGACGCCCGCCTGCCCGGCCGCAAGCCGCGTCCCGACGCCGAGCTCAGCACCCGACCCGGCGCCGAACCGACGACCGAATCCAGCGCCGCCGCCGAGGCGTCCGCGCTTCTGGCGAAGCCCTCGGTGAACGTCCCGGTCTGGACCTCCGTCGTCGTCATCACACTCGCCGGCGTGCTGGTGGCCGCGATCGCGACGAAGCGCTTCTCGTTCGACATGGTGCTCGAGTACGCCGTCCTGTGCGCCCTCGCCGCGGCGGGCATCTGGCTGTCGAAGCTGACGCACGGCAAGCTGCCCGGCATCGTCACGGTGATCACGCTCGGCGCGCTGCTCACCTCGCCGATCTCGCCGATCGCACCCTGGCTGCTGGCCATCGCCAAGAGCGTCGACCTGCTGACCGTCATCACCGTCATGCTGACGATCGCCGGCCTCAGCATCGGCAAGGACCTCCCCATGCTCAAGACGATCGGCTGGAAGATCATCCCGGTGGGCACCGTCGCCATCGCCGCGTCGTTCGTCCTGTCGGTCATCGTCGCCGAGTTCGCCCTCGGCATCTGGCATCCCTGATTCCGTCGTCAGAGAGGGACCGGCTCCGGCCGGTCCCTCTCGCTGTGTTCTCAGGCGAGCTGGGACGCCGGGTTACGTCGCCGGCGGCGTCCGGTCTGCGTCGGGCTGGCGCAGGTGGCGATCGAAGAAGGCCAGGATGCGCCGCCGGGCGTCCGCGGCCGAGGTGGGCTCGTAGCCGATGTGCATGAGGCGTCCGAAGACGGCGAACAGCTTGGGGTTGGGCTCGCCGGCTCCCTCGCGATCGTTGAGGAATGCGTGGCCGGCCCCCTCGTACTCCTTGACGTCGTGATCGACCCCGACCTCGGTGAGGACCTCCTCGAGCCGCGCGGCGGCTCCCTTGAGCATGCGGTCGTCAGCGCCGTAGCTGCCGACGATCGGGCAGGCGGTGCGCAGGACGCCGGCCGAGTAGGTGCTCTTGGGCGCGCTTCCGTAGTTCACGCTGGACGCCGCGAAGCCCCGATCGGGAGCCAGCAGCAGCGCCAGCCCGCCGCCCATGCAGAAGCCGATCACGCCGACCATGCCGGTGCAGGCGTCGGAGTCGACGAGCCAGCGGCGGGCGGCCTCGACGTCGTCGAAGGACGCGCCGCGCCGGTCGCGCACCTCGCGCATGATCGAGACCATGCACGCGATGCGGCTGCGTCCGCGGAACAGGTCGGGCGCGATGGCCAGGTAGCCCGCGCCGGCCAGCCAGTCGGCCTGGCGACGGATCTCCTGGCCCAGCCCGAACGCGTCGTGCACGACGACGACGCCAGGAAAGGGTCCCGGACCGGTCGGGGTCGCGACATAGGCGGGCAGGTCGCCCGTCGGTGAGCTGATCGTGAGGTCGGGCACCACCCCAGCTTCGCACCCTCCCGCGTCATCGGCGACAACGGCTGGCAACGCATTGTCGCCTCGGACGCCGCGGGGTTCTACTTCTCTTGCCGACGAAAACAGCAGCCCGTTTGGGCGCTGATCGTCGAGCCGAGAGCCTTTCGCCCGGCCTACCGCCTGGGCACCGGAACCCCGATCCCCCACTCGAAGAGGAGCACCAACCATGGGCCAGACGGTCGACCTGCGAGCGATCCCCTACCAGCTCGACGACGAGCAGTTCGGCTGGGTGGAGCAGACCCTCGCCGGGCTGAGCGACGAGGAGAAGGTGGGCCAGCTGTTCGTCCACCTGTTCCACTTCGGCGCCGACACGTTCAGCGGCAACGACCTCACCAACGCCGAGATCCTGGCCAAGTACCACATCGGCGGAGCCCGATACCACGGAGGCACTGCCGCCAAGGTCCAGGAACTGATCAACTCGCTGCAAACGGCGTCCAAGATCCCGCTGCTGGTCGCCGCGAACTGCGACTCCGGCGGCAACGGCGCCTGTACCGACGGCACCTACATCGCGACCGGCGCCCAGTGCGACGCCGCGCGCAGCGAGGAGGTGCCCTTCCGCACCGGTCTGGTCTCGGCGCGCGAGGCGTCCGCGCTCGGGGTCAACGTCAACTTCGCGCCCGTGATCGACATCTTCGCCAACTGGCGCAACACGATCGTCAACAGCCGCTGTCACGGCAGCACGGCCGACGACGTCATCCGCTCGACCGATGCGAAGGCGCGCGGCCTGCGGGCCGCGGGCGAGGACCTCGCCGTCTGCGTCAAGCACTTCCCCGGCGACGGCACCGAGGAGCGCGACCAGCATCTCGTCCTCGGCGTCAACGAACTGACCCCCGACGAGTGGGACGACTCCTTCGGCCGCGTCTACCGCCACCACATCGACGCAGGCGCGGAGATGATCATGGCCGGCCACATCGCGCTGCCGGCGTACTCCAAGAAGCTCGACCCCTCGCTGGCCGACGCCGACATCATGCCCGCCACCCTCGCCCCCGAACTCCTCCAGGGACTGCTCAAGACCCAGCTCGGCTTCAACGGCCTGGTCATCACGGACGCCAGCCACATGCTCGGCATGACCTCGGCCATGCGCCGCCAGGACTACGTGCCGCGCGCGATCGCCTCCGGCTGCGACATGTTCCTGTTCTTCAACGACATCGCCGAGGACTACGGCTTCATGCTCGACGGCGTCCGCCACGGGGTCATCACGCCCGAGCGGCTCGACGACGCCGTCCGCCGCGTCCTGGGGCTGAAGGCGAAGCTGAACCTGCACCGCAAGCAGGCCGAAGGCACGCTGCTGCGCCAGTCTGATGACCTCTCGGTCGTGGGCTGCGAGGAGCACCTGCGCTGGCGCGCCGAGGCCGCGGACGCGTCCATCACGCTGGTGAAGAACACCCTCGACCAGCTGCCGCTGCGGCCGGAGACCCACCGCCGCGTCCGGCTCTACTACCTCGACACCGAGGGCGGCGGGCTCTACGAGTCCAGCCCCGAGGCGCTCGACCACTTCAGGGCCGAGCTGGAGGGCCGAGGCTTCGAGGTCACCGTCAACGACGGCACCAGCCGCGTGAAGGGCAGCACCCTGAAGTTCCGCGACGAAGTGGACGCCGCCATCATCGTCGCGAACATCGTGGGCTACGCGGCCGAGAACAACTACCGGATCCGCTGGAAGACCCCGATGAGCACCGACTGCCCCTGGTACGTCCACGAGGTGCCGACGGTCATGGTGTCGCTGAACTTCACCACGCACCTGCACGACGCCACGATGGTGAAGGCCTACATCAACGCCTACCACGACAACCCGGACGCCATCGCCCACACCGTGGCCAAGATCACCGGCGAGTCCGAGTTCAAGGGCACCTACAACGACACCGTCTGGACCGACAAGTGGCAGGCCCGCCTCTGACGAACTCCACGAGGTCGGCGACGCGCTAAGCGGGGCCCGGCTGCCCCTCCGATTCGCTGCGGCGGGAGGCCAAGACCGCCGGTCTCATCATCCGAGACTGCGGCCACATCGGCGTCCATCTGTCGGAACACCAGCCTGACAAGGGACGCGCGCGACGGCGTCCGACCCGGCCTGAATCTCGATGTGCAAACCGCACCGGCGTCGCCTAAGGTAACGCCCCATGAGCAGCGCGCAGACGGTCGACCTCGTGGGCAGAGCCCACGTGGACTTCGGTCGCGTCGAGGCTGCGATGTGTTGCGCGTCCTTCTGACGCGCCCGCATTCTCTCCACGAAGCCGGGCCATCGTCGCCCGGCTCTTTCGTTCTCTGAGTCGTCCGGACGCCGCTGGCCCGTCACCCCCCGACATCGCACCAGCCACGACCTGACGAAGGAACCACCATGTCCATCCCCCGCACCAAGCCGCTTCGCACCCTGATCGTCCTCGCCACCGGGCTGACCATGCTGCTCACCGGCTGCGCGGGTGGTGTGAGCGACGCGGCCGGCTCGCCCGCCGCGCAGGCCGCCACGGGCGGAGGCGGCACGACCCTCAGCGTCTATGCCTTCTCGGTCGCGAAGCCGGCCATCGAGTCGCTCGGGAAGAGCTACGCGACGACCTCGTCGGGTTCCGGCGTCACGCTGCAGGCCTCCTACGGGGCGTCCGGCGACCAGTCCCGCAAGGTCGTCGCCGGCGCCCCGGCCGACGTCGTCGCCTTCTCCCTCGAGCCCGACGTCACCCGCCTCGCGCAGGCGAACCTCGTGGCGTCCGACTGGAAGTCAGGTTCACTGAACGGGACGCCCTTCGGCTCGGTCGTCGTCATGGTCGTCCGCAAGGGCAACCCGAAGGGGATCCACGACTGGTCCGACCTGCTGAAGCCGGGCGTCGATGTCGTCACCCCGAACCCGCTCAGCTCCGGCTCCGCGCAGTGGAACCTGCTCGCGCCGTACTCGGCCGCCAGCAACGGCGGCAAGGACTCCGCCGCCGGCCTCGCCTACGTGACGCAACTCGTCACCGAGCACGTGCACACCCAGCCCACGTCCGGCGCCGAGGCGACCGAGTCGTTCCGGCAGGGCACCGGCGACGTCCTGCTCAGCTACGAGAACGAGGCCATCGCCGCCATCAAGGCCGGGGACGCCTTCGAGTACGTGATCCCGCCGCAGACCTTCAAGATCGAGAACGCGGTCGCCGTCGTCTCCACCAGCACGAAGAAGGACGCCGCCGCGTCCTTCGTCTCGTTCATCGGCACGACCGCTGGCCAGGAGGCGGTCGCGGCCGCCGGCTACCGGCCGGCCGACCAGACCGTGCTCGCCGCGCACGCCCAGCAGTACCCGGCGCCCGACAAGCTGTGGAGCATCGCCGACCTCGGCGGCTGGCCGGCGGTGACCTCCTCGCTGTTCGACAAGAGCACCGGGGCGATCACCGCGATCTACTCGAAGGTCACTCGATGACGGCCGTTCTCAAGCCCGCTCCGAGCACCCCCCAGGAACCGACTGCCACCCCCGCTTCCGCCCCGCCACCGGCCGCCCGCCCGCGCCGGCGGCGGGGCGGAGGCCTGGGCCTCGGCATCGTCGTGCTGTGGGTGAGCATCCTGGTCGCGCTTCCGCTGGCGGCGCTGGCTACGAACTCGCTCGCCGAGGGACCGGGCGGCTTCGTCCGGGCCATCACGGCCCCCTCGGCGGTCGCGGCGCTGGGCACAACGCTGCTGCTGTCGCTGATCGTCGCGGCCGTGAACGCCGTAGCCGGCACGGTGATCGCGTGGGTATTGGTGCGCGACCGGTTCCCCGGCCAGCGCCTCGTGGACGCCGTCATCGACCTGCCGTTCGCGCTGCCGACGATCGTGGCGTCCATCGTGCTGTTGTCGCTCTACGGACCGCAGCGCCCCGTCGGACTCACACTCAACGGCACCCGCGTCGGCGTCGCGCTCGCGCTCGCCTTCGTGACGCTGCCGTTCGTGGTCCGGTCGGTGCAGCCGGTGCTGACCGAGCTGGACCGCGAGGCGGAGGAGGCGGCCGCGTCCCTCGGGGCGAACAACGCCACGATCCTGCGGTACGTGATCTGGCCGGCGCTCCGCCCGGCGATCCTGGGCGGCACCGCCCTCGCGTTCGCGCGCTCGGTCGGCGAGTTCGGGTCGGTCGCGCTGATCGGCGGCAACCTGCCCGGACGCACCCAGGTGACCTCGCAGTACATCGCCCAGCGGATCGAGATCGGCGACCCGGCCGGCGCTGCCGCTGTGTCGGTGACGCTGCTCGCGATCGCGCTGGTCCTGCTGGTGGGGCTGCGCTTCCTGGCCCGCGACCCCCGGGCGGCGTCGTGAGGCTCTCCACACCCTCCCGCTGGACTCTCCGCGTCGCCGCGCTGGGCTACCTCGCGGTGCTGGTCGCCCTGCCCGTCGGGACGATCCTGTTCCGCGCCCTCGCGCCCGGGTTCGGGGCCTTCTGGGCGTCCGTCAGCACCCCGGCCGCGATCTCGGCGCTCAACCTGACCCTGCTGGTGCTGGCGATCGTGGTGCCGCTGAACGTCGTGCTGGGCACGCTGGCAGCGCTGGTCCTCGTCCGCGGACGCTTCCGCGGCAAGGCGGTGCTGCAGGCGCTGCTCGACCTGCCGTTCGCGGTCTCCCCCGTGGTGGTGGGCGTATCGCTCATCGCGCTGTGGGGGGCGTCCGGCTGGTTCGGGGCGCTGTCCGGCACGGGCGTCCGCATCATCTTCGCCGTGCCCGGCATGGTGCTGGCGACGGCGTTCGTGACGATCCCGTTCGTGGTCCGCGAGGTCGAGCCGGTGCTGCGCGAGCTGGGCGACGACTCCGAGCAGGCGGCCGCCACGCTCGGCGCCACGCCCGCCCAGACGTTCTGGCGAATCACCCTGCCGTCCATCCGCTGGGGCCTGCTCTACGGCACCCTGTTGACGATCTCCCGCGGGCTCGGCGAGTACGGCGCGGTGCTGCTGGTCTCGTCGAACCTGCCCGGGGTCTCGCAGACGCTCACCCTGCTCGTGCATGCCCGCTACCTGGACGCCGCCAACACCTACGGCGCCTACACGGCGGCCACCCTGCTGATGGGCCTGTCCCTTCTCACCCTCGCGGCCACCGCGCTGCTCGACTCGACGAGGCGTCCCGCATGATCACGATCTCCCACGCCCACAAGCGCTTCGGCGACTTCGCGGCCCTCGACGACGTCAGCCTCGACGTGGTCTCGGGCTCCCTGACCGCTCTGCTCGGCCCGTCCGGCTCGGGCAAGTCGACCCTGCTGCGCGCCATGGCCGGGCTCGAGACCCTCGACTCCGGCACCGTCGTGATCGACGGCGTCGACGTCACCGACCAGCCGGCCCAGCGGCGCGGCATCGGGTTCGTCTTCCAGCACTACGCGGCGTTCAAGCACCTGACCGTCCGCGACAACGTCGCGTTCGGGCTGACCGTGCGACGGCGCCCGAAGGCGCAGATCGCCGCCCGGGTCGACGAGCTGCTCGAACTGGTCGGCCTCGCCGGCCTCGCCGGCCGCTACCCCGACCAGCTCTCCGGCGGTCAACGGCAGCGCATGGCGCTCGCCCGCGCGCTGGCCATCGAGCCGTCGGTGCTGCTCCTGGACGAGCCCTTCGGCGCCCTGGACGCCAACGTGCGCGCCGACCTGCGCGCCTGGCTGCGGCGGCTGCACGACGAGGTCCACGTTACGACCGTCCTGGTCACCCACGACCAGGCCGAGGCCCTGGAGGTCGCCGACCGCGTCGCCGTGCTCAACGCCGGACGCCTCGAGCAGGTGGGCGAGCCTCTCGACGTCTACGACCGGCCCGCCAACGCGTTCGTCATGGGCTTCATCGGCTCGGTCGCGCGGATCGGCGACACCCTCGTCCGCCCCCACCACATCGCCCTGCGCAGACCGGACCAACCGGCGACCGCACCGACGGCGTCCGACCTCGTCACCGTCGACGCGACCGTCGACCGGATCGCCCGGCTCGGCTCGGAGACCGTCGTCGAACTGCTGGACGCCTCGGGCGTCCGGTTCGCGGCGCGACTGTCCCGCGCGGACGGCGAGCGCCTCGGCCTGGCGCGCGGCGACCGCGTGGAGGCGTCCGCTCCCCGCGACCCGCACACCGCCGACTTCCTCGACTACGTCATCTGAGAGGCTGCCATGCACCAGACCCAGACCACGACCACGACTCCGACCCGCAGCAACGGGCAGTGGGCGATCGACGGCCACGCGCCGCTCAACCACAACGAGGAGTTCAAGGCCGCCGACGGGCGTCCGCTGGACGTACGCGAGCGCGTCGAGCAGGTGTACGCGCGGGAGGGGTTCGACTCGATCCCGTCCGACGACCTGCACGGACGCCTGCGCTGGTGGGGCCTGTACACCCAGCGCAAGCAGGGCATCGAGGGCGGCCGGACCGGCTCGCTGACCCCCGACGAACTCTCCGACCGCTACTTCATGATGCGGATCCGCACCGACGGCGGCGCGCTGACGACCGAGCAACTCCGCGAGATCGGACGCATCTCGACCGAGTTCGCCCGCGGCACCGCCGACATCTCCGACCGGCAGAACTTCCAGCTGCACTGGATCCGCATCGAGGACGTCCCCGAGATCTGGCGGCGCCTGGAGGCCCTCGGGCTCGGCACGACCGAGGCCTGTGGCGACACCCCGCGGGTGATCCTCGGCTCGCCGCTGGCCGGCGTCGCGGCCGACGAGATCATCGACCCGACGCCGGTCATCGAGACGATCGTCCGGCGCTGGATCGGCGACCCCGAGCTCGCCAACCTGCCCCGCAAGTTCAAGACGGCCATCACCGGGCACCCGTCGCTCGACGTCGTGCACGAGATCAACGACATCTCGCTCGTCGGCGTCGTGCACCCCGAACTGGGCGCCGGCTACGACGTCTGGGTCGGCGGCGGGCTCTCGACGGCGCCCCGGTTGGCCGAGCGGCTGGGCGCCTTCGCGACGCCCGAGCAGGCGCCCGAGGTGTGGCACGGTGTCGTCTCGCTGTTCCGCGACTACGGCTACCGCAAGGTGCGCAACAAGGCCCGGCTGAAGTTCCTGGTCGCCGACTGGGGCCCCGAGAAGGTGCGGCGCGTCCTGGAGGAGGAGTACCTCGGGTACGCCCTCGCCGAAGGACCGGCCCCCGCTCCGGCGTCCGGGAACGGCGACCACGTCGGCGTCCACGAGCAGAAGGACGGACGCCGCTACGTCGGTCTCGCGCCGACGGTCGGACGCCTGTCCGGTCCGTCGGTCGTCGCGCTCGCGGACGCCGCAGAGGCCGCAGGATCGCGGCGCGTCCGGCTGACGCCGCACCAGAAACTCGTGGTGCTGGACGTCGACCCCGCCTCGGTGGACGCCCTCGTGGCGGCCGTGGAGCCGCTGGGGCTCAGGGCGTCGCCGTCGCCGTTCCGGCGCCACACGATGGCCTGCACGGGCATCGAGTTCTGCAAGCTCGCGTTCGTCAACACCAAGGACGCCGCCCGCGAGACCGTCGACGAGCTGGAGCGGCGCCTGGACGGGCTCGACCTCGACGTGCCGGTGCGGCTGCACGTCAACGGCTGCCCGAACTCGTGCGCACGCATCCAGGTGGCCGACATCGGCCTCAAGGGCCAGGTCGCCAAGGCCGCGGACGGCTCGGACGAGTTCGCGTTCCAGGTGCACCTGGGCGGCGGGCTGGCGTCCGACGAGCGGGACGAGGCCGGGCTGGGACGTACCGTCCGGGGGCTGAAGGTGCTGGCCACCGAGCTGCCGGACTACGTGGAACGCGTGGTGCGGACGTTCGCCGGCGCGCGCGTGGACGGGGAGACGTTCTCCGAATGGGTCCGGCGCGCCGACGAGGAGGCGCTGCGATGAGCACCGCTCTGCTCCCCCACGGCCCCGGCCGGACGCGCTCGGCGGCGGAGTTGCAGGCGATCGCCGAGGACGGCGCCGTGCGGTTCGCGGACGCGAGCGCGCAGGAGGTGCTGGCCTGGGCGTCCGAGACCTTCGGCCGCAGGCTCGCGGTCGCCTGCTCGATGGCCGGCGACACGGTGGTCGCGCACCTGGCGGCGCAGGCGTCCCCGGGCGTCGACGTGCTGTTCCTGCAGACGGGGTACCACTTTCCCGAGACGATCGGCACCCGGGACGCCCTGGAGGTCTCGATCGACGCGCGCATCGTCGACGTGCTGCCTCGCCAGACCGTCGCCGAGCAGGACGCCGAGTACGGTCCGCGGCTGTACGAGCGCAACCCCACCCTGTGCTGCGCGATGCGCAAGGTGGAGCCGATCGAGCGGGAACTCGCTTCGTACGAGGCCTGGGTGACCGGGCTGCGCCGCGAGGACTCGCCCCTGCGCGCCGGTACCCCGCTCGTCGAGTGGGACGCCGCCCACGGGCTCGTGAAGCTCAACCCCATCGCGGCCTGGACGTTCGACGAGCTGGCTGACTACGCCGGACGCCACGGCGTCCCGATCAATCTGCTGCTGGCCGAGGGCTACCCGTCCATCGGCTGCGCGCCGTGCACGCGTCCCGTCGCCCCCGGCGAGGACCCGCGCGCGGGTCGGTGGGCCGGCCTCGCGAAGACCGAGTGCGGCCTGCACGTTCCCACGACCTCGAAGGACGCCTGATGCCCCCCGTCACCCAGACCCAGGCCGCGCCGACGGCGTCCCAGACCCTGGCCGCGCCGACGGCGTCCGGACTCGACCATCTGGCCCTGCTGGAGTCGGAGGCGATCCACATCGTGCGCGAGATGGTGGCGGAACTCGAGCGGCCGGTGCTGCTGTTCTCGGGCGGCAAGGACTCGGTGGTCATGCTGCACCTGGCGCGCAAGGCGTTCTGGCCGGCGCCGCTGCCGTTCCCGCTGCTGCACGTCGACACCGGGCACAACTTCCCGGAGGTGCTGGCCTACCGCGACGAGACGGTCGCGCGCCACGGGCTGCGGCTGATCGTGGCGAAGGTCCAGGACTACATCGACGACGGACGCCTGCTCGAGCGCCTCGACGGGACGCGCAACCCGCTGCAGACCCAGCCGCTGCTGGACGCCATCGCCGAGGGCCGGTTCGACGCGGTGTTCGGCGGCGGGCGCCGCGACGAGGAGAAGGCGCGCGCCAAGGAGCGGGTGGTGAGCCTGCGCGACGAGTTCGGCCAGTGGGATCCGCGGAATCAGCGTCCGGAGCTGTGGAGCCTGTACAACCCGCGGCACCGTCCGGGCGAGCACGTGCGGGTGTTCCCCTTGTCGAACTGGACCGAACTCGATGTCTGGAACTACATCGACGCCGAGGGCATCGAACTGCCGGACTTGTACTTCGCCCACGAGCGCGAGGTGTTCGCGCGCGACGGCATGTGGCTGGCGGTGGGCGAGGCCTCGGGTCCGCGGGCGGGTGAGGTGGTCGAGCGGCGAGTCGTCCGCTACCGGACCGTCGGCGACATGAGCTGCACGGGTGCGGTCGAGTCGTCGGCGCGGACCGTCGCCGAGGTGATCGCCGAGGTCGCTGCCACCCGCATCACCGAGCGCGGCGCCACCCGCGCCGACGACCGCCTCACCGAGGCCGCCATGGAAGACCGCAAGAAGGAGGGCTACTTCTGATGAGCACACTGCTTCGCCTGGCCACCGCGGGCAGCGTGGACGACGGCAAGTCGACACTGGTGGGACGGCTGTTGTACGACTCCAAGTCGGTGCTGACAGACCAGTTGGACGCCGTCCGTCGCGTCAGCGAGGACAAGGGTCTCGGGCACGTCGACCTCGCGCTGCTCACCGACGGCCTGCGCGCCGAGCGCGAGCAGGGCATCACGATCGACGTGGCCTACCGGTACTTTGCGACGCCGCGGCGGACGTTCATCCTCGCCGACTGCCCCGGGCACGTGCAGTACACGCGCAACACCGTGACCGGGTCCTCGACCGCGGACGTCTTGGTGCTGCTCGTGGACGTGCGGAAGGGGATCCTGGAGCAGACCCGCCGGCACCTGTCGGTCGGACGCCTCCTGCGGGTGCCTCATGTCGTGGTCGCGGTCAACAAGATCGACCTCGTGGACTACTCGGAGGACGCGTACGCGTCCGTCGCCGGGCAGGTGCGGGCGGTCGGTGCCGGGCTGGGCGTGCCCGACCTGCACGTCCTGCCGGTGTCGGCCCTGGTGGGCGACAACATCGTGGAGCGTTCGGAGCGGACGCCGTGGTACTCGGGGCCATCTTTGCTGGGTTTGTTGGAGACCCTGGAGCCGGAGGATCTCGTGGCCGACAAGCCGTTCCGGTTCCCGGTTCAGCTGACGATCCGGCCGCAGGGGGCGGCGTCCGGCGGGCTGAGCGAGTACCGCGGGTACGCCGGGCGGGTGGCGTCGGGGCGGGTTCGTGTCGGGGATGAGGTTGTGGCCCTGCCGTCGGGGCGAACGACCACCGTCGCCGGCATCGACACCCCGGACGGAGAGTTGGCTGAGGCGTTCGCGCCCCTGTCTGTCACGTTACGGCTGACCGAGGAGCTTGACCTGGCGCGGGGCGAACTGCTGGCGTCCGGGGACGCCCCCTCGCCGACGCAGGATTTGAACGGCACCGTCGCCTGGCTCGGGCGGCAGCCCCTGCGGGCCGGGGCGCGGGTGCTGGTCAAGCACGGGACGCGGACCGTGAAGGGCCTCGTTCGCGGCGTCCACGGACGCCTCGACCTGGATACCCTCGCGCCCGTCGCGGCCGACGCGTTGGAGCTCAACGACATCGGGCGCGTTGAGGTGCGGTTGGCTTCGGCGATCGCTCCTGACCCCTACGAGGCCTCGCGGACGACTGGGTCGTTCCTTCTGATCGACCCGCAGACGGGTGAGAATCTGGCGGCGGGGATGGTCCGGGCGGCGGTTCATGTCGACGACGATCCCCTCGATTGGGTGATCTGATGAGCCGCCCGGGTGGAGCCGCCCTGGTCATCGCCCTGCACGGGTCGGCGCATCCGGGCGCGTCCGTGTTCGCCCGTCAGTTGGTACGCGCGGTGGAAGAGAGGCTGGGTGTTTCGGGCGGGTCCGTAGCGACCGCCTGGGTGGACGCCCGCCGTCGCACCCTGGACGCCGAACTCGCGCGCGGGGCGTCCGTGGTCGTGCCGGGCTTCCTGACGGACGGCTACCACGTGTCGGTCGACATCGCGGATGCGGTCGCGTCGGGCGGAAGGCGCGCTGTGGTGACCGGGCATGTCGGGCCGTACCTGGACGAGGCGCTCGTCGACCGTCTGCGGCAGGCGGGTGGGTCGGGCGACGGCGTCCTGCTCGCGGCCGGCGGATCGCGGCGAGAGGCGTCCAACAACGAGGTGCGCCGGGCCGCACATCGGCTCGGGCGGCGACTCGGCGTCCCGGTCGAAGTCGGCTTCCTGTACTTCTCCGCGGACGCCAGCCCCGCGGACGCCCTGGTGCGCCTCGCCGCACGCGGATGCACCGACGTGACAGCCGCGGCCTACTTCCTGGCGCCCGGACAGTGGACCGACCGGCTGGCGTCCGTGCCCGACCCCGGCGGAATCGTGCGGCGCACGACCGAGCCCATCGGCGTCCACCCGGCCCTCGTCGACGCGATCGTGAGCCTGTATCTGGACGCCGTCGGTCACGTTCGGTTGAGGAAGGCTTCGTAGGCCAGCTGCGAGGGGCGATCCACCGAAACCGTCACACCAGCGCGACGTCCGTCCAGTCCTGACTGCAATCTGGCCCGGATCGCGTGACGTTTTCGGTCATTCCGGACCGATGGCCGGACTGGCTACGGCTGGCGTCTTGGGTGGATCACCCACGGGGAGATGGTTCGCGGTTGGGTGGGCCGCGCCGGTCAGTCCCCGAAGACGGACCAGCAGATGCTGTTCCGGCGGGCCTGGTCGTCGAGCACCAACGCCCGAAGCCGCGCGTCGAGCTGGTCTCGCTGCCAGTCGCGCTCACGGCGTCCGGCGTCGGGATCGATGGGGTCCGCGGCCAGCACGGCCCTGATCGCATAGGCCGCCGCCCCGAGGTCGTGTTCCGCCACGTGCGCGACGCAAGCAGCCTGGCCAGCGGCATAGGCGGTGAACCTGGCGGCCCCACGCAGGGGCCGTGCCGCACCCATCGCATGCCCACCGCGAGCGCGGGCGTCCATCATCCTCAGTTCGCCGCGAGCCCAGGACCGTGCCGCTTCGATTGCGTCCCGAGGACGGCGATCCTCAGGGCAGTCACGCTCGAACCGGAACAAGACGTGCTCCGCACACAGAGCAGCCCACAATGCCAAGAGCCGGTGGTCGGAGTCCGCGAGGGTCCCGCCCCGCCGGATGGTCACCATCCTCGGGTCGCGAACAGCCGGCAGGATCACGACGACCAGCCTGACAGATCGCGACCAGGCCAGTTCTCCCCGCCTCAAACCGGCGCGCTCCGCATCCCGCGGCAGCAGACCAGGACCCTAGGCTGGCCGGGTGACGCCGTTCAGCTCGCTCCCGGTCCGGGAGGTCGTGGGCGAACCGGGCACCGACGACCGAGCCTGGCCGTTCACCCTCCCGCCGGTCGCGCAATTGCTCAACCAGGGTCTGGAGCTGTCCGAGTTGACGATCCTCGTCGGCGAGAACGGCGTCGGGAAGTCGACCATCGTCGAGGCGATCGCCATGGCGTACGGACTCAGCCCCGAAGGCGGAAGCACCAACAGGCGCCCCTCCGACCGGCCCACCGAGTCGCCGCTGCACGAGAGGATCCGGCTGGTCCGCGGCATCACCCGCTCCCGCTGGGGCTACTTCCTGCGCGCCGAGACCATGCACGGGCTGTTCACCTACCTCGAGGACAACCCCTCCATGCACGCCCCCGAGACCAGCTACCACGAGCGCTCTCACGGCCAGGCGTTCGCTGAAGTGCTGGCCCACAAGCTGGTCCACATGGTCCGGAGCGGCGGCTTCCTGGTTCTCGACGAGCCAGAAGCCGGCCTCTCCCTGTCGAGCCAGATCAACCTGGCCCACCAGCTCGCACAACTGCGCACCGACGGCGTCCAAGTGCTGATGGCGACCCACTCCCCTGTCCTCTCCGCGACCCCCGGCGCGCAGATCATCGAGCTGGACGACGAGGGCTTCCAGCCCCGCCGGTGGGACGAGCTCATGGTTGTCGCGCTGTACCGCCGGTTCCTCGCAGACCCTGCCTACTTCGGACTGGAGTGACCGACCGGACGCCCCCCGTCACGCCCCTGGCAGCGGCGCCTCTCGGTTCGTCATGGCGTCCTGGGCCTCGGGGTAGCGAGCGCCCACGATGTGCACCTGGTCGGCGGCCTCGCGTAGCTCGGCGAGCTGCGCGTCGGTCAGCTCCACATCGGCGGCGGCCACGTTCTCGTCCAGTCGCTCGATGCGCTTGGTGCCAGGGATCGGGACGATCCACGGCTGCTGGTTGAGCAGCCAGGTCAGGGCGAGCTGCGCCGGCGTGGCTCCGGTCTCGGACGCCAGCCGGTTCAGCACGTCGACCAGAGCGAGATTCGCCGCGAGCGCCTCGCCCTGGAAGCGGGGGGTCTGGCCGCGGAAGTCGCTCTCGGCGAAGGTGGTGTTCGCGTCGATCTTCCCGGTCAGGAAGCCCTTCCCGAGCGGGCTGTAGGGCACCATGCCGATTCCCAGCTCGGCCAGCACGGGGATGGTGTCGTGCTCCCGGTCCCGCCACCACATCGAGTACTCGCTCTGCACAGCCGTCACCGGCTGCACCGCATGTGCCCGCCGGATCGTCCCCGCCGCCGCCTCCGACAGCCCGAAGTGGACCACCTTGCCGGCGTCGATCAGCTCCTTCACCGTCGCCGCGACGTCCTCGATCGGCACCTCGGGGTCGACCCGGTGCTGGTAGTAGAGGTCGATGTGGTCGGTCCGCAGCCGCCGCAGGGAGTTGTCGACCGCACGCCGAATGCTCTCCGGACGGCTCCAGATGACGCCCGGCTCGGCACCGTTCTCGGCGAACCCGAAGCCGAACTTGGTGGCGATCTTCACCTGGTCACGGACCGGTTCCAGCGCCTCGCCCACGATCTCCTCGTTCGTGAACGGTCCGTACACCTCCGCGGTGTCGAAGAAGGTGACGCCGAGGTCGACGGCGTGCCGGATCAGCGCGACTGCGTCCTCACGCGCCGGTCCCGTGGTGTTCCCGTAGGCGCCGGTGAGGCTCATACAGCCCAGGCCGATCTCGGAGACGGTCAGGGCGGTGCCCAGCGTTCGCTGCTTCATGGTTCTTCCTTTCGTCAGGTCACTGAGTGGGGACGACGGTCGTCCAAGTCCGTCAGCCACGTTCGGCCGCAGTCAGATTCCGGACGCCGTCGGCGCGAGTCGCGGCCCAGCTGGCCAGCAGGGCGAAGGCGTCCGCCGACGAGGTGCCCGGCTCGGCGACATACGCGTTGAGGCGTAGGCCGGGGTCGGCGGTCAGGTCCATGCCCTCGAAGACGAGGGTCATGTCACCGACCAGGGGATGGTGGAACCGCTTGGTTCCCGTGCGGTGCAGCCGGACGTCGTGGGCCGCCCACAACGTGCGGAAGTGATCGCTGCGCGTCGACAGCTCGCCGACCAGCCGGGTCAGGCCAGCGTCGAACGGGTTCTCCCCCGCCATGGTCCTCAGCAGGGCGGCTGCCTCGCGGGCGACCTTGTCCCACTCGGCGAAGAACTCCCGTGCGCGCGGGTCGAGGAACACGAAGCGGGCCACGTTGGGACGCCCCGCCATCTCGAACACCGGCGCGTAGAGGGCGCGTCCGAGGGCGTTGGCGGCCAGCAGGTCGGTGCGCGGGTTGCGCACGTAGGCGGCGGTGCCGCTCATGCCGTCCAGCAGCCATTGGACGGCCGGACGAACCGCCCGGCGCGGCTCGACTCCCCGCTGCCGTGTGGACGCCGCCCGCGCCAGGTCGAACAGGTGCGACTGTTCGGCCTCGTCGAGCTGCAGGGCGTTGGCGACCGCCTCGAGCACCGACTCCGAGACCCCGGCCAGGTTGCCCCGCTCGAGCCGGACGTAGTACTCCGCGCTCACCCCGGCGAGCAGGGCGACCTCCTCCCGCCGCAGCCCGGGGACGCGCCGGGCGCCACCCCACGCGGGCAGGCCGGCACGCTCGGGGGTGATGCGCGCCCGTCTGGTCCTCAGAAACTCCGCGGCGTCCTTCTTGACGTCCATCAGCGAACTCCCCCACCCCTTTGCCGAGCGTCGGTCACGGCCGGAGTAACACCTTGATGGCGCGACGTTCGTCCATGGCGGCGTAGGCCTCACCGACCGCCGACAGGGGCAGCTCCAGGTCGAACACGCGTCCGGGGTCGATCGTGCGGTCGAGCACCAGTTCGAGCAGTTCCGGCAGGTACGCGCGCACGTGGGCCGGCCCGCCCTTGATTCCGACGTTGCGCCAGAACAGCGCGTCCACCGGCAGCTCTCCGTGCGGGACGCCTACCAGTCCGATGTTCCCCCCGTCGCGGACGCACCCGACCGCCTGCGCCCGGGCGGACTCGGTCCCCACGCACTCCAGGACGCAGTCCGCTCCGATCCCCTCGGTCAGCTCCTTCACCCGTGCGATGCCCGCCTCGTCGCGCTCGGCGATGAGTTGGGTCGCGCCGAACGCGCGGGCGACGTTCTGGCGGTCCTCGTGGCGGCTCATCGCGATCACGACGCCGGCCCCCAGCTGCACCGCGGCCAGAACGGCGCACAGCCCGACGGCGCCGTCGCCGACCACGGCGACGCTCTTGCCGGGTCCCACGCCGGCAGAGACGGCCGCGTGCCAGCCGGTGCACATCACGTCCGACAGCGCCAGAATGCTCGGGACCAGGTCGTCGTCCGGACGCCCCGGGGTCGCGACCAGCGTTCCGTCCGCCTGGGGCACCCGGATCTTCTCCGCCTGGCACCCGTCGTAGCCACCGCCGTGCAGGCAGTTGGCGTGAGCGCCCTTGCGGCACACCGGACAGGTGTTGTCGCAGTGCTGGAAGCCGCCCACCACGAAGTCCCCCGGCCTGATCGTCGTCACGGCGTCCCCGACTGTCTCGACGATGCCGACGTACTCGTGCCCGATCGGGGTCGGCCGCGGCACCGGCGAGATGCCGCGGTAGCGCCACAGGTCCGAGCCGCAGACGCAGGCGGCGACGGTGCGCACGACGGCGTCCGTCGGCTCGACGATGGTGGGCTCGGGACGCTCCTCGTAGCGGACGTCCCCGGGTGCATGGATCACGGCTCCGAACATGCCCACCAGCCCACCACACCCGGCGCCACCCGGGAAGGTACTCCCAGGGACCCCCAACGGCCGACCCTCATTGGCTGGAAGCTCAAGTACCTACGCTGGCGCCATGACGCGGTTCGCGATCGACGCACCCACCCTGCTGCACCTGGTCGACACGGGAGCGAGGCTCGACCCGGCCCATAAGCTCGTGGCGCCCAACGCGATCCGGTCGGAACTGCTCCAGTTGCTCCTGGACGAGGTGCGGGCGGGCGTCCGATCGGAACGGGACGCACTGACTGCTCACGAGCAGACGACCGGGGTCAAGATCCGGCTGCTCGGCGACCGGGTGTCCCGCGCCACGGCCTGGAGGATCGCGCGGGAGCGCGACTGGGACACCCTCCGCGACGCGGAGCACCTCGCCGTCGCGCGGCTCCAGGCCGACGCCCTGGTCACGATGGACGCCGCCCTCCTGGCCAAGGCCGAGGGCACCGTCCTGACGGCGCCGCTGGAGAGCCTGTTGGTTCCCGGCCCAGCGTCGACTCCGACCGCAGGGTGACCAGGAAACAGCGTGATGCGCCGCCCCGAAGGACGACGCATCACGGAACTGCTACTCGATCGTGGCGATGACGGACCCCTGGGTCACGACGTCGTCCTCGGCCGCCAGGAGGTGCACCACCCCCGCCTGGGGTGAGGGCACCTCCATGGACACCTTGTCCACCTGGACCTCCGCCAGGAGTTCGCCCTCCGCGACCGACTGGCCCTCCTGGACGAACCAGGTGGTCACGACGCCCTCGGCGTCCGGTCTGTCTTTCGAAAGTGGTGGGAAGACGACCTCCGTCATGCACCCACGACCTTCCGCACCGCTGCCTCGATGCGGTCGTGCCGAGGCAGAACGGCGTACTCGAGCGCGTGCGCGTAGGGCACGGGGACGTCCGGGTTGGCGACCCGGATGGCCGGCGCCTTGAGCAGCGACGGATCGACGTCGGTGACCGAGGCCACCACCTCTCCGGACATCCCGAACGAGTGATAGTCCTCATCGACGACGACCAGCCGTCCGGTCTTGGCGACCGAATCGACAATGGCCTTGCGATCGAGCGGAACGAGGCTCCGCAGGTCGATGACCTCGCAGTCGATGCCTTGAGGCGCGAGGGCCTCCGCCACATCCAGGCAGTGGTGAACCGACAAGGAGATCGTCACCACCGTGACATCCTTTCCGGCCCGAGCCACTGCAGCCTCACCGATCGGCACCTCGTACGCCTCGACCGGAACGTCGGCGATCGCGCGAGGGTTCTTGACCATCCACGGCAGCCCCAGCACTCCCTTGTGGAAGATGTAGACCACCGGGTTGTCATCGCGGATCGCCGCGGTCATCAGCCCCTTGGCGTCGTAGGGGTTGCTGGGCACGACGACCTTCATTCCGGGCAGATGGGCGAACGTGCCCCACAGGCACTGGGAGTGCTGCGCGCCGTCGGAGTAGCCGCCGCCCGCCGCCGCCGTGAGGACCATCGGCACCTTCACGTTCCCCCCGGACTCGAAGGGGATCTTGGCCATGTGGTTGTAGATCTGGTCCAGGCAGACGCCCATGAAGTCGGTGAACATCAGCTCGGCGATCGGCCGCATGCCTTCGGTGGCGGCCCCGATCGCGAGGCCGATGAACGCCGTCTCGGAGATCGGAGTGTCGATGATGCGGCTCGGCCCGTACTTCTCGAGCAGGCCGGTCGTGGAGGAGAAGATGCCGCCGTATTTGCCGACATCCTCACCCAAGTAGAACACCGACGAATCGCGAGCCATCTCCAAATCGATCGCCTCGACGATGGCCTTCGCCGTGCTGAGCCGGTGAACCGCCGGCGCTTCCGTGATGGTCATGGCTCCTCCTCAGGCGAACACATGGTCGGTGGCGGTGCTGGGATCCGGGACCAGGCTGGCCTTGGCGAACGCGACGGCGTCCTCCACCCGCGCCTCCGCGGCGGCCTTGATGCGCTCGACCGCGGCGTCGTCCAGGACGCCGTCGGCGATGAGCTTCGCCGCGTAGCGAGGGATCGGATCGCGATCGGGCACCTCGGCCAGTTCGGGACGGTAGCCCTGGGCGTCCCCCTCGAAGTGGCCCCACATGCGCAGCGTGTGGACCTCGATCAGCGACGGCCCATCACCCCGGCGGGCCCGTGCGACGGCGACTCGCGCCGCCTCGTACACGGCCTCCACGTCGTTGTCCTCCACGCGCACGCCGGGCATGCCGTAGCCGGCCGCGCGATCGGCGTTGCTCGGGATCGAGGTGGACGCCGACCGTGGCACCGAGATGCCCCAGTCGTTGTCCTCGACCACGAACACCACGGGCAGCCCCCACAGCGCCGCCAGGTTCAGCGACTCGTGGAACGCACCCTGGTTGGCGGCGCCTTCACCCGTGACCGCCACCGCGATCGAATCCTTGCCCTGGCGTTGGAAGGCAAACGCCATGCCCAGCGCCGGCGGGAACCCCTCCGCGATGATGCCCGAGCACGAGAAGTGCGTCGCGGGATCGAACAGGTGCATGTGTCCCCCGCGGCCCTTCCCCAGGCCGTCGACGCGACCGAAGATCTCAGCGGTCATAGCCCGCAGATCCATGCCGTGCGCGATCGCGAAGTGATGCGGACGGTGCGTCGCGGTCACCGCGTCGGCGGGAGTCAGATTGATGCAGACCCCTGCCGCGACCGGCTCCTGGCCGGCCGAAAGATGCATCTCGCCGGGGACCAGCCCCTTTCCGATGTCGAAGCCTGGACCCTTGTCCGCGTGGTACTCCCGGAGGATCGCCTCCTCATAGGTGCGCGACAGCACCATGGTTTCGTAGAGCGAGAGTCTCAGTTCAGGATCGAGCACGGTTCCTGTCGGGACCGGCGACGTCTGTGTTGACATGGATGCCCCCTTGACCTCTTGTCCGGCATATTCACTATGCTCCGCCCCTCCCCCGGAAGAAAGAGGTCCCGGACGCCCCCGCGTCTGCGCCGAGATCGAGGACGCCCGCGGGCGCTACTCCGGTGGCGAGGGCGCGAGCGTCGAGGATCGGCGGCTGGAGGGCGCGGTGCGCTGGCTTGCCCGGACGCCGCGTACGGTCCCGGTCGGCGTCCTGCGACTGACGACGCGCTCAGCCGAACGGGTGAAGCGCTGGTCCGGAACCTCGTTACTCGGAGAGGGCGTCCAGGGCCTGCCGCAGGCCCTTCGGTTCCGGGACCGACTTCGGCCCGTTCGCGCGTTCGGCGATCATGCGGGCTCCGATGTCGGCGAGTTGGGTGCGGCTCAGGGCCTCGCGGACCTTCGGGAACCAGCCGTCCTCTTCTTCCTTGATGTGGTGGCGGACGTTCTCCATCATCACCATGAACTTCGGCTCGAACCGCTCCTCGTCGGGCGTCATGCCGGCCAACTCGAGGCTCAGGACGTCGACCACGTGGTGCTCTTCGTATGACTCGAGAATGTCGTCCTCGATGTCTTTGACGAGTTCGCGCACCTCGGGGTACATGATCTTGTCCTCGATGAACGTGTGCACGGTCAGCTTGTGCAGCACCTCGGCGCAGATCTCGCCCTTGCGCTCGTCGGTCGTCGACTTCTTCTCGAACTCGGCGAACAGGCGCTTGACCTCGCGGTGGTCCTCTTTCAGGACGCTGATGGCGTCGGTCGACATGGCATGTCCCTTTCTCGACGCCCAGGCCGGGCCAGCGGCGTCCCTTTCGCTTGTGCCGAAGCGGTACCCAACGCGCGACCGCTCGACACAGTCACGTGGGCGCCCCTCAGGAGCGCAAGACAGACGGACGCCGACGCGCGCCTCAGCCCTCGTAGCCGCCGATGCGGTACTTGGCCGCGAGGAAGAGCAGCAGCCACCCGCCGAGCGCGGTGCACAGCCACAGGATGAGGGCCGCTGAGATCCAGGTCGCCATGCCCGTGATCGTGATGCCGCCCGGCATCACGGACGCGATGATCAGCGCCAGCAGGGTGGAGATGATGCCGATGCCGCCCAACAGCGCGGGAGCGTACTTGCGGCTCATCGAGAGCACGAACGGCCCCAGAACGGCCTGCGCGACGACCACGACCACGACCGCGGCGATGAAGCCGAGCGGCTGGACGCGGAAATCGGGCAGGATCGCTGCGGTGATCAGAATGCCCACGGCAGCGGTGATCAGGTTGACAGTGGTCTGAATGAAGAACCGAAGCACGATGGCCTCCCGCGTCGTCGACTGGCCCGAATGCTACTGGGTGGTCCCTTGGTGAGGGGCTTCCTGTACAACCGGGTGGTCTGACGCTTTGGGAGATGTCCGCCGGTCAGTCAGGATCGGCGCTCCGTCAGACGGGCTCCATGGTGACCAGGTTGAGGATGTTCCCGTCAGGATCCTCGAACCACACGCTGCGATCGTCGCCACCCGTGGACGCCACACCGGCGTCCCAGGTCGAGCCCTCCAGTTCGAAGGTCAGGAAGTCGATCCCCTTGTCGCGAAGGGCCTGCACCTCCGCCGCGAAGGCGTCTAGCGGCACCGCGTAACTCATCGCCGTGGCCTTGTTGGTGCCCGCGAATGCGGACGGGTAGACCATGAACGCAGTCGATCCGGATGCGTACAGCACTCCCCCTGCGAACTCCATCTTCGGCGAGAACCCCAGAAGGCCCTCATAGAAACCCCGGGCGCGCTCCAGGTCCTGGACCGCGAGCGTCGTGACGGGGGCGTAGTCGGCGAGCATGGCACCTCCCACGCGGGCCGAGCGCCCACCGCCCGGCCGGCCCGGTCATGTTAGGTGAGCCTAACCTCATGACACCAGGGGCGGGCGTACCCCCTGCCAGGACGAAGCCCGCGCCCGGGATCAGGACCAAGCGAGGTCGTCGAGCACTGGGTGATGCGCGCCGATTCCGAGTGCACCACCGAGCAGTTCGCGCAGGGCCCCGGCGTAGGCGGCTCCGGCCTCGGCGTCGGTCAGATAGGCCTCCCGATTCGGGTTTCGCGTGAGGGAGGTCATCGCGTCGAGGATCAACTCGGTCGTCTGACGGGGATAGGTCACGCCAAAGCGCTCCACGACTCGTGCCAGTGACGGAGCGAGGTGACGGATGGCGTCCTCGCAAAACGCGCGGGCCGGCACCTCATCGCCGATGATGACGCTCAGGATCGGAACGAACTCCGCGTGACGTCGCCGAAGCGCCCGCATGCCGCGGAAGATCGCGGACAGCTGCTCGATGGCCGAGACGTCGAGCGCGGCGGCGCGATCGATGACCGCCGCCGCTTCGTCGAGTACCACCGCGATCGCTTCACGGAGCACGTCGTCCTTGGACCCGAAGTAGTGGTAGAAACCGCCCTTCGACATGCCGGTCGCCGCGAGCAGGTCGGAAACCGTCGTCTCGGCGTAGCCCAGGCGGATGAACACCTGCTCGGCGACCGCCACGAGTTCTCGTTTGCGGCTTTCGTGATGGATCGCGGTGCGCGGCATCGCTGAATGCTATTCGCGTCGAGTCCGCCGGAGCCACCGGTAGCCCCCGGGGCGCTTGACGACGAAGCTCGCCCACGCGTACGCCAGCAGACCGCGCTTGCCGCGTCCGAGGTAGTACAGGATGTCGATCGGCCGCGCGAGATAGGGGATGATCCCGGCCGTCCCGGCGAGAACGATTCTCGAGGGGTCGAGCCGTCCGAGCCGCTGCAGCCAAAATCCTTTGGCACAGAACAGCACCGCGTCGAGACGACGTTCTGCCAGCAGCGGGACGCCGTCGGTCTCGCGCGGCTCGAAGCGCAACTCCTCGTCACCGTCCGCGAGGGCGTCCATGAGTTCGGGATCGAGGAAGTCGCTCGGCCCCTCCAGCCCCGAGAAGTCCAGCGGGATCCGGACGCACCGGACGCCGCGTGACCGCGCCCGGGCCAACTCCGCTCGTGAGAATTCGGGTTGCAGCATGTCGATGACCGCGGGGGCGTCCGGTACTGCTTCGTCGTTGTAGCGGACGATCCGCTCGCGAACGGCATTCCGATCGGCGTCCCAGAAACTCACGGGAATGGCATCGACTCTGGTTCGCGATGGCGCATACGGCGCGAAATCGGAGAGTTCTGTCGGGACGCCCCGCGGTGCCGGTCGGTCTTCGCGTGCGAAGAGCCGCAAGGCGTTCCCGCGAAAGATGTCGTCCAGGACCTGGGAACCCAGATCGAGTCGTTCCGCCGCGCGGGTCCAGGCGTCGGCGATCATGCGGCCGGCGTTGCGTGCCGCCCACGGGAAGTCGGAGCCGAAGGTGACCTGTCCAGGCCCGCCGAACGCGAGAATCGCCGGTATCTGTTCGTCATAGGCCTTGGACGCAGTGTCGAGAAAGACGCGCGGACGCCATGCCGCAAGTTCGGCGTCGATCTCCGGGCGGACCGTGCCAAGCCCGTGGAGGGCATCGTCGAGCAGCACGGGCAACGGGCCTCCTGCGTGGGACAGCAGCCAGCGGGTCTCGGGGAATCGCACATGGCCTCCAGCGCGCAGGAAGTCCAGCACCGTTCGGGCGGTGTCGTTCTGCCAGTAGTAGAGGGGATCGAGGAGTCCCTGGTCGGGGACCCCGGGGCGTCCGTGCGGGTGCACGTAAACGACCGCGCGTCGCTCATCCAGCGCCTTCCACAAGGGATCCAGATCGGGATGCCCGAAGTGAACGCCGTTGGCGTTCGACATGAGCAGGACCTCGTGGGCGTCCGTTCGCTCAAGTTCGGTCAGGCAAGCACCGACATCGCCCTGCGGCAGGGTGGCGAACCAGCCGAAACGGTCGGGACGCTCGGCCACGAACGCCGCGACCGCATCGTTGAGCCGCCTCGCCAAGGCAGGCGGATCCGGGACGCCGCCGAACGTCACACCCGGCGGGACCGACAGCCAGGCCCGCTCGGTGCCCAGCGCGTCCATGGCCCGCAATGACCGCTCGGGAGTCCAGCGAGGGAAGTTGAACCCGCCGAGCGCCTTGATGCCGGCCGCGTGCATCGCTTCCACATAGAACTCCGGCACCGCGTGATGGTGCAGGTCGAACTTCGCTGGCGACTTCACGACCCGATCCTCACATTAACCGACCGTGGTCGGCAAACGTTTGGGCTCGACCCGGGAGGTGCCGCCTACGGCTCGTAGTACTCGGGCCGGTCGATGTCGGCGAGCAAGGACGGACCCTCCGGACGCCACCCCAGCCACTCGCACGTGAGCGTGCTGGAGGCGGGGCCGTCCTCGCGCGCGTAGCCGGCGAACAGGCCGAAGTGCCGCCGTGCAGCGAGCGGCGAAAGGCTGATTGCAGGGACGCCGAGCCATCGGCCGATGACCTCGGCAACCTGCTTGAAGGGGACGCCCTCCTCGGCGACCGCGTGATAGCGGACGCCCGGCATCCCGCGCTCCAACGCCAGCCGGAAGACCCGGGCGGCGTCGACGTTGTGCACCGCGGGCCAGCGATTCGACCCCTCGCCGACGTAGTCGCGGACCTGGATTACCACGGGTAGAGCCGGAGTGCTTCGTCGTTCGGTCCTGCCACGGACCAGCGACCCACGAGGTCAGAGTAGGACCGGTCCCGGTCGGCCCGCGCTTGCCGAACCGACCGCGGCATCGCGGGGCGGCGGTCAGCCCCAGAACTCGGCGAGCCTCTCGGCAAGCGCTCCGCCCTGGTGGTGGCCGGCTCGAGCGGCGTCCGGGCGCAGGGACAGATCCATTGCGTTGGCCCCGAACAGATGCTCGGAGTCGCGGTCCGGGACGATCGTCTCGACGCCGCTGCCGCCCGCCCGCAGCTCGTCGACCTGCGCCGCCAGCTGCATGCCCCACTCCAGCGGGTGGCGCGACCGACCGCCGAAGGGCGACAGCACCAGCACCCGCCGGTACCCCGCCCCCAGGTCCGCGTTCTCGTTGCGTCGGTAGCCGCCGTCGATGTAGTGGTGAGCGCCGATCCTGTAGGCGAAGCCACTGGCGCAACTGGCGGCGACGGCGTCCACGATGTCGACACCACTGAGGCGGTCGAACACGACCGGCTCGCCGCTCTGGGCGTCGACCGCGGTGATCAGCAACGTTCGTTGCGGCCAGTGCTGGCTGGGAAGCCGTGCGGCGACGGTGGCTCGCCACCGTGCTTGCGCGTTGCCGTCCGACGTGGCGGGCATGTCCAGCGCCCACGCGCCCATGGCGCGGCGCATGGCGGCAGCATCCTCGGCGGTGGCGATGATGCGGGCCGTCCGCTCCAGTTGGCTGACGACAGGGGCGGCGTTGGGGCGTCCGCCGGCGGCGCCCCGATCGGGCTGTGACGGAGCCTCGGCCGTCAGGATGGCGTCCAACAGCTCTGCCGGGGTCGCGCCGCTGAGCTGGACCGCCGCCGTCGATCCGGCGGACGTGCCGACGATCAGGTCGGTCCCGGTGACGTCCAGGCCGGCGTCGTACAGTCCTGTGACGACGCCGATCAGCCAGGCGTTGCCGGTCGATCCGCCGCCGCCGAGGACCAGAGCCCGCTCGCCCGCGCGTCGTCGTCCGGTGGCGTCGATGTGAGGCTGATTCTGGGCCCGCGGCAGACCAGGGGCCGACGCCGGGGCGTCCAAAGGTGAAGTAGGAGTTGTGTTCATGGGAGTCGCCTTTCGCGAGTTGGCTCTCGGGCGCTCCCGGCGGCGATTACTTAAGCCGCGCGATCGTGGACTGCAGGGAAGCCCCCACTGCGGATACTGCGTGCATGGGTCTCACCTCCTGCGGCTGGGTCACGATCGCCGGAATGCTACGCCCCGGGGGCGCTGCGAACAATCGGTCCGCTGCGATACTGCGCCCGTGGACGACTACGAACTCGTGCCCGGCCCGCCCGATCTAGGCTCCTATCTGCACGTGCGTCAGGCGTCCGGGCTCTCGCCCAAGACCGACGAGCAAGGACGCGGCGCCCTGACGGGGAGTTGGGCGTGGTGCCACATCCGGACGCCCTCGGGCGAGGTCGTCGCGATGGGACGCGTGATCGGCGACGGCGCTTGGTACTTCCACATCGCCGACATCGCCACCCTGCCCGAACACCAGCGCCTTGGGCTGGCGGCCCGCGTCCTGCAGGCGCTGCTCGACGACATCGAGAACCGCGCGCCGAGAGGGGCCTACGTCACCCTGATCGCCGATCCACCCGGACAGGCCCTCTATCGTCGACTCGGCTTCGTCCCGACCGATCCGAGCATCGCGATGGTGTGGCGGCCTGGTCACGACCAGTCGAAGTCCGTGTCGGCATGACCACAGTCAGCACCATCTCGGACGCCGACGCCGGGCTGGGTCCCCGGTGCGGCCGCGATGAGCCTCGAACTGGGCCAACGGCGTCCGACTAACCTGATCCGGTGACCGTGGCCCGCGGTCGCACACGCCTCGACCAAGGAGTACCGATGCCGATCCTCGACCCCTACGTCGCCGACGCCGATCGCTACGACGGGCGGATGCCCTACCGCCGCGTGGGGGCGTCCGGGCTGCTGCTGCCCGCCATCTCGCTCGGGCTGTGGCACAACTTCGGCGACGACGTGCCGTTCGCCACCCAGCGCGACATCCTGCGCCGCGCGTTCGATCTCGGCATCACGCACTTCGACCTGGCCAACAACTACGGCCCGCCCTACGGCGCGGCCGAGGAGAACTTCGGACGCCACCTGCGCACCGATTTCCGGCCCTACCGCGAGCAGCTGGTCATCTCGACCAAGGCCGGCTGGGACTTCTGGCCCGGCCCCTACGGCAACCTCGGCAGTCGCAAGTACTTGCTCGATTCCCTGGACGCCTCACTGCGCCGCATGGGCCTCGACCACGTCGACATCTTCTACCACCACCGTGCCGACCCAGACACGCCGCTGGAGGAGACGATGGGAGCGCTGGACTACGCGGTGCGCTCCGGGCGCGCGCGGTACGTGGGCATCTCGTCGTACTCCCCCACGCGCACCCAGGCGGCCGTCGAACTGCTGCGCGCTCTCGGGACGCCGCTGCTGATCCACCAGCCGTCCTACTCGATGCTCAACCGCTGGGTCGAGGAGGGGTTGCTGGAGGTGCTGTCGGACGCCGGCGTCGGCTGCATCGCCTTCTCGCCGTTGGCGCAGGGAATGTTGACCGACAAGTACCTGGGCGGCGTCCCGCAGGGCTCACGCGCCACGCAGGACAAGTCGCTGGCGCGCGACCTTCTGACCGAGGAGAACCTCTCGCACATCGCCGCCCTGAACGAGATCGCGCGCGGACGCGGCCAGACGCTGGCCCAGATGGCCATCGCCTGGGTCCTGCGTTCGGACGCCGTCACGTCGGCCCTCGTGGGGGCGTCCAGCGTCGCCCAACTCGAGGACTCGGCGTCCGCCGTCAGTCAACTCTCCTTCACCGACGACGAACTCGCGGCGATCAACCGCCACGCCGTCGAGGGTGGGCTGAACCTCTGGGCCGGTCCGAGCCGGGTGCGATAAGGGCGAGTCTGGTGGGGCCAGCCGGGCTGGATTCGGCGTCTTGCGTTCGGGCGAACACTCAACCGGACGCGATCACTCACCCGCGTCGGCACGTCCCTCGGTGCCTCGGACGCCGACCAGCGGCTGGGTCTCCGGTGCGGTCCCGGTTGCCTCGGACTCGGCCACCGCCGTTGAGAGGTCGAACCGGTGTCGTCGCACCTCATCCACGAAGGACTCAACACCGGCTGATATGTGCCATGCTCCGCGAGGCGCAGAAGGGTGTCGGAAAGGACCGCTCCGTACAGCACGCAGGTGTCGAGGAATACCGGGAAGCTCACGTCATCTCATAGCTGGAGGGATGCCGTCCGTGGCGTTATAAAGCCCGTCCTCCTCAGCTTCGCGGGCCATGCGATCCAGTATGTCGCGGCGTCGCTTCTTCGTCGCGGCCTGGTAAGCGACGAGATCCGTGAGTTGCACATACCTGTGTCGACCGGGCTTCGACATCGGGATCTCGCCACGCTCCAACAGGCGGACGAGCGTCGGCCGGGATACTCCAAGGAAGTCAGCCGCGGCCTGCGTGGTGAGTCGCGCACTTTGCGGAGCCACCGTCACGGCCATGCCCTGCATCAGCGCCTCCGCGACCTGAAGCAGCACCCGGTGCAAGGATTCCGGCAACTCCACGCGATTGTTGTCGGGCCCCACGAGTGCCGCCCCCACCTCGGGAGCAGCGAGCCCCCTTGCTTCCAACGCTTTGACGAAGTCGATGATCTCGGCAGTGTTCTGGTCAGGGAAGTACGTCGTCGTCTCGGTCGTGGCTACAGCCTGCAACATGCCCATCACCCCTCTCCTGGGTCCGAGCATAGCGACTTAAACGAACGAAACGAAAGCATCGTGACAGGTGGGATTGGCCGAGCCGCTGCCGCCCGATGTCGCCGGGGCGCAGGACGGCGTGCCCGACGGGCCCGGCGAGACAAGGCCGTAAGGCGCTTGAGGAGTTCTCGAACGAGATCGGTCAGGTCGATTGACCATCTCGGTCGTTCGGGCTGACGCCCACGAGACACTCTCCCGTCGCCGCGCGGACGCCGAGGCCAGCAGGTTTCCTTACGCCGCGCTCGTGTCGGTGCTCTGCAGGATCACCATGTCGTTGCCGAAGACCGCCGAAATCTGAAGGTGCCCGCCGATCGCCTGTACGTAGCGAGCGATGACATCAACGGTGGAGACCTCACCACGTTCGATCTGGGAAACGCGACTCTTGGTGATGCTCATTCGCTCGGCTACCTCAGCCTGGGTCAGGCCCAAGGCACTTCGGCGCTCGGCAAGGCGATGGGCGTCGATGTAGGTCTGATTCCGCAGGCGGGCGTCAGCCACCACGTCCTCACCGCCGAGCCCGTCAACGAGTTCGGGACGGATGTCCTTCCACTTCTTGTTCGCCATCACTGTTCCTCCTCTCGCCGCCTTTCCTGCAAGTACTCCTCGTACAGCCGCTCGGCCTCCGGGATCGCTGCGGCATACCACTGCTTCCAACGCCCGGACTTGTCGCCGCCGACCAATAGGATCGCCGACCGCCACGGATCGAAGACAAACAGGATCCGGATTTCGGTTCGGCCGACGGACGCAGGTCGGAGTTCTTTCAAGTTGTGAAGCGCTGACCCCTTAACCCGATCCACCAACGGCCGCCCCAAAGTCGGTCCGGCCACGGCAAGCCGATCGATCGCATCAGTGATCAGGGCTTGCGAGGAGTGATCGACCGTGCGGAACCAAGCGAGGCATTCGTCGGTGACCAGGATCTCCCACTCCTCCACGAGGCGAGTGTAGCAAATCCTCTACCCGTTGATCGTTCGACGAGCGTCGACACCGCGTCCAGCAAGGCGGCGGGTTCGACGTCCAGGTCGAGGGCATGGGTGACGGATCCGGCCCAACGACGCGTGGGCGTCCTCGTTGCCCTTCGCGTAGACCAGGCGCCCTTGCTCGGCATGGCCGCGATTGCGGGCTCTCGCTTGAATGAGTAGGGTGTACTCATGACACACCATCCGGCGCTTGAAGCTGCCCTCGCCCTACGCCACGCACGTGAGTTGGAGAACCTCCATGAGATCTCCGCCCTTGCTACTGCAGCTGACGTCGAAGACACGGATCATCTCTACGGCTACATCTCTGAGCGAGGTCGCGTGCTCGCATGGAAGTCGTCCACGGGCGAGCACCTTCTCTATGAGGGTGCAATACAGATGGCGGACAACTACGAGTGGACGCCCATCGGCACCCCGCGCATCTACCGCTTCGACACGACCGAAAGAGCGGAGATTCATGCAGATACCCTCCGCCTGTTCCTCTCCCAGAGTCTTGGCAATGGCGGCGCACGGCGATCCTCTGGCTGGCGAGACCGGATCGTTGCGCTCGTCCCGGAAGAAGTAGGCCTCAAGGAATCGAAGATCATCCGGACACTGGCAGACGGCGGAATCGAGGCCACCCACACCTACACGGTCCTCGATGCATTCACGAAGTACGCCGAATGGGTGAATGCTCTCGCTGCCGAGTTCGGCAGCACCGACGAGAAACTGGAAGCACACGTCGAGACACCGGACCTCACACCGTTCCCCCCGGTCGCGGCGAGCATCGCCCAGGCGTGGCTGTTGCGTGAGGCGGCAGAAGCGACCCTTGAGCAGGCACGCGCCTCTCTGAAGTTCAGCCTCGCGGGGTTCAACCGTCTGCTCGAGCTCGCCGAAACCGATTCTCGTGCGTCCGTTGCGGAGCTCGCTCGTTCGCTGCAGACTGATCGTCCGAACCTCACTCGCATGATCAAGACGTCTGAGAAGGATGCGCGGATCGCGGAAATCTTGAATTCCATGCCCCGCTGAACGGCCGACAACGCGTCCGGTCTAGAGCGCCACACATGGCGCCAAGTCCTCGCGAGGGCACTCTGGAGCAGCGATGCGGGAGATCGTCGACGGGACAATTCATTATCCCGCTCATCCACCGTCCGGAGCTGGATATTGCCTGAAAGGAGCCAGCTACCGGCTCTGCAACAAGGGCATCCACACCCTCCCGAGCATCAGAACCACCACTAACGAGACACCAAGCTAAGCTCCCCGCAACCGTTCACTATTCGCACGTCGATAGCGACCAGTTCTCGAGCGTCGCTCACAGAGCGTTCAACGATTTGGGGTACAAGACCAGCGCCAATACCGATCTCACGACCTCACGGATGCCTCTGATCAAGCATCTTCTCTCGGTCGGGCTGACAGGATTTGAACCTGCGACCCCTTGACCCCCAGTCAAGTGCG
>DAIRTI010000022.1:0-35666 GCA_036803965.1 Propioniciclava sp.
CGGGATCGGGCAGCCCCAGAACCGCTGCCGGCTCAGCAGCCAGTCGCGCAGCCGGAACGTGACCGCGGCCTTGCCGGTGCCGTCGGCCTCCAGCTTGGTGTTGATCCGCGCGATGCCGGACTTCTTGTCGGGCAGCCCGTCCAGGATCTCGCTGTTGACGTACGTGCCGTCGCCCGGCGTGGCCAGGCCGGACGCCACCGGGTCCGCCTCGCCGGTCTCGATGACCACCCGCACGGGCAGCCCGAACTTCAGCGCGAACTCCAGGTCGCGCTGGTCGTGCGCGGGCACGGCCATGATGGCGCCCGTGCCGTACTCCGCCAGCACGTAGTCGGCCGCCCAGACCGGCACCTTCTCGCCGTTGACCGGGTTGGTCGCGAACACGCCCAGGTCGACGCCGGTCTTCTCGCGCTCGGTCGACTGACGCTCGATCTCGGTCTCGCGGTTGGTCTGCTCCAGGTACGCCTCGAAGGCCGCCCGGTGGCTGTCGGCCACGATCTCGGACGCCAGCGCGGCATCCGGCGCGACCACCATGAACGTGGCGCCGTACAGCGTGTCGGGACGGGTCGTGAACACCGTGACGGGCTCGTCGCGGCCGTCCACCTTGAAGTCGACGTAGGCACCTTCAGACCGGCCGATCCAGTTGCGCTGCATGGCCAGGACGCGGTCGGGCCAGTGCCCCTCCAGACCGCCCATATCGTCCAGCAGACGCTGGGCGTAGTCGGTGATCTTGAAGTACCACTGGTTCAGCTGCCGCTTGGTGACCGGAGACCCGCAGCGCTCGCACGCCCCCTGCACGACCTGCTCGTTGGCCAGCACCGTCTGGCACGACGGGCACCAGTTGACGTAGGAGTCCTTGCGGTACGCCAGCCCCCGCTTGAAGAACTGCAGGAACAGCCACTGGGTCCACCGGTAGTACTCCGGGTCGGAGGTGTGCAGCTCGCGCGTCCAGTCGATGCTCACGCCGTAGCGCTTGAACGACCGCTTCTGGGTCTCGATGTTGGCGTACGTCCACTCGGCCGGGTGCGCGTTCCGCTGGATCGCGGCGTTCTCGGCCGGCAGGCCGAAGCTGTCCCAGCCGATCGGGTGCATGACGTCGTAGCCGCGCAGCATCCAATAGCGAGCCACGACATCCCCAATGGCGAACGCTTCCGCGTGACCCATGTGGAGGTCGCCCGACGGGTACGGGAACATGTCCAGCACGTAGCGGCGCTCGGCCGAGCCGTCGTCGCGCGCCTCGAAGGTCTTGTTCTCGTCCCAGTACTTCTGCCAGCGCTCCTGCGCGGCTGCGGCGTCGTAGACGCTACGGGCGGTATCCATAATCTCCTCGTTCGTGGGTGCTTCTCGCTCGACATGAAAAAGCCCCTCGCTGCCATCAGGCATGAAGGGGCGCCGCGTCACCTGATCGGTGCGCGGCTAGCGAAGAAGTCGCGAGGGTCGAGGGAAGCGAGCCATGGCGCGAGTGTAAACCATCCGCGCGCCCCGGCCCGCATCCTCTCCGCGGCCCCCCGCAGGGCGTCCCACCTCTCCTCGTCGCGGGCACTGTCCGGACTTGGTATCCTGAAGACGCGGGGCGCCCCCCCGTTTCACGGGGGATCGGCGTCCCGCGTTCTCGTCGCAGCGCTTCAGTCCGCTGCCAGGTCGATCTGAATCAAGCGGCCGTTCGCCATGACCCACAGTTCATGAAGCCGATATGCACGACGCCCGATGTTGTAGTCCGCTAGTTCGCTTCGCAGTTCTGTAGAGAGGGATTCGCCGCCCAGGTCGATCACGAAGTTCTCCTTGGTTACGCCCTGCTTCGCTGCTCGCGACGCTGCGTCGACGATCCGACCATGGATAGTGGCATAGCGAGCGCGGGTTGTCTTGAGCTCGAACTGGAGATCGCGCTCGACCCACACGAAATCGTTGGTGGGCCGAAAGTGACCAGAGGGGATCCACTTGGCGACTTGGCCTTGCGCCTCGAAGTGCTCGAGGAACTCGATCTCGTGGGGCTCCAACCTCTCCCCGCTGGTGTCCGACCTGAGTGCGGCTTGTCGGTGAGCCCATGTGGGCTCGTCCGGTCCACCCCGAATCGCACGGGTCGGCGTTGGTGATCTGCCTCCGCCGCCAGAGCCGCCGGTCTGCGTTTTCGGGACGTGGGCATCGTTGACGGCACCATCGCCCAACTCGCGCATCTTCGCCAGGACGTTCTCCTCGTCAGCCGACAGGCCCACCTGTCGGGCGCGGGACCGCTACGCCGTACAGGTCAACGTCCCGCCTCTCCTGGTCAGGCCGCGTTACACGCCTTCAGCAGGTCGAGTCGGACGGCGTCCCACTCCGAGGGCGGCAGGGCGACGCGCACGGCGATCTCCAGGAAGCGGTACCACTGCGATTCGGACGCCCACGGTGCAGCTCGCTCCAGGCAGACGTTGAGCAGCGCGCCGTCGCCGGCGACCCACGCCGCCATGCCGAGCACCAGCGTGGCCGCCGCGCCCGAGAAGTCGTGGGTGCTGCGCACGACGCACGTCCACAGGTCGCGTGCCCTGCCTGCGGTCTCCGACGAGATGCCGGTCACGAGCGTCTCCGCGAACGCCGGGCTGTACGCCGCGACGGCCAGGATCGCCGACTCCTCCGGGGTGGGCACTCGCGGGCGTCCCATGATCTCGGCCGCCAGCCGCAGCGCTTCGGCGACCGTCTCTTCCGGCGGACGCGCGATCACCGCCTCCAGCGCCGCGGTCATCTCGCACGCCGTCAGCCCCGGCAACAGCGAGTCGGCCAGGGCCGCCCGGTCCGGCAGTACCCGGATGCCCCGGTAGGCCGCCTCAGCCGCCTGCACGCTGGACTCCGGGTCGTACGGCCACCCGGCATCGTCGGGGGACGCGTACCAGAGCCGTCCGTCGACATAGGCCAGGTCGAACGGCATCTCCAGCGGCAGCCCGTCCGCCAGCCAGCCCAGAGCGAGCCAGGCGGCATCGGCGTCCGAACTGAAGGCGACAGCGACGCAGAAGCAGCCCGGGAAGCGCTCCCACAGCGGGTCGAAGCACTCGGACGCCGACGCCGGGCCCTCGATCGCGGCCAGATCGACGCGGCCGGTGACGGCGACGCGCCCGCCGTCGACGCAGACCACCACCAGCGACTCGCTGGGGTGGAAGCCCAGCAGGGCCGGGATCAGGTTGAGCAACTCGGGCATGCTGCGCACGCGCAGTCGGGAACTGGACTCGTTCGTCATGCCCACACATAAGGCAACGGAGGCGGTTCTGCGTCACTATCCACAGGGCGAGTTATCGGGCGTTTGCGCCCGGGTAGCCTGGTTCCACCATGAGCGACCCGCGTCCGCCGTACGAACCGTACGATCCCCGTCTCCGGCCGCAGGCGCCGGGGCAGTCCGGCGCAGCGCCGGGCTGGGACGCCCAGGGCTGGGGGGCGCAGGGGACGCCGCAGGGTCAGGTTCCCCAGGGCTGGGGTCCGCAGAACTGGGCGTCACAAGGGACGCCGCAGGCCCAGTACCCACAAGGTCAGTATCCGCAGGGATCTCAGGGCCAGTACGCCCAGGGCTGGGGTCCGCAGGGCCAGCCGCCGCAGGCGCAGCCCGGACAGGCGCCGCTGGGCTGGACTCCGGCGTCGGCCGACATCAGTCAGTACGCCGCGCCGCGCGTCCGCACGTCGACGGTCGTGGTGATCGTCGCGGCGCTGGCGCTGGTCGGCGTCCTGTTCGCCGGGGTGTTCCTGCGCAGGCCCGACTCCCCCACGGCGACGCCGACGTCGGCCTCGCCCACGTCGTCGGTGAGCGCGGCGGGCATGCCGTTCACGATGCCGTCCGACCCCGACTCCACCGGGCGCTGGGAGATCCTGGGCCGCGAGTGGTCGACCGCCGGGGTGAGTGTGCACGTGCGGATCTCCGCGGCGTCCGGCACCATCAGCTACGCCTTCCAGGCGTACGGCAAGAGCTCCCAGGACGCCACCGCCCCCACGCGGGGCGGACGCCAGCCCGAGCTGTCCACCGGCATCCTGTCGGCGGGCGAGGTGGCCGACGGCTACGTGTTCCTCGAACTCGACCGCGGCGACTCGACGCTGTTCCTCACCACCCGCAGCGGACGCGCCATCTCGGCGCTGCCGATCACGGCGTAAGTCCCCTGCGCAGGGCCTCTGACCACGTGGCGCCGACAGGCTAGTAGAACTCCTCCACGGCCGGATCGGCCGGGATCGGTGCGCGGCTCTCGGCCTGGTGCGTGTTCGTGGCGTTCGGGTGGAAGCGCAGCAGGATCACCACGCCCGACACCGCGATCAGGGCCGCGATCACCATGAAGATGCCCTCGATGGTGTCGATGTTGACGCCCTCCCCCAGCAGGACGAGACCGAACGCGACCCCGACGATGGGATCGGTGGTGTCCATCGAGCCGACGACCACCTCTGCGGGCCCACACGCGTAGCCCTGCTGGATCATCAGTCCACCGGTGCCGAGCGTGAGGACGAACAGGATGCCCAGCACCCAGAACCACGTCGAGAACATGAACCCGGGCTGGCGCAGCATCACGCTGAGCGCCTTGATCAGAGCCGACGACAGCCCGAACAGGAACGACCCGGCCGTCGCCCATAACAGGGAGCGCCACAGCGCCGAACGGCCCCTCCAGGCGAGCACCGCGAAGAAGAAGCCCAGGGCGTACACCACGGCGCTGCCGCGCAGCACCGCGACCGGGTCGGTGTTGTGGTCAGGAGCCGCGTTGGCGGCCGCGATCGAGGTGAACATCACGATGCCCGACAGCGTGATCGCCACGGCCAACCACATCTGGCCGGTGATCCGGTGCCCATGGATCTTCGCCGCCATCAGGATCGACCACGGCACCGCCAGGATCCCCAGCGGCTGGATCACCGTCACCGGCGCCATGGTGATCGCGGTGACATGCAGCAGGAAGCCCATCACGACGACCAGCAGCGCCCCCAGCCAACGCTTGTTGGTGACCATCCCCACCAATTGGCGACGGTTCATCGTCTTGTTGTCGGCCTTGTGGTCGACCATCGTGCCGATCACGGTGTGCTGCAGGGTCGCACCGGTCGCGAAGAACAAGGACGCGAGCACCATCACGACGATGGCCAGCGGGATGTTCTGGGCTCCGTGGTGCACGGGCTGCCAATCTGCGAGAGGTGGGCGGATGCCTCGCGGGGACGATGCGGGCACCAGCGTATCCGGTGGGCGGTGCACCCGCCCCGGTGGCCGCCAGTTGCCGCCGCCGCGACCGACCCCTGGCTACCGAATGGCCGGTTCAGCCGAAGCCCTGGTGGTTCAGCAGGCTCCTACGCCCTGGGCCGGTCCCCGCGGGCCTCGGACGCTTCGATGATCGCCTCGACCGCGACGACCGCCCAGTGGGTGACGTCGTCGAGGTGCTCGCCCGAATCCAGCGAACGGAACCCGGCGTCCACGATCGCCCGGATCATCTCGGCCCTGATCGGCATGTCCACGAGCCCGAGCGCGGCGAGCCCCTCGGCCAGGAAGTCCTGGGTCTGGTGGGCGTTCTCGAGGTCCATCTGCAGGCCGTGGTCGAGCCGCGTCGACCGCGCCACCTCCATCAGCCAGCCGTGCCCGTTGACCGCCGCCTGCTCCAGGTTGGCCCGCACCCACTCGAGCAGGCGCGCGCGCGGCTCGGTCAGCGGCTCGATCCGCTCGTCGACCGCCCGCTGCCACCGGGGTAGGTAGCGCGCGAGCACGAGCCCGCGCAGGTCGCCGATCGAGTCGACGTAGCGGTAGATGCTGTTGCGCGCGATGCCCGCCTGGGCGCTGACGGGGCCGGCGGTGAGTTCGGCCGGACCCTGGGTGCGGAGGATGTTCTCGGCGGCGTCGACGAGCCGGGTGAGGACGGCCTGGCGGTGCTCCTTGACCGTGGGAGCGGAGATCTTGGGCATCTTGTGTTTCCTTGCTGCGATTGGGGACATCGTGTCACACCACCCCGTCCCCAACCGCGCCCCACCTCACCTCAGCCGGCCTGCCCTGAATCGAATGCGAACGTCTCGCGACCCTCGGCGTCCATGGCCCTGATCGTGAAGCACTGCCGGGCGAGGTCGGCCTCGAGGCGGGCGGTGTGCCCCTCCTTGCTCCAGGTGAGCACGAGCTCGGACGCCGCCGTCTCCCCCACCGTGCACGCGGCGTCGAACCCGAACGCCGGGCAGGCGTTGCGCCAGCGCAGCAGGTCCAGCTGACGCTGCACGACGGGTTGTAGAAGCCCGGACGCCACGTCGTCCGCGGTCAGGTTCGTGCGGTTGATCTCCTTGTGGCCGCCAGATCCGGCCTTCTCGACGGCCGCGAGGTTGTTCTTGCCGGCGAACAGGTCGAGGTACCACACCTGCGGCTTGCCGGGCATGAACAGCTGGATCGCCCGGGCGAGCAGCAGGGCGGCGTCCGACTCGCCGAGCGCGCTGAAGTAGGTCGCGTTGACCTGGTAGTACATCTTCTTCTCGCCGTGCAAGTCCTTGACGTGGCCGCCGCGTCCCTTGACGGTGGCGATGACGTGGTCGATCTCGTCGTCGGTGAGCAGGCCCTTCAGGTCGAGCAGCGGGATGCCGTCGTGGCAGCCCAGCATGTTGACCGTCTTGATGCCCTGGCCGAGCAGGTCGCCGATCCAGGCTTTGAGCTTGGTGGCGTCCGCCTGCTCGAACGCGTGGATGAGCAGCCCCGGCAGGAAGAAGTCGTAGGTCATGAACCCCTTGGCGGCGATGACCTCGTGGATCCTCTCCTCGTAGCGGGAGTGGATCTCGGGCAGCAGAGCGACGCCATGGGCGTCCGCGAGGGTCTTGACGCGATCGAGGAGGTCCCACGTGCCCGGATCGTTGAGGAAGTTCTTCTCCCCTGGCTCCTTCGGGGCGTAGGCGAAGGCGTCCAGGCGCACGATCTGCGCCCCGTAGCCGGCCAGCTTGGCGAGGGTGTCGGCGTAGAAGTCCCACACCAGCGGGGACTTGATGTTCAGGTCCATCTGGCCGAGGTACCTGCGGCGCTCCTCGAGGTAGTCGACGACGGCGGCGCGGTGTGCGCCGAAGCGGCCGAGGTCGAGTTCGGACGCCGCACGTCCGGCGTCCAGTTGGGTGTTGACCTCGGACGCCAGCGCGTCGGCCGAGGCGTACTGCAGCCCGGTGGCGGGCATCAGGTCCTGGGCGTCGGGACGCGGGTAGCGGACCTCCTGGTAGAAGGTGTTCCAGTAGGGACGCTCGGTGCCGTCCGGGAAGCGCACCATGAGGATCGGCAAGCCGGGCTTGCGGAAGAACATGTCGGCGATCAGGTCGGCGTCCGGCTGGACGTAGCCCTCCTCGGTCATCGTGCCGTGCCCGGCCCAGAAGGCGTTCCAGTCGATGAAGAAGTCCTTGTAGGGCGAGCGGTCGCCCTTGGCGAGGAGGTCCTGGAACTGGGGCGAGAGCACCGATGCGTGGTTGAGGATGAAGTCGAACTTGAAGTCGAGCCCGGCCTCGGCGAGGGCGTCCAGGTCGGCGGGCGTGGCGTAGAGGTCGTTGAGCTCGTAGTCGATGACCGAGAAGCCGCGGTCGAGGTCGGTGTTGAAGATGCTCGGAAGCAGGTAGACCGAGCCGAACGCGCCATTGACGGCCGGGTCGCGCAGAAGGGCCGTGAGGCCGCGGAGGTCGCCGGCGACGCTGTCGGGGTAGACGTTGAGCATCGGGGCGGTCGTCGTGGCGCGGCCCATCTGGGCGAGGTACTCGGCGTAGTCGAGCAGCTCGCCGGACTTGGAGACGATGATCTTCGCCTTGTGGGCCTGGGAGTGCAGCTTGGCCTGTTCGAGGGCGAGCACCATCATCGTGAACGGGCTGTCGGTGGCGCCGTCGCGGGCCCTGGCGCGGCGGTGGGCGAGGGTCTCCTCGGGGGTCGAGTTGAGCAGGATCGGCACGTCGACACCGGTGAGCAGGTCGTTGTTGCCGTGGGTCCACTCGACGATGAGAATCTGGGTGGTGGAGAGGTCGACGTTGTCGTACCAGAGGTCGCCCTCGGTGCGTCCCATGCGCTTGAGTGGGATCGCGGGGGCGCCATTCTTGAAGGCCGCGAAGATGCCGTTGACCTCGTCGAAGTCGATCTCCTCGGACGTGCCCAGGTAGGCCGCCAGCGCTCGGCGTCCGGCTCGTTGGTAGGTCGCGAGCCAGGGGTGCTCGGCGACTGCGGACGGGTCGGCGTCCCTGTCTGTGCTCTGGAGGGTTGCGAGCTGGTCTTTGGTGCCTTCGAACTCGCCGGACGCCACGAGTCCCCGGACGCCGCCGGTGCGGAACCGGCGCAGGCGCTCGGCGTCGTTGGCCGCCGGGATGCGGCGCGGGTAGTTGTCGCCGGACATGACGTAGGCGCCGATGCCCTGGCGGCGCAGCAGCTCGCCCAGGACCGAGCCGATCTCCGACTTGCCGACCCCCGAGCCGCCGTGAACGGCGATGATCGCGCGGTGGTGCGGGCTGGCGTCCAGGATCGGTGTGAGCAGTTCGATCAGGCGCGGGAAGATGCGTCCGGCCTTGTCGACGTGGGCCTGCCCGATCTGGATGCTGTCGCCCGGCATGTCGCCGGTGGGGATGTCGGTGAAGTCCTCGACCGCTGGGCTCATCGTTGCGTCCTTCCGCCGTTCGTCGCCGCGACCATCCAACCGCCTGGGGGTGGGTCCCGTCTACGCCCCCCCCCGCGCGCATCGATGTGGCGAACTGGTCGTTGTCACGACGAACGCGCCACATCGATTCCACGGGGTGAGTGCCGCCGGGGTGACCTTTCGACATGATGAAACTGGAAAGGACTCGTCATGGCCGAACGCCGTCTGTACCCCCTCTCGCAGACCCAGCAACTCAACATGTGGTCGCGCACGTTCACGATCCACAAGCAGGTCAACAACATCGCCACCTCGGTGTTCGTGGACGCCACCCTCGACCTCGAAGCGCTGCTGCGGGCGGTCGAGGAGGCGGTGATCCGCAACGACTCGTTCGGGATCCGCCTCGTCAAGCAGGGCAAGGAGCACCGCCAGTACTTCGGCGAGCGACGCACCCTGGTGACGGACACCGTCGACTTCACCGGGCAGACCCAAGCCGAGATGGAGGCGTTCTTCAACGAGGTCGCGCGCAAGCCGCTGCCCATCCACGACTCGCCGCTCGCCAAGGTCTACGTGGTGCGGACGCCCGACGGGGCGTCCGGCCTGTTCTCCTGCATCTCACACTTCGTCATGGACACCTGGGCCATCCACCTCTTCTACCGCGATGTCTTCGGCCTCTACTTCGCGCGCACCGAAGGCGACCCGCTGCCAGAGGCCCCGCTGCCGTTCGAGGAGATGCTCAAGCGCGAACTCGAGTACGAGGCGTCCCCACGCCGGGACGCCGACCGTCAGTTCTGGCGCGACGAGCTGGCCAGCTATGGCGGACGCCTCCCGTCCTACACGCACGTCAACGGGACGCGCATCCGCGACACCTGGCGCAAGATCATCCGCAAGCCGGACCACCCCTACGGCCGAGGTGTCATCCTGAGGACGACCGCCAAGCACGAGGTCATCGGCATCGATCGCCCCGACCTGGACGCGATGACGGCGTTCTGCGAGGAGCACCGCATCCCCCTGCAGTGGCTCTTCCTGGCCGGGCTGCGGACCCACCTCGCGCGGGTCAGCGGGCGGGTCGACGACGTCACGATCGCCGTCACGGTGGCGCGCCGCGGCACGCTGGTCGAGAAGAGGTCGACCGGCGACCGGGCGACCGGGCTGCACGTGCGGACGATCGTCGGCGAGGACGAGACGTTCATGGACGCCGTCGAGCAGCTGGGACGCAAGCAGAACTCGATCCTGCGGCACGCTGACCTCAACTTCCTCGAGATCTTCGCGATGGAGGCCGAGGTGTACGGGGTCAAGTCGTACGAGGGCTACGCCCCGATTGTCTTCACCTTCCAGCTCCTCCCCACGGACCTCGGCCACGGCCTGAGGGCCCGGATGGAGTGGTACTGCTCGGGCACGTCCCAGATGGCGCTGTACGTGATGGTGATGGGCAGCGACGACTCCCTGCGGATCTGCTACGAGTACTACGACCACCAGATCGAGGCGGCCACCCTGCGCCGGTGCCACGCCTACATGCTCGACGTCATCCGGGCCGGGATCCGCAACCCGGACATCACCATGCGCGAGTTGCTGGACCTGCCGCCGCTGGCCGTGTGACCCCGGGTTCCCACCGGCATCGATGTGGCGAACTCGTCGTTGTCACGACGAACGTGCCACATCGATCACTGTTGGGCGGGCGACCGCGGCGCCGGCGCCTCGGTCAGCCCGGACGCCACCTCGGCGGCGCTGGGACGCAACTCGTCCCAGGGCAGGTCCTGCAGGATCAGCACCGGCGTCCCCCCATGCAGGATGAAGTTCGTGGGCAGAGTGCCGTGCGTGCGGCGCCGCGCCGAGTGGCCGTGTGCGCTCAGCAGCACCAGGTCGACGTGCAGCTGGTCGATCAGGTCCTCCAACGTCGAGAACAGGTCGGCGTGGCAGAGCACGTGCGTGGCGACGGTGGCGTCCGGACCGCACTCGGCGCGCACCTCCTCCAGGTAGCGGCGTCCGGGCTCGGTCGCGTCCCCCTCGGCCTCCTCCTCGGCGACGTCGTCGCAACTGCGTTCGATCACCCCAGGCACATCGACCACGTGCACCAATTCCAAGCGGGCCCCGTGCCGGGTCGCCAGCCGGTTCGCGGCCGGGATCACATGCTCCCCACGCAGCGACCCGTCGAGCGGCACCAGCACACGGGCGTAGCGCTCCGGACGCCAGCCCGACTCGCCCCACGGCGTCCCCTGACGGTACCCGCGCACGAGCAGCAGCGACGCTCCCGCCCGCGCGGCCACCTTGACCCCCACCGAGCCCACGTTCCACGCGCTCGGACCGCCGGCCCCGTGGCTCGACAGGACGATCACCTCGGCGTCCGACTCGCGGGCCACCGACAGGATCCGCTCCGCCGCCGCTCCCTCGGCGACCAGGGTCGTCACCGTCGCCCCGCTGGCCGCGCGCAGCCCCTCGGCGACCCGTTCCAGATAGAGGGACGCCGCGTCGCGCCTCAGCCTCCACTCCAGGGGGTCGACCGGACCCGCCCCGGCGTCCGGCTCCAGCACCTGCAGCAGCGTGATCCGCGCGTCCGGCCGCGCGACGGCCGCCGCGTGCGCCAGCGCCGACTCCGCCAGCGGCGAGCCGTCCAGCGGCACCAGCAGCCGTGTGAACACCGGTCCTCCTTCTCGTCCCCTGTCCTCTACCCAGGCTCCTCGGCCCCACGCCCGGCGTCCTCGTCGACCCGGACGTCCAAGCTCCCGTCCGGACGCCGCCCCACGACGACCTGCCAGGTCCGGCCCTCCCGCCGCACGGTCGCGCGGAAGCCCGGCCACGCGTCCGGCAGCACCGGGTCGACGACCAGTTCGCCGTCGCGCAGCCGCAGCCCCAGGACCGCCTCGACGGCCGCCCGGTAGTACCAGCCGCTCGAGCCGGTGTACCAGGTCCACCCCGCGCGTCCGGCGTGGGTGCCGCTGTAGACGTCGCCGGCCAGCACGTACGGCTCCCCCCGGTACACGCCGACGCCGCCGGCCGAGTCGCCATGCCCGATCGGGTTCATCAGGTCGAGCAGCCGGACGGCGGTCGTCCCGTCGCCCAGCCCCGCGGCGGCCCAGGCCAGCCAGGTCGCGCCGTGCGTGTACTGGCCGCCGTTCTCGCGCAGGCCCGGCAGGTAGCCCTTGATGTAGCCCGGGTCGGTCCCGCCCCGATCGAACGGCGGCGTGAACAGGAGCACCAGCCCTGGATCGTCGAGCACGAGCTGTTCGATCGCCGCCTTGACGGCTCGTGACGCCCGCTCCGGACGCGCCCCCGACAGCACCGCCCACGACTGCGCGATCGAGTCGATCCGGCACTCGGCGTTGCCCGCCGACCCCACCGGACGCCCCTCGTCGTCGAAGGCCCGCAGGTACCAGTCGCCGTCCCAGCCGTGCTCCTCGACCGCCGAGCGCAGCCGCTCGGCCCGCTCGCCATAACGCGCCGCGTCGGCGTCCGAACCGCGCCGCTCGCACAGGCTTGCCATGTCGCCCAGCACCGCGTACGCGAACCAGCCCAGCCACACGCTCTCGCCGCGGCCGGCGTCCCCGATGCGGTTCATGCCGTCGTTCCAGTCGCCGGTGCCCATCAGCGGCAGCCCGTGCGCCCCGGCGGTCACCCCGCGCTGAACGGCCCGCCGACAGTGCTCGAACAGGTCCGCGGACGCCCCCGAGACCGCCCACGTGTCGTAGCGCTCGTGCTCTCCTGGCGCGAGCGGGTCGCCCCGCAGGAACGGCACCTGCTCGTCAAGAACGCCCACGTCTGCGGTCGCCTCCACGTAGCGGGCCACGGTGTACGGCAGCCACAGCAGGTCGTCGGAGATGCGCGTCCGGACGCCGCGGGTCGGCTCGTGCCACCAGTGCAGCACGTCGCCCTCACCGAACTGGTGCGCCGCAGCGCGCAGCAGGTGCTCACGCACCAGCCCCGGGCGCGACCACAGCAGCGCCAGGCTGTCCTGGAGTTGGTCGCGGAACCCGTATGCACCGCTCGACTGGTAGTAGCCGGTCCGTCCCCACATCCGCGCGGACAGGTTCTGGTAGGGCAACCAGTGGTTGACCAGCAGGTTCAGCGCCGGGTCGGGGGTCTCGACCCGGACGGTCCCGAGCAGCTCAGCCCACCCGTCGCGCCCCGCTGCCCAGGAGGCCTCCGCGTCCGAGCCGCGCAAGCCTGCGGCCAGCCGCAGCGCCTCCTCCCGGGACCCCCCCTGGCCCAACAGGAACGTCACCTCCTCGACCCCGCCGGCCGCCAGGTCGAGGTGGATCTGCAGCGCCGCACACGGGTCATGCCCGACCCCGGCGGTGCGCGCCAGGCCGATCCGCGCCAGTCCGGGCGGGGACTCGGGGCTGCCCGGGCGTCCCAGGAATTCGGCCCGATCGGACGTCCAGCCGTGCACCGGACGATCGCTGGTCAGGAACGCGACCGCCGCCGGCCGGTCGGGGTGGAACGGGTTCTCGGCCAGCAGCGCCTGCGCGCCGGGGTCGTACGAGGTCGCCAACCGGTGCGCGGTGCCGTCCCGGTAGACGCCCAGCACCCATTCGGCGTAGTAGGTCACGGTGAGCCGCCGCGGTCGCCCGGTGAGATCGGCAACGCGCAGGGTCACGGCCTTGGCCGGAGCGTCGGGCCAGGCGAAGGCGCGAAGGCGCTGCTCCAGCCCGTGGGACGCGTGCTCGTAGGTCGTGTCGCCGGCCCCGTGCCGAACCACGTACGCCACCGGCGCCCCCGCGGGCCGCGGGGTCGGCGTCCAGACCGCGCCGGTCTCCTCGTCGCGGAGGTAGACCGCCTCCGACGGCAGGTCGGTCAGCGGATCGTTGCGCCAGGGCGTCAGCCGGTTCTCGCCGCTGTTGCCCGCCCAGGTCGCCCCGAGACCCGTCTCGGTGCACAGGAACCCAGCGGATTCGGTCGCGATCACGTTGCTCCACGGCGCGGGCGTCGGCTGCCCGGGCGTCACCCGGATCACGTACTCGCCGTCCTCGCCGAAGCCGCCCAGTCCGTTGTCGAAGCTGAGTTCGCCGACGCTCATTCCGGACGCCGATGGCGCGGGGGCGTCCGGCTGGGTCGCCTCGGGCGGTCCTTCCGGGTCGAAGGCCGGAAGGGGCGCCGGGGGCTCCGGCAGTCGGGCGAGCCGGTCGGCGAGGCCGCCCGAGCCGCCCGGGAAGACGACCTGCGCCGCCCGGTGCAGTGTCGCCAGAGCGGGCCCGTCGAGCTGGTCGGCGCTCACCAGGAAGACGCCCCCGCGGACGTTCAGCGCCAGCTCGGCGCCCCAGCGCCGGATGAGCCGCTGGACGGGTCCGCGCAGGCCTTCGGCGTAGCTGGACGCCTGTTCGTCGACCAGCGCCAGGTCAACCTGGACCCCCCGCCGCCGCCGCCAGTAGCGGTGGGCGCGCAGGAGGTCCTCGACCAACGGTAGGTCGGCCTCGCCGGCCAGGTGCGCGACGATCAGCGGCAGGTCGCCCGAGATGCCCAGGCCCCACAGGTGCGGCAGCGCCGGCGCCGGGGTGGACGCCGCGGGTGCGGCCAGCGCCGGGTCGCCGAACACCAGCAGCGACAGGAGCCGCTGGGCGTGTGCCAGGTCGTCGCCGGCGAAGCCGAGGTCGCGCAGTTCGTGGTCGGCCCGAGAGCCGGCCAGGGTGAACACGTGGTCGACGTGCGCCCAGGAGCGGTGCCGCTGCAGGAGTTCCAGGGCGACCTCGTCGGTGTCGGCGGCCGCGGCGACCCAGGCGAGCCGGGCGCGTCCACCGGGCGGCAGCACCAGGGTCCGACCGATCGCGGCGGCGGGGTCGAGCGGGGCGTGCTCGACGGGGTCGCCGTCCCGTTGAGCGCCCGTTCGCGCCGCCGGGTCAACGGAGCTGGATCGGCCCGCGTCCCTCTCGACCGGTCCCCACCAGCCGTCCGCATCGAGCGCGAGCGGGTTCGCGGGGGTCCGCAACCGGCCGAGGAACTCGGCACGGTCTGCGGTCCGGCGAACCTCTCCCCAACTGACGCGACCATCGGCGTCCGGGCTTGTCACGAGCGCGAGTGCCAGGCTGACCGGGGTCTCGTCCGCCGACCGGGGCCGGCGCCGGAACAGCAGGGCATCGGGCTCGCCGGGGACGGCGTCCGCCTCGATGAAGAGCTTGCCGAACGCGGGGTGGCGCAGGTCGGTCTGCTGGTCGGTCAGGACGACCTCGGTGAAGCAGGTGACGGCGAGCCGACGCGGCCGGTCGGAGTCGTTGACGACCTCGAGCCGACGCAGCTCGACGGCGTCCTCGGGCGCGACGGTGACCTCGAGCAGGGTCCGGACGCCGTCGCGGACGGCCCGGTACTCGGCGCGGGCGGGGTGGAAGACGGCGGGCTCGGCGGCCCCCTCCCCCAGCGGCGCCGCGGTGGCCGTCCAGCGCTCGCCGCTGTCGAGGTCGGTCAGGTAGCACCAGGTGCCCCAGTGCTGCACGGACGCGTCGGCCCGCCACCGGGTCAGCGACGTCGGCCCGCGGGTGCTGTACCCGCCGCCGGAACCGGTCACGAGGACGCCGTAGGTGCCGTTGGAAAGCCAGTGGACGCCAGGGCGCCCGCCCTCGGACGCCACCCACGGCGCGGCGTGCCGGACCGCGGGGGCCGGACCCGTGGCGTCCGCCTCGCCGACGACCGTCAGCGTCGCCTGCGGCACCTGCGGCAGCTCCTCGCGGACCAGCACCGACACCCGCGCCGCGGCCGGCTCGGCGTGGAACCGCTCGATCATCCTCGGCCCGTCGAGAGCTTGGGCGAGGGCGAGCAGGATCATCCCCTGGTGATGGGCCATGTGCGACTGGACCAGGGCGAACTCGCGCCCGAACGGCACCCGTGAGCGCGTGTAGTCGACGGCCTCGTAGGCGCCCAGCCGGCCGATCGCCCCCAGTTCGGCGAAGCGCGCGAGGTTCTCGGCGACGGCTCCCGCGGCGAACGGCGTCGCCATCAGCGAGGCGTACGGCGTGATCACGAGGTCGTCGCCGGGCTGCCGCTGCAGGGCGAGTCCGGGGACGCCGAACGCCCGGTACTGGTAGTTGCGGTGGGGATCGAAGGCGTAGAAGCCCGACTCCGAGATGCCCCACGGGACGCCGCGGTCGCGCGCGTAGCCGATCTGGCGGCGGATCGCCGCCGCGTTGGTGCGTCCGAGCAGGCTCGCGGGCGGGCACTCGGCGAGCAGGGCCGGCAGCAGGTACTCGAACATCGTCCCGCTCCAGGAGAGCAGGGCCCAGTCGCCCTCGGGCGTCCTCGTCATCGGACGCCCAAGGTGCAGCCAGTGCTTCTGCGGCACCTGATCGAGGGCGATCGCGACGAGGCTGGTCAGCCGCGCCTCGGACGCCAAGAGGTCGTAGTAGCTGCCATCGAGCGTCCCGGTTTCGAGGTTGAAGCCGATGTGGAACAGGTTGCGGTCGCGGTTGTAGAGGAACGCCAGGTCGAGTCCATCGACCATCGCCCGTGCACGGGACGCCAGCCGCTTCAGTTCGGCGTCCAGGTCGAGGGAGGTGGCCGGCGTGCCGGAGGCGTCCCGCTCCGCGGCCTGGAGCTGTCGTTCGATCACCCCCGCGTGGAGGCGCAGGGTGGTCAGGGCGTCCAGGTCGAGGGCGTGGCTCTCGGCGAGGTCCGCGAGAAGGGTGGACAGGCGGTGTCCGACGCCGGCCGCACCATGGGCGTCCGAACTGACGGACGCCTCGAAGCCGGCCCCGAGTTGCTCAAGGTACGCCAGCAGCGCCTGGGACTCGGGGCGTCCGGTTCGGGGGACACCCTCGGCGAGGAGGGCGACGGCGTCCGCGAGACCCTGCCGGGCGAGCGGCCGCCGGGGGTCGCGCGAGCTGGCCTCCTCGCAGCCCTGGGCGAGGATGATCAGGCAGGCGGCCAGGTTGCCGCTGTCCACGGTCGAGACGTACGCCGGGTGCAGCGGCTGCAGCGTGGTGGTGTCGAGCCAGTTGGGGAGGTGGCCTCGGTGCCGTTCGACCCGGTCGAGCGCGTCGAAGGCCAGCCCGAGCCGCGAGACGAGGGCGGCCGTGCTCAGGTAGCCACGGTCGTGAGCGGCGAGGCAGGACAGCAGGTACAGGCCGATGTTCGTCGGGGACGTGCGGTGAGCGACGGCGGCGACCGGCTGCTCCTGCACGTTGTCGGGGGGCAGCCAGTGGTCCTCGGGGCCGACGTGGGTCTCGAAGAACAGCCAGGTCCGTCGGGCCAGGGCGCCGAATGTCCGGCGCTGCTCCTCGGTCAGCGGGGCGGGGCCGCGCGGGGCCAGCGGCCGGCTGACCCAGACCACGAACCAGGGCCCGGCCAGCCAGAGCAGGAGGAATGGGAGTGCCCACGGGAGGCCCTGGGGATTCCAGGCGGCCACCAGGATGCCGACGGCTGCGGTCGCGAGGACGGACGGGGCGGCGCTCCGCGCGGCCGCCCGGATCGTCACGTCGGTGCCGACGAGTCGGGTGGCGCCGGCGGCGGTGGTCCATTCCAGGAGCCGGCGGCGGCTGACGACCAGGCGCCACAGAGTGCGGGCGACGGCGTCCACCGCGAGGGCGCCCTCGATCGCGAGTCCGGCGGCGAACATCAGCAGCCGCGCCACGGTGCCCCGCAGCCCGTAGGCGCGGTAGCGCCAGGCGTCGGTTCGCCGGCGGTCGACCAGGCTCGCGACCGCCGCGCCGCCCAGGGTCAGGACGGCGACCACGACCTGGACGAGCGGGGTGAGAAGGGCGAGGAGGGTCCACGCCAGGGGCGGGCCGGGCAGCGCCAGCCAGGACGCGAGCAGCAGCGTGATCGTCGCCGGCGCCAGCAGGCTGCGGCGGAGGTTGTCGGCGATCTTCCAGCGGTCGATGAGCGGCAGGTCGTTGGGACCGGAGGCGTCCACGCGGGGCGTCCGGAAGGCCAGCCAGGGCAGCAGCTGCCAGTCGCCGCGCACCCAACGGTGCGTCCGGAGCAGGCCGACGAGGTAGTTGGGCGGGTAGTCCTCGTAGACGGTGACGTCGGTCACGAGCCCGGCGCGTCCGTGCATGCCCTCGAAGAGATCGTGGCTGAGCAGCGTGTTCTCGGGGACGCGTCCGGCCAGGCCGCGCTCGAACGCGGCGACGTCGTAGATGCCCTTGCCGACGTACATGCCAGCGCCGAACAGGTCCTGGTAGGCGTCCGAGACGGCCAAGCTGTAGAGGTCGACGGTCGTGTCGCCGGCGAAGACCCGGGTGTAGCGCGAGCGGCCGGCGCTCTCGGGGTCGATCTGGACGCGCGGCTGCAGCACTGTGTAGCCGGCCGCGACGCGTCCCTGAGCGTCGAAGACGGGCCGGTTCAGCGGATGGGCGAGCGTCCCGATCAGCCGCCGGGCCCCGTCCGGCGGCAGGACCGTGTCGGCGTCCAGGGTGATGACGTAACCGATGCCGGACAGGCGCGTCCGGTCGCCGGCGATCAGGACGTAGCTGGTCTCCGGCTCCCCCAGCAGCAGCCGGTTGAATTCGTGCAGCTTGCCGCGCTTGCGCTCCCAGCCCATCCACACGCCCTCGGACTCGTTCCACAGCCGGCGTCGGTGCAGGAACAGGAACGGGCTTCCGGGGGTGTCCCGGTTGAGAACGTCGAGGGCCCGTTCGGCGTGCGTCAGCAGGTCGTCGTCTTCGGGCATGGACGCCGCGGGTGCGTCCGCGAAGTCGCCCAGCACGGCGAAGGCGAGCGCGGGATCGGGGTTGCGGGCGTGGTGCTCCTGGAGCTGCCGCAGCAGAGAGTCGACGTCGCCGGTGGACGCCACGAGTCCGGGGACGACCACGATCGTCCTGTGGTCGGCGGGTAGGCCGTCGGCGAAGTCGAGCTTCGGCAGCACGCGGGGCGGCAGGAGCCTCGAGACCGCCCAGTTCACGAACGCCACCGCGGCCGTGAGGGCGGGGATCAGCGCCAGCAGGGCGGCGAGGGCTGCGATCCAGGGTCCGCCCCCGCGGGCCAGCCAGGCGGACGCCGCGACGATCGCGAGCCCGACGAGGGTGGCGACGGTGACATAGACGGCGGTGGCATGGGCGATCGCGGCGCGGCGGAGGCGCTCGGCGAGCAACGGACGGGCACCGACCCGCGCTTCCAGGATCGGCCGGCCCTCGTCGATCAGGAAGTAGCCGACGTGGGTCCGGCGCCCCTGATCGGGGTGGGTTGCACGCGCGAGGTCGACCGCAGCCCGGGCGACGTCCGGCTCGCTGGCCGGCGAGGTGCGCGCGATGGACTCGACGGCCCGGCGGTAGGCGTCGCGGCTGGCGTACTCCATGCGCGAGTAGGCCCCGGCGGGGTCGCCGCACAGCACCCGGTGGACGACCCCGATCCGCTCGGCCACGGGCTCCCAGTCGAGAGCGTCCAGGACGCGCAGGCTGGCGACGGCGCGCGCGACGGCGTCCCCGGCCTTGAGGTCGGGCGCGAGCGAGCCGCGGACGTCCGAGCCGGGGACACCGCCGAACGCCTGCTCCCAGCCCGGCGTGCCCGGGACGACGCCCGCCAGCCGGCCGGCGCACCAGGCGAGTTCGCGCAGCAGCAGTAGCCGGAGCATGGCCGGCAGCGCCCAGACCTCCCCGAGCGACAAGGGGGAACGGGTCTGGTACCGGTCCAGGAAGTCGACCACGGCGTCCAGGGCGACGTGGAGCTCACCGGTGAGGAGCAGGTTCGCGGCCAACGCCTGAACGCGCGGCTGATCCTGTTCTGCCGGGCGGGGCCGCTCGCGGTTCTCCGGTGCTGCAGAGACGCGCCGCTCGGCGTCCCCGGCCAACAGCGGCAACTCGCGGTAGAAGCTCGGCGGGAGGGCCTCGCCGACCTGCTCCACGGCTTCCTCGATGACGAAGTAGTTGTCGAGGAACCACTCCAGGGCCGAGCTCTCCTCGGACCCGAGTTCGGCCACGTCGCCCGTCCCCGTCCAGCGGTGCCGGACCCCGGCCAGCAGGCGACCCAGGGCGTCCAGGCTGGGCCCGAGGCCCCTGGATCGGGAGGGCGCCGGCCCTCTCGTCCGGGCGAACGCCGGGCCGCCGGAGGATCCTGCCGAGCCGGACCGGCCCCTGCCGGCCGGAAGCAGCCGTCGGGCGTGGTCCTCGGCCAGCGCTTCGGCGTCCAGTACCCGAACGGGCCGCGTGGCCTCCTGCACGGCAGGCCCGTCCATGAAGAGCCACCCCTTCCGCGTCCTTCCGGACGCCGCGGGCGCCCGGTGCCGGTGAGCAAGCGACCGACGGCCGCGGAGGGCACTCACCAACCGGCGGCCGACGGTCAGGAGTCCCCTACCCCGATGACCCCGACCCGACACGGCCCCTTGTGGTCCCGCCCCACCCAGAGAAAGTTGCCAACCGGCGGGATTCCCCTCACCCCGCCGGCGCCGGGGGCGCCTCCCCTGGCCGGGGGGGGAATTCGGCGTACTGTCACCCCCGTAGCCCCCGCCGAGCGGCGGGTTCGGCGTCCGCGATAGGAGACCTCAATGGCGACCAGATTCCCGCGCGCGGTCGGAGTGACCGGGCAGCCCCGTCAGGGAACGACCGACGTGCTGCGCGACGACCCGGCCGGCGGCGTCCGGGACGAGATCGACCGGCTCGCCGAGCAGCTGCAGCCCCAGCTCGTCGAGTGGCGCCGGCACCTGCACGCGCATCCCGAGCTGTCGAACCGCGAGGTCAACACGGAGGCGTTCATCGCCGAGAAGCTGCGCGAGGCGGGCCTGGACGAGGTCCGCACGGGCATCGCCGGCCACGGGGTCATCGGCATCCTCAAGGGCGGCCTCGAGGGCGACAGGGTCGCCGCCCTGCGCGCCGACATCGATGCGCTCCCGGTCGCCGAGAGCTCCGGCGTCGACTTCGCGTCCACCGTCGTCGACGAGACCTACCCCGGCGGACCGTTCCCCGTCGCCCACGCCTGCGGCCACGACTGCCACACCGCGACCGTCCTGGCGGCGGCCCACGTGCTGGCGGGCGTCCGCGACGAGCTGCCCGGCACCGTCATGTTCGTCTTCCAGCCCGCAGAGGAGGGTCCGCCCGTCGACGAGACCGGCGGCGCCCAGGCGATGGTGGACGCCGGCGCGTTCGAGGACCCCCGGCCCACCATGGCGTTCGGCATGCACGTCGGCCCGCTGCCCAACGGCATCGTCGGCTACCGCATCGGCGCGCAGTACGCGGCGTCGTGCCTGATCCGCATCAGGGTCGACGGCAAGCAGGTGCACGGCTCGGCGCCGTGGTTCGGCATCGACCCGCTGCCGGTCGCGGCCGCGATCATCTCGGACGCCGGTCAGCTCTACCGCCAGGTGCCGGCGACCAGCCCGCTGACCGTCTCGTTCGGCCACATCGAGGACGTCGGCCGCTTCAACATCATCGGCGACTACGTCACCCTGTGGGGCACGATCAGGTGCCTGGACGCCAGCGTCATGGCCACGGTCCAGGCGAACCTGCGCCGCATGGCCGAGCACCACGCCCAGGCCTACGGCGCCACCGCGACCGTCGAGTTCCGCCAGGACGTGCCTCCGGTCGTCAACACCGCCGAGTGGTTCGAGGCGATCCGGCCGACGATCGAGCGCGTGGTGGGCGCCGAGCGCCTCGTCGAGGTTCCGCCCGCGCTCGGCTACGACGACATGTCGGTGTTCGTGCAGACGTTCGGGGGCGCCTACCTCAACTACGGCACCCAGGACACCGAGATCGTCGGCGACACCCTGAAGCCCCTCGAGGGCGGACGCGGCATGGCCATGAACCACAACCCGGCCTTCTACGTCGACGAGGACGCCCTGCTCGACAGCCTGCGCATCCACGCGCAGGTGGCGTTCGACCACCTCGTGGGGTAGACACGCGCCCATGACTTTGGCCCTGCTCGCCATCGCGGCGATCCTGCTGGTCGTCGCGGTGACGACGCTGGCCCCGAAGGTCGGCATCGCTCCGCCGCTGCTGCTCGTGGTGCTCGGCCTGGCCGCGACCTTCCTGCCGTTCGTCGAGTCGGTGTCGGTGCCGTCCGAGTTCGTGCTCGCCGGCGTCCTGCCGCCGCTGCTCTACTCGTCCGCGGTCAACACCCGCGTCATGGAGTTCCGCCGCGACTTCCGATTGATTTCGGCGTTCTCGGTGGTTCTGGTCGTGGCGTCCGCGCTCGGCGTGGGAGTGGTCATCTGCGCCCTGGTCCCCGGCCTGCCGCTCGGGCTCGGCGTCGCGCTCGGCGCAATCGTCAGCCCGACGGACGCCGTCGCGACCAGCATCGTCCGCAAGGCCGGCGTGTCGCCCCGGATCGTCACCGTGCTCGAGGGCGAGAGCATGCTCAACGACGCGTCCGCGCTGGTGCTACTGCGCACCGCGGTGGCCGCAGTCGGCGTGACCGTGTCGATCTGGGGCGTCCTGCTCGACTTCGTGTGGGCCGTCGTCGTGGCGGTCGTCATCGGCTACGTGATCGGCCGGGCCAACCTCTGGATCCAGTCGCGGATCCCCTCCGTCCCCGCGAACGTCGCCCTGTCGCTCGCCGTGCCCTACCTGGCCTTCCTGCCGGCCGAGCACGCGGGGGCGTCCGGGCTGGTCGCGGCGGTGGCCGCCGGACTGATCACCGGGATGGGGGCGCCGCGGTATCTCGGCCCCGAGGACCGGCTCACCCAGAGCGCCGTCTGGGGCACGATCGAGCTTCTGCTCGAGAGCGGCATCTTCCTGCTGGTCGGGCTGGAGATCCCGGCCCTGGTCAACGATCTGACCAGTCAGGGCGGCAACGTCACGCAGGCCGTCGTGCTCGCGATCGTGGCGGCGACCGTCGTGATCGCGATCCGGGCCGTGTTCGTGGCCTGGTCGCTGTACTCGCTGGCCCGCCGCAACCGAAGGCTCCCGGAGGTCCGCGAACGCCTGAGTGAGATGAAGGACAAGATCGACGGCGGCGAGCTACCGGACGATCCTCGCCGCGCGCGGGGGCCCGGACGCGTCCTCGTGCGTCCGGAGACGGCCAAGAGTCCGGACGCCGCCGCCCCGGCCCTTGAACGGTGGCGGTCGATGGTGGCCCGGCGGCTGGCGGACATGGACTACCTGGCCGCCGAGCGGCTGGGCTGGCGCGAAGGGGTCGTCCTGGTCGCCGCCGGCATGCGCGGTGCGGTCACCATCGCGGCCGCGCAGTCGCTGGCCTTCGGGACGCCGTACCGCTCGCTGCTCGTGCTCGTCGCGACGCTGGTGGCCGTCGGTACCCTGCTCATCCAGGGCGCGAGCCTGGGCTGGATCGCCGCCCGGCTCGGCCTCAGCGGCGGCGCGACCGACAGCGATCCAGACGTCTGGGCGGCCCTGCAGGCCGATCTGGCCAAGGCGGGCCTCCGCCATCTCCAGAACGAAGATGTCGCCGCGCGGTACCCGTCCGTCGTGGAGCCGACGCGCGCCTGGCTCGAACGCCTGCACGCCGCCACCCAGGACACCAGCGCGTTCCGCCTCACCCCCGATCACCTCTCGCTGCGCATCGAGCTCATCGAGGCCGAGCGGACGTGGCTGGTGCATCTGCAGGGCGAGGGCACCTACCCCTCGGACCTGCTCAACACCGCCCTGGCCCAACTGGACGCCGAGCAGCTCAGCATGGAGCTGCGCAAGGGCTGAGCGCTCCCGCTGCGGCTTCCTGGCGGCGCGGGCCGCTTCCCGATCGCGGTCGGCCCGGGAGACGTCGTCCGCGACTACCCCTGTGGGCCCGCCCAGCCCGAGAATGTGAGCCGTGCAGAACGCCCAGCCCGAGCACCCGTACGAGCGGCCGAGCGAGCCGGACGCCGGCGTCCGCGCGGCTGCCGAGGGACTTCTGCGCCGCCTGACGGACGCCGCAGAGCGCCGGACCGGCGCCGCCCGCGTGGACGACGGCGACGACACCTACGAGGTCTCGGTCGCGCCCGGCGGACGCTGGCGGGTGATGTCGAGCCGGATCGAGTGGTGGTACGGGCCGGACGGGCTGGCGTCCGCGGTGCTGACGCTCGCCGGCGCCAAGCCGCGCGAGGTGACCGAGCCTGAGGGCTGGATCCACCCGGCGGTGGGACTGCTCTGGCCGCAGATCCTGCCGGTGTGGGGGCATCCGGGTGACCGGTACCGTCCGGTCGACCTGCTCGAGGGCACGCAGGGGCCGGCGTTGGTCGAACTTGCGCCGACGTTCGGCGAGACGGTGAGCGGATGGCCGCTGGAACTCGGCGGTCGTCTCTACGTGGACGCCGTCCGCGCCCTGGTCACGCGCGCCGAATTGGGAGTTCGGAGCTGGACCCTGATCGACGTGCTGTGACTCCGACCTGACACCGCGGCTGACTCAGATCCCGGACCCGCGGTCGAGTCCGCCGGCCGGCTTGGGGAGGACGGGCCGGGAGTCCTTGTCGCGGCCGGCGATCCCGAAGCCGCGGCTCTGTTCCTCGTCGTCCTCGGGGAGGACTGGATCGGGATGCTCGGCCGGGTCGCCGAGGCCGGGGGCGCGTCCAGGAATCACGTCACTGCCGGGGTACGGGTCTGGATCTGAGCCGAGGTGCGGCGGCACCTGCTCCTCGCCCTCGTCGGGAAGGCTCTCGCTGGTCATGGCCGAACTCCCTTCATGTCGGACGCCCCGCTGCCCGGGGGCTGTGGCGTCCGGGATACCCGGCGGATGGGGCGACAAACGGAATCGACGGCGTCCCTGGGTTCGCCATCAGATGACCGACGCAACGGACGGCGTCCCTGCTGGCGAACTGCGGTCAGCGGTCGGCGGTGACCTCGGCCCGGCGGATCAGGGTCTTCTCGGCGCAGGTCCCGAACAGGTGGTAGCCCGAGGCGCCCTCGGCGATGAGGTCGAGGCAGCGGTCGGCGTCCGTGACGACGGTGCCGCCGACCATCGTGACGCCGCGTCGGAACAGCGGCTCGCAGAGCATGCTGACCGTCGGGCCGGCCAGCGACACCCGCGCGCCGGGGCGGACGTGCGCGAGCAGGCCGGGCAGCGTGTCGTTGAGGAGGGTGACGCCGGTGACGATGACGACGTCGGCGTCCGGCAGCACCTCCGGGTAGCGGTCGGCCGGCTGGAAGTGCTTGAGTTCGTCACCCTTGAGGGTGCGGGAGTCGAGTTCGAGGACCGTGTAGTCGATGCCCAGGCGCGAGAACCTCTTCAACGCCGGCACGAGCGCGCCGATGACCACGCCCTTGTCTCCGGGATTGACCTCGACCTCGTCGAAGGCGTCCCCGCCGATCTCGTACGCCGTCGCGCGGCCCGCGTTCGTGAGGCGCAGGCTGAGGGCGTTGAGGGTCGCGATACCGAGGGTCTTCTTCAGCGGGTTCTCGGACGCCACGTCGTCGAGGTAGGCGTCCGCGGGACGGCCGACGAGGCGTCCGGACATCGGCATCGCCCGTAGTGAACTGGGGCAACAGACGGCGTCCGGGATCTCTTTGATCGGCGTGGCGCACAGGCCGGCCTCACCCGTGGACAGCTTCACCCCGCTGAAGAACAGGCCGAGGACGGCGCGGTCGATGGTGATCGAGTCCAGCTCGCTGCCGAGCAGGTCGCGGACCATCTGGACGGATTCATCGAGGATCGGGTTCGACATCGGACGCCCTTCGTTCGAGTGATGCGACCAAAGCGTACGCAGCGAAGGCGTCCGGGGGCCATGATCCGGCGATCCCGCGCGGTTGACGCGCCCTCCCGGACGCGATCGATGTGGCTGATTCGTCGCCACCACGTCGAGGTTGCCACATCGATCGGTGTCGGACGGGACCGGCGGCGTCCCGGTCAGTGGAACGGGGTATTTGACGGCTCAACTACTTTGATTTAGAGTTGAACTAGTTTCAATAACAAGAACTGATTGACAAGCACTTTCGAAGGGAAACACCCATGGACCTCGGCCTTCTCCTCCTCCGCCTGGTGATCGGCGGGCTCCTCGTGGGCCACGGAGCCCAGAAGCTGTTCGGCGCGTTCGGCGGCCACGGCCTGGAGGGCACCGGCGGCTTCTTCGCCTCGATCGGCTTCCGTCCCGGCAAGCCGATGGCCTTCGTGGCCGGCCTCACCGAGCTGGGCGCTGGCGTCCTGCTGATCCTCGGGCTGCTGACGCCCCTGGCGTCCGCCGGCGTGATCGGCACGCTGCTGGTGGCCGGGTCCGTGCACGCCGGCAAGGGCCTGTGGGCCGTCAACGGCGGCTACGAGCTGCCGCTGGTCTACGCGCTGCTGGGCGCGGTGCTCGCCCTGACCGGCCCCGGCGCCTACTCCCTGGACGCCCTTATCGGCCTGCAGCCCTCGCTCGTCTGGGGCGCCGGCGCGATCGTCCTCGGCCTGGTCGCCGGAGGTGTGGTCGTCGCCCGGGCCAAGTCGGTCCTGAAGGCGGACGCCCAGGCCGCCTGATCTTCACGGTTTGCGCCTGGTCGGGCGCCAGCTCACTCGTGGGGCCCGCTCAGTGCGGGCCCTACGTGCATTGCACGGCGATTCGTCGGCGTCCGGCCTGCAGCTGAACTCCGAACGGTGAGCAAGCATCGCCACGCGGACCGAGCCCTGAACGGCCTCCTTGGGCTTGGTTCGCTGCGAAGTGAGTCATGGCGTCCATGGACGATGCCCAGGCCTAGCCGCATACTGGTGCGCCTAACTCAGGACCGCTCGAAGTTCCCTCGAGGAAGGACCGCGGATGGCCAAGCTCGTGTTCGGAATGAACCAGTCCCTGGACGGCTACGTCGACCATGATGCGTTCGCGCCGGACCCGACACTGTTCCGCTACTTCGTCGAGGAAGCGCGCGGTCAGGTCGGCTCTGTCTACGGACGCCGGATGTACGAGGTGATGCGGTACTGGGACGACGACGATCCCGAATGGAACCCCGACGAACGCGCCTTCGCCACCGCGTGGCGCAGCCAGCCGAAATGGGTCGTGTCACGCTCTCTGCAGTCGGTCGGCCCCAACGCCGCACTCGTCGAGGGCGACCTTGAGGCCGCCATTCGCACGCTGAAGGCCCAGCGTGACGGGGAGATCGAAGTGGCCGGTCCTCAACTGGCGAACAGTCTGACTCAACTTGGCCTGATCGACGAATACCGGATCTACCTCCACCCCGTCGCACTGGGACATGGCAAGGCCTACTTCGCCGGCCCCGGGCCGCGCCTCCGCCTGATGACCCACGACCGGATCGGCGAAGACGTCGTCAGGTTGACCTACGTGCTCGCCTGACCCGCGCTCCCCCGGCCGGGGGCAGATTTCGCCAAGCTTCGACGTTCAACCACTTCGCTTCTTGCCCTGGCAAGGACAGATTCCGATGTGCGTACTCACCTGTGGTAGCACACGCCCCTCCATCCGGATCAACCGTCACCTGACACCTCGTCACCGGCACCATAGGGCCCGTCAGCAGCACCCAATACGTTCCGTTGGAACGCGGTCATCGGCATCCGCGGACGTCCACCACCGGGCATGAGTGGGTAGGTCTACACGCGAAGCATGCTGGTCTCTCCGGGGTGAGACGGATAGTCGGAGCCAGCGGGCCAACCCTGGTCGAAGCATCACTGGGAACCGCAAGCCCGGGAACGACCGATCAGATCGTCAAGGTGCACGATTGTGATTTGACTGGGGAAAACGATGGTGGAGCTAACGGGATTCGAACCCGTGGCAGCGGTCGGGGCCGCTAACGGGACCTGACAAGAGCTTTCACCGCTGACAAGCCCTTTCGATGGATCTTGGGCGTACCCCGGGCCTATGGCACAACCGGCACAACCGGCTATTGTGGCCCCAGATCGTACCCCATTCGTACCCCGCAGTACCCCGCGGGCCACTGGCAAAGGAGCCCCACCATGGCGTTCAAGCGTCGCTCGACGATGGGCACCATCGTCCCCACGCGCGGCAAGTTCAAGGCGCGCTACTTCCGGGCCGGCGTGATGCACACCGCTGGCCGTAGCTTCTCCACCGAAGCTCTCGCTGACCAGTGGCTGGCCGCCGAGCAACTCTTGGTCGACAGGGAACAGTGGACCCCGCCGGCCGAACGCCGCGCCGAGGCCGAACGCCGCGCCGAGGTGGACGCGTTGACGTTCGCCACGTACGCCGACCAGTGGCTGGAGAGCCGACGCACCCGGAGGGGGCCCATCAAGGCCCGCACGAAGTCGGACTACCGCCGGCTGCTCGACTCGCATCTGATCCCGGCGTTCGGTGCTCTCCCGCTTCCGTCCGTGACCGCGGATGCCGTCTCCACTTGGTACGCCGGGTTCAACCCGAAGACGCCCACCGAGCGGGCGCACGCCTACCAACTGCTCAGCGCGATCATGCGGACCGCGGCGTCGCCCCAGGTGCGGCTCGTGCACGAGAACCCGTGCCAGCTTCCGGGCGCCGGCCGCGCGGTGCGCGCCCACAAGGTGGAAGTCGCGACGCTGGACGAACTGAACGCCATCGTGCAGGCGATGCCCGAGCACCTGCGCCTCGCCGTTCTGCTGGGCTCGTGGGGCGCCATGCGCTACGGCGAGATCGCCGAACTCCGACGCAAGGACGTGCGGCTGACAAAAGGGTTCATTCGCGTGGAGCGCGGCGTCACATGGGTCAAGGTGGACGGCAAGACGACGACCGTGGTCGGCCCACCGAAGACCGAGGCCGGCGTACGCGACGTGCACCTGCCCCCGCACATGATCCCGGCGGTGAAGGCACACCTGAAGGACCACGTGGACCACTCCCCCAACGCGCTCCTCTTCCCGAACGAGGCCGGTGAGCACCTGCACCCTCGGACCTTCGGGAAGCGGTTCGACACCGCTCGGGAGGCTGCTGGCCGGCCCGACCTGCACTTCCACGACCTACGCCACACGGGCGCGGTGCTGGCCGCCCAGACCGGCGCCAGCGTGGCCGAGCTGATGGACCGGCTGGGCCACTCGACGCCCGGCGCCGCGATGCGGTATCAGCACTCCGCCCGGGGTCGCGCCCAGGCCATCGCGGCCGCGCTCTCGGGTCTTGCGGGTGAGGGGTAGGGCGGCCGGCACAACCGGCTAATCGCGGCCGAGTGTTGCCAGGCGCGCCCATGCTGGCCTACGGTTCCCCGTGCAGGCGCCGGGGCATCCGGCGGGCAGGAGCTGACAGAGCACCGGACCCAAGCCGCCGCCGTAGGTTGAGCTGACAGAGCTCCCGGGCCCGCCCATAGCGCGGGCCAACGAAAGCGCTCCCCCGTTCTTCTGGCGTCCGCCCACTCGCGGCGCCCCGCGCTTCTGGGAGCTAACCCATGCCAACCACGTCGTCCGCCACGCGCACACCGCGCCCGTCCAAGTCAGAATCCCCTCTCGCTGCCGAGCTCGATGCACTGCTGGCCGAGTACGGATCGTTCGTCACGAGGCCCCAGGCCGCCACCCTGCTCAACGTCTCCCCTCGCACGCTGGGGCGCCTGACCGCCGCGGGCGACCTGCCGATGTTCCAGGTCGGCCGCGCCAGGTCGTACCGCTATCGCGTCGCCGACCTCGTCAAGCTGATGCGGCAGGTCGCCTAATGTCCGCCGTCGAGATCAGCGAGCCGGCCCCGAAGGGACTGCTCGACGTCGCCGCGATCCTGCGGGACGCCCGTCCCTTCGAGGAGCTCCAGCGGGCCGTCTATTTGACGCTAAGGGCCGCCCCGTGCGACCCCCGTAAGGCGGTGGCCCGGTGACCGCCCGCGTGGTTACCGCCGGCCCGGGATACGAGCCGAGCGTATGGATGCGCGGCGTGGTGGAGGCCGGCGAGCACACCCTGTCGAATGCGTCCACGTGCGGCCACTGGCTGCCGTTGTTCACGCTGGTCGGAGCGCGCGGCAGGTTGTGCTCGCACTGCCTGAAGCAGGCCTCCGCGCTGCGCATCGACGCTGGCTGCGACCGATGCGGTCAGCCGGTGGTCGGCATGGTTTGGGTCGAGACGCCGGCCGGCTTCTTGCTGGTCTTGCTCTGCCAGGACTGCCGCGACCGCGAGCGTATGGAGGAGGTGTCCGATGAGGAGCTCCCCCAGGTGTGACGAACGCCGCCCGGACCTGGAAGCCGAGCGGCGCTCATGTGACACGGACAGCCTGTCGCCTAGTGACCACCATACCGCTCAGGCGCTGGACGAAGCCCGCTACCTGGCTGAACACGGGGTCCGCTTCTTCTTGGCGCGCCCCGCGGTGGACGCCGCCGGCGAGTGGGTTCCCGATGGCGGCCACGGCGGTTCCGGCTTCCTGTTCCCGCCCGAGTGGCAGAAGGCGGCGAAGGCCGACCCCGCCGTCATCGACGCGTGGCGGCCGGGCTGGGCGTTGTGCATGGTCACCGGGGGGCCGATTGACGTGGTCGACGTGGACGCCCGGCACGGCGGCCTGGAGTCGGCCGAGGCGAACGAGGCCCGATGGCCCGCCACGTGCGGCCGCCAACGAACGCCTTCGGGTGGCTGGCACGACCTGGTCTCCCCGCTGGGCATGCACTCGGCCACGGGCGTGCTTCCCGGGGTGGACGTGCGGGCCGGCGTCGAAGGCGAGGGGCTCGGATTCGTGTTCGTCGCGCCGACCGTCAAGCTGTCCAAGGTCACCGGTGAACTCGCGCCCTACGTCTGGGAGTCCCTGCCCGACCTGGCGCTGCTACCCGCCGGTGACACGAGCGGCGCCTGGATCGCTGCCATCGGTCCCAGGGTCCCCTCTGCGGACCGCGCAGCCGAGGCTCGGCACGTGGGCTACGACGGCGTGCGTGTGGCCCTGGCGCGCGAAGTGTCCAATGTGGACTTCGCCGCGCCTGGCCAACGCAACAACGTGCTGAACGCCGCGGCGTTCAACCTGGGGCAACTGGTGGGCCCTCACCTGGACGAGGACGAAGTCCGCGACGCCCTCACAGAGGCCGCGCTGGGGGCCGGCCTGGACCCCGCTGAGGTCGCTGCCACCATCGCGAGCGGCCTGTCCAAGGGCATGGCTCACCCACGTGACACCACCGACCAGGGGGACAGCGACACGCCCGACGCCTACGAACGCCAGGTGACCCGTGCCGTGGAGCGACTCCGGATTCAGGAGGACGCGCGCCAGCGGTTCGCACTGGAACGCCAGCCCGACCGCGCCCCGTGGGACCTGGGCACGCTGGCCGACCACCTGACCAAGCCGGAGCCGCCCGCGGCGCGTGTTGAAGGGCTGCTGCCGTGGGAGGCCAGCACGGAGGTCGTCGCCCAGCGCAAGACCGGCAAGACGACCCTCACGCTGGACCTGGCCCATGGCCTGCTCACCGGGGAGCCGTTCTTGGGCGAGTTCCCGGTGAAGCCCGTGGACGGCCGTGTGGCACTGCTCAACTTCGAAGTGAGTGGCTATCAGGCCGCCGGCTGGGCCCAGGACCGGGGTATCCCGCCGGACCGCCTAGTTCTGGTGAATCTGCGTGGCGCGCTGAACCCGTTCCGCGATCCGCAGGCACTGACCGATCTTGCCGCGCAGTTGCGACGGCGCGAGGTCGAGTCGCTGATCGTGGACCCGTTCGGTCGGGCGTTCGGCGGTGACAATCAGAACGACGCGGGCCAGGTGCAGGGCTGGCTCGTGGCGCTGGATGAGTTCGCCCGGGGCATGGTGGGGGCTCTTGACGTGATCCTCACCGTTCACGCCGGCTGGGACGGATCACACGCACGCGGCTCGTCCGCGCTGGAGGACTGGGCCGACTCGCTGATCTACCTGACCCGCAACCGCAACACGGGCAGGCGCTACATCAACGCCGACGGCCGCGACGTGGAGCTCGCCGCCCACGAACTGGTCATGGACCCCGACACCCGCGCCCTGTCGCTGGGCCTGGCTCGCACCCCGGGCGATGCCGACGAAGGGGGCAGGGCCCGCCCCGAACTGATGGAAGCCATCACAGCGGCGCTGGCGGCGCTCCCCGACGATCACCAGGGCTGGACCACGAACAGCCTCCGGCGGGAGGTCCGCGGGAACAACGCCGACAAGGACGCGTCTGTCAAGGCGTTGATCGCCGCGGGGTACGTGGTGGCCACACCCGCGGGGCAGGCGGTCTACCACCGGTTGCGGGCCAGGGGCCACGTCTTCCAGGCCCAGCAGGACTTTGAGGAGTGGGCGCTATGACGTCCGCTTCTCGGGCTGTTTCCCGTAGCCGCGCTATTGATGCAGGTGCGTGGGCGCAACCGCGCCCGACCGTGCCCGAACCGTGCCCGAGCCTGCACGGGCATGGCGGGGATCCGAGACCGGCCAAAACGACCGCGCCCGACCGCGCCCCGGGCACGGTCCAACAACCGTGCCCCCGTGCCCCGCTCTAAGGGCACGGGCACGGTTGGAGCCAAAAAGGCATGCAACCGTGCCCGAACCGTCAACCTCCCTGGCTCGCGTCCCCCCTGGGGCGCTGGCCGGGCCCCGCACACACCAAGAAGAAGAAGAAGGAGAACACAGCCATGACTGAGACCATCACCGAGGGCACCCCGGCCCCCAGCCCTCCGGCCGCCGCCCCGGAGCCGCCAGAGGACGACCAGCGGACTGGCGGGGACGACCCTGGCACGGACGCCACCGACGACAGCACGCCCAACGCCGAGGCTGCTCGGTATCGGCGGCGGCTGCGTGAGGTCGAGGCCGAGCGGGACGCGCTGGCCGACAAGGTGGAGAGCCTCCAGCGCGCCCAGGCGCTCGCGCAGGCCGCCGGCGTGTTGTCGCAGCCGGCCGATCTGTTCGAGGTCGGTCGTGTGGATCTCGCCGCCTTGCTGAACGCGGACGGCGACCTGGACGCCGGCGCGGTCGCGGCTGCTCTCGATGCGCTGATCGAGGCCCGTCCCGGCCTGGCCATTCCGAGGGAGCCGAGCTACAAGAATCCTCATGCGGGTCCGCGCGATCCGATCGGTGGCGGTCGTCCGGCCGCGTGGGGTGACGTGCTCGGCAAGGAGAAGCGCGTCTGATCCGCGAGCGGCTACGCCTGGCGCGCTATAGTGCGGGTGTCTGATTCGGAAGAGGCCAGGTGCCCCCGGGTCAGACACGCGCAAAGGCCCCAGGCGGGCCGCTCGGGTTCAGGCCAGGTCGCCCCCGGGAGTTCCGAATTCGAAACGTCCCTTGAAGGGGTTCCATCATGCTTCTCAACAAGAACGCTCCTGCGGCCTTCACGCCCGAGCAGGTCGCCGACTTGGTCGTCCGCCCCGTTCTCGAAGCCAGCGTCGCATCCCAGGTCTCCACCATCGTCCGGACCGGCTCCGCCCAGTTCCGCATCCCGGTCGTCGGGGCGGACGTGGCGGCCGAGTGGGTCGAGGAGGGCGAAGAGATCACGCCCAGCGATCCGAACCTGGGAGAGATCATCGTTACCCCGGCGAAGGTCGCGGCCCTGACGATCCTCTCCAACGAACTCGCGTCCGACGGTTCGCCGGAGGCTGCGGCCATGGTCGGCGAGTCCATCGCCCGGGACCTGGCACGCAAGATCGACCTCGCGTTCTTCGGCGACCTGGATGCGCCGGCACCGCCCGGTCTCGGCGGCCTGACCAACGTGACCGAGCTGGCCGCCGGCGCCACCGTGACCAACCTGGACGTCTTCGCCGAGGCCCTCGCCGTGGCCGAGGCCGCCTCCACCGCGATCACGGCATGGGTCGCCCATCCCGACGACGCGCTGAAGCTGAGCCAGCTCAAGGAGGCCACCGGTTCGGCCAGGCCGCTGCTTCAGCCCGACGCCACGGCGCCCACGCGCCGTCTGATCCAGGGTGTCGAACTGTTCTCCTCGCCCGCCGTGGAGGAGGGCACGATCTGGGGGCTCCCGAAGACCCGCGTCCTCCTCGTCGTCAGGCAGGACACCACGCTCGCGGTCGATGCGTCGCCCTTCTTCACGTCCGACAGGACCGCGGTCCGCGGCACGATGCGAATCGGCTTCGGCTTCACCGACCAGACCGCCATCGCGAAGATCGTGCTCAGCGGCTCCTGAGTGTTTGCCGCGCTCAAAGGGGTGGGGCCAGCCCGGCACCAGCAGCGCATTCGCCGTCTGGCCAGGGGGGGGTGGGCCAGCCTCCCCCCGGCCCCGTGAAGCAACACCGGGGCGTACTGCATTTGAGAACGCGGCACCCCTGAATCACTCCTTGTGATCCTCCTCGAAGGGACACCCGATGACCACCACCCCGCAGCCGAAGCGCCCACCGAAAGGGTTGAAGATCTCCGGCCGAAAGCTGTGGAGCTCCATCCTCGCCAGCTACGAACTGGAAGTTCATGAGGAGCTCTTGCTCGTCCAGGCGTGCCGCACCGCCGACCGCCTGGACGAGCTGGCCGCCGAGGCCGCCGCGAACCCGATCACGGTGGTCAACGCCCGCGGCGACCAGATTCCACACCCGGCCATCGTCGAGAGCCGCCAGCAATCTCTCAGCCTGGCCCGCTTGTTGGCTTCCCTTCGCCTGCCGACCGGCGAGGAGGACGACGGCACCCTCAAGCGGCCCCAGCGGCGCGGCGGAGCGCGCGGCGTCTACGACAAGTCCGCCGGCGTGATCCGCCTCGCAGGAGGAGGCCAGCGATGAGACGCCGACCACCGGCACCCGCCGCGCTCCCTGCCGGAGTCCCGGAGGAGCTGGCCACCGGCCCGATGATTAGCCGCTGGGCTAGCCCCGCCAAGCTGGCCGCGCTGTCCAACTGGCCCGAGCCGGACACCCCCTGGGCCGACGACAGCGAGCTGCTCGCCGCCTGGAACGACGCCCGTCACCGCTTCCGCCGCGCGGTCCGCTGCTGGGCCCACGACGCCGGCCTGACCGAGCGCCAGGCACTGGAACGGCTCCCCGATGCGGCACGAGTCCGCCCGTGGTGGGACGCCGGCGAAGCGCCCCGCGTCGGCTACTCCACCGACCCGAGAATCGAGGCCGCCGCATGACCACCGAGCCCCAAGAAGCCACCGCCTGCCCGATCTGCGGCGGGCCATGGTGGCCCGACCACCCCGCCGGCGCGTTGACCTTTCGGCATCGCGCGACGTGCGGCTGGCTCGTCCGGGAGGACGCCACGCACCACGCCGACGTCCAACGCTTCTGCGACCCGTGGGCCCGCCGCGCCCCGGGCGTGGAGTGGCACGGCCGCACCCTGATCCGGCCGATCATCGCGACCGAAGCGCTCATCTTGCAGGCCCTGGGCTGGCCCCAAGAAGTCACGCAGATGGCAGTCCGGCAGCTCACGAACGGGCTCATCCGCCGCGAGCCGGTGGGCAACGCCCCCAGCGTCGCGCCGACGCCCCTGAAGCCCTACCGGCCCCGCCGGTAGACGAACGTGCCCATCCGCGCCGCGTTGCTTTTCTCCGTGTCGGCGCGGTGCTGGGCAACTGCTCCGGTGGCTTTGGATGGAGCCGCAAGACCGGAGCAACAGAGGACCCCGCCGGGTCGGGTGGAAACGACCAGGCGGGGTCCTACTGTCGGCAGGCGCGCGGGGTTAGGTTCGCGGGCGGAAGTCCCCGTCGAAGTCCTCCGCCAGGATGACGCCGGCACGCTGATCGATCACCAGCACCACCCGGGCGTCGTCGGGGTAGTCGCGGGCCAGCGCATCGTCAGCCGCCCGGATCACTTCGGCCACCGTGGCATCGCGACGCGCCACGACGTCCACTTCGTCGTAGCCGCCGATCCTCGCCTGCCACGTGCGCGGCGGCTGGGACGTAACGCCCAGCGTGAACAGGCCCAGATCGGCCGGAAGCTGATGCACGTTGACGAACATCGAGCCAGCCTTCACTTCGCGATCCCAGCGATGACGGCCGCCACCCTGGCCCGCAACTCCGCGTCGCCGGTCAGGCCCACCAAAGCCAAGACCTCGCCCGTCGCGGCGTCGATCCGCTTCCGCCGCGCCTCACCGCGCGCCGGCGTGCCGGCCGGCAACGCCACACCCCGCTCAGCGGCCCAGAGAGCCCAACCCTCCCGCTCACGCTCACGCCGGCACCCATCGGCAGCTCGGGCGGAACTGTGCTTGTGCCGGCACGGGGGCACCCGGTCCGCCCACGGTTCGACCTGGCCGTCCGCCGGGTCGTCCTGTCGCGGCTCGGGGGCCGGCGCCGGGGTGTTGGCCTTGACCGGAGCCTTGCGGACGCGCTGGGCCGTGCCGGTAGAAGTGCTGCTGTTGCTCATGATGTTCCTCCCGTTTCGGGTTGCGTTGGTTGAATCTTCAACCACCTGTTGACAGGAGGAAGCGTGCTCTCGGGCGGTCCAGCGAGCAACTCGACTCGTGGCAACGGCGTGTCGTTTCGCCGGCACGGATCCGCTGGAGACGAACGCACACTCAGCCGTCGGGCCCTGGCGCGCGTACCCCATGCGTACCCCGCTCCGGGCAAAGAAAGATCCCGCCCCTTGTGGGGACGGGATTGGATTTGTGGAGCTAACGGGATTCGAACCCGTGGCCTCTTCCATGCCATGGAAGCGCGC
>DAIRTI010000023.1:0-3516 GCA_036803965.1 Propioniciclava sp.
GGCGTTCTTCGCGCCGGTGCACAGCCGCTACAAGATCTACATCATCGACGAGGCCCACATGGTGACGAAGGAGGGCTTCAACGCCCTCCTGAAGCTGGTCGAAGAGCCGCCGCCCCATGTCAAATTCATCTTCGCGACGACCGAGCCCGAGAAGGTGCTGGGCACGATCCGGTCGCGCACGCACCACTACCCGTTCCGGCTGGTGCCGCCGAGGCTGCTGGCGTCCTATCTGGAGAGCCTCTGCGAGCAGGAGGGCGTGACGGTCGACAAGGCCGTGCTGCCGCTCGTGGTGCGGGCGGGCGCCGGCTCGGTGCGCGACTCGCTGTCGGTGCTCGACCAGCTGCTCGGCGGCGCCGGCGAGGGCGGGGTCAGCTACCGCCAGGCCACGGCGCTGCTCGGCTACACCCCCGACACCCTGCTCGACGAGATCATGGACGCCTTCGCCGCCGGCGACTCCGCGGGCGTCTTCGCGTGCGTCGACCGGGTGATCGAGGTGGGTCAGGATCCGCGGCGCTTCGCCGAAGACCTGCTGCGCCGGCTGCGCGACCTGATCATCGTGGCGGCGGTCCCGGATGCGCTGACGACGGGCCTCGTCGACGTCGCCGGCGACCAGGCCGAGCGGTTGACGACTCAGGCGTCCGGCATGGGCGCCGGTGAGTTGACCCGCGCCGCCGAGGTCATCGCCAAGGGCCTCACCGACATGCGCGGCACCACCGCCCCCCGGCTGCACCTGGAACTGATGTGCGCGCGCGTCCTGCTGCCGGGCGCCGACGTGGACGCCCGGGGCATCCACGCGCGCCTCGACCGACTGGAGCGAAGGCTCAGCATGGTGGGGGAGCCCGGCGAACAGGCGGGTGTGCAGGCAGGCGCTCGGCCGTCGGCCTCGGGGGGTTCGGGGGCGCCGGGTGGGCCGACTTCGGGTCCTGCGGCTTCGTCCATCGCTACCGCGACCGGCTCGGGTGCCGCGGCGCCCGAGCGGTCGGGCAGGCAGGGCGCTCCCAAGGGCGACGAACAGTCGGGCGGCGGCTGGGCGAGCGACTGGACGCCCGGCGACCCCCCCGGACGAGCCGGCTACGACCGCGATCGTGGTGCGCCCCAGCCGGGCGAAGTGTCTGGGCGAGCGGCGGCCCAGGACGGGCCGACCGCACCGACGGCGTCCGGGCCCGCAGATTCGGCGGGGCAGCAGGCTGCGGCCGCCGGGCGCGGCGACACGGGCAGCCTGAGCACGGCCGACGTCCGGCGCATGTGGCCGCAGGTGCTGGAGGCGGTCAAGGGACGCCGGCGCGTCACCTGGATCGTCCTGTCGCAGAGCGCGCAGGTGCACGACTTCACGAACGGCGTCCTGACGCTGGCGCTGAGCAGCGCCGGCGCCAAGGAGAGCTTCGGACGCGGTGGCAGTCCCGACATCCTGCGGGAGTCGCTGATCGAGGTGCTGGGCATCGCGCCGACGATCGAGGCGATCGTGGCCGGCGGCGGGCCGGAGCCTCCAGCGCCCGGGTCCACGCCGGGTGGACGGCCCCCGGGTTCTCAGGGCGATGGCCGCGGCGGTCCTCAGGGCGGCTCTCAAGGCGGTCCCTCTGGCGGCGGCCAGGGCGGCCCGCGCAATGGCGCGGGGAGGTCCCGACAGGCGGACGCCTCCGCCGGCCGGGCGCCGTCCGCCGACTCGCCGTACGGTGCTGAAAACAGTCCGGGGGGTGACCCGGCCGGCGGGCAGGCCGGAATGCGGGGAGGGCCCGCGGCCACCCGGTCCAAGCGCCCATCAGCAGCCGGGCCGGTCGGCCGCGACGAGCCGCCGGAGTGGGAGCCGGAGGACCCGGCGGACGACTACGAGCGTCCCAACTTCGCAGCACTGGCCAGGGAGAACATCCGCAAGACCCAGCTGTCGCCCCCCTCGCCGCAGTCGGCGGCGGAGCCGGTCGAACAGGGCCGAGACGACGCCGACCTGGATTCGAGCGACATCGACGTCGAGGAGCTGCTGACCAAGGAACTCGGTGCCCAGCTCATCGCCGAGGAGCCGGAGACACCTTGAGTAACATGACGCCCACGCACCGGCTGTTCGGCGGGAGTCGTCCGTCACCACATTGGAGGGTCACATGAGCATGTTCGACGCCGAGGGGGGCTTCGATGTGAACGCTCTGCTCCAGCAGGCGCAGGCGCTGCAGGAGCAGCTGAAGAACACCCAGGAGGAGCTGGGCAACAAGCGCGTGACCGGGTCCGCGGGTGGCGACCTGGTCGAGGTGACGATGTCGGGCACGCAGGAGCTGCTTGAGGTGCGCATCAAGCCCGAGGCGTGCGACCCCGACGACGTCGAGTCGCTGCAGGACCTGATCGTCGCCGCCGTCCGCGACGCCGCGCACAAGGCCCAGGTGCTGGCTTCGGCGTCCATGCCGCAGATCCCGGGCATGGGGTTCTGAGGCGGTGTACGAGGGTCCGATCCAGGAGCTGATCGACGAGCTCGGCCGGCTGCCCGGGATCGGGCCGAAGAGCGCCCAGCGCATCGCGTTCCACCTGCTGCAGACCGACAAGGCCGACGTCGAGAAGCTCGCCCAGGCGCTCGTGACCGTCGCCGAGAAGGTGCGCTTCTGCGACGTCTGCTTCAACATCGCCGAAGAGACGACCTGCCGCATCTGTCGCGACCCGCGCCGGGACCGGTCGGTGATCTGCGTGGTGGAGGAGTCCAAGGACGTCGCCGCCATCGAGCGCACCCGCGAGTTCCGGGGGCTCTACCACGTGCTCGGTGGGGCGATCTCGCCGATCGACCACGTGGGTCCGGGCGACCTCCACATTGCTGAGTTGCTGCGCCGCCTCCAGGACTCGACCGTGACCGAGGTCATCCTCGCCACCGACCCGAACCTCGAGGGCGAGGCGACAGCCACGTTCATCGCTCGCATGCTCGTTCCAACAGGCATCACGGTCTCGCGGCTGGCTTCCGGGCTGCCGGTCGGCGGCGACCTCGAGTACGCCGACGAGGTCACCCTCGGACGCGCGTTCTCCGGACGCCGCCGCGTCGCCGGAGACTGAGCCCGGACGCGTGATGAGGTGTTGGGGCCGAGTACCTCAAAGCCCGCCACGCGCGATAGTGGAGAGTTGTGGTCCGTAGTCGGGCCAAAACTCTCCACCATGACGCGCGGCCCACCGGGCCGCGGTCGATCCCGCAGTCTCAGCTCACCAGGACGTAGCCGTGGGCGCCGCGTTCGGCGTCCACCATCGAGTGGCTGACCAGCGGGTAGCGTCCGGCTTCGGGGAAGACCGTCTCGACGAACCCGCCCTGCGCGGCCTGCAGCCCGAGGGCCTGTGAGCCGCCGGATGAGTCTCCGAAGGCGTCCCGGCCCTGCTTCAGTTGGTAGGACCCCTCGAGATACACCGTGTCGAACTGGGCCCCCACGACGTGGGACGAGGACGAACGGTTCGGTCCGGCGTCCAGGACCCAGAACCGCACCCGCTCGCCGACCCGCGCCACCAGGGGCTGCTGGTCGTAGCCGAACGCGACCCCGTTGAACGAGACGTAGCTCGGGT
>DAIRTI010000023.1:3616-34950 GCA_036803965.1 Propioniciclava sp.
CCCGGGTCGATCCCGATGCCCAGGACGGCCGCCGTCACGACCGCGGTCAGGCCCGCGATCAGCTGTCCGGCCGAGAACGTCTTCGGACGCGGTAGCACCGGCCCCGACTGCCTTCCGGACGCCGAAGGCCCATCCGCAGACGGCTTTCCCTCAAGGGGGAGGGCTGGTCGAGCGGGTGCCCCGGCCGGAACGGTCTGAGCCACAGGGCCGGCCGCAGGCGGAACCGGCGCCGACGGCGTCCCCTCGGACGACCCTGCGCCGCCGCCGGCCGGGACGCCCACCTGGGCCAGCAGCTCGCGCCGGGCCCGGACGGACGCCCGGATCCCGAGAATCATGATCGGCAGGAACGCGGACGCGGCCACCAGGGCGAGCAGCGATCCGGTCACCTTCACCCAGCTCGGCGTCGGCGCGAACCAGAGCAGGAGCCCTCCGTTGATCGCCACCAGCCGGAAGCCGCCGCCCGCGTTGAACCAGCGCTGCCCGGCCCGGACCGCGCTCGGCCCGCCGCCCAGCACCGACGGCAGCAGGTACGACAGCGCCCCGGTCAGCAGCTGCACCCCGAACCCGGACGCCAGCGCGGCGGCCGGCCAGATGAAGTCGCGGCGCACCGTCGCCCAGTCGGGCGAGGCGACGAGCACCCAGCCGGCCCAGACCAGTCCGATCACCAGCCACACGAGCGCAACCCCCACTGACGCCGGCGCGAACTCCGACACCGGACGGGCGCGCAGGGGCTTCCACAGGCCCCGTCCCCAGATGACCAGCCCGACGAGGTAGGCGCCGAGGCCCAGGGCGGCCAACCGAGGCTGACCGATGAGGGCCCCGCCGATCGTCACCGCGATCGCCGCCCCCAGGACGGGAAGCGCGCGACGCGTCCAGGCATCGTGGGAGTCGTCCAAGCGGGCGCGCAGCATGGTCGGCCACAGCGTCAGCAGCGTGCCGGTGATCGTCAGCCCCACCCACCCCAGGACGTTCGTCAGCGCGTGCGCGACGAGGAGGCGTCCGTGCCAGGTGTCGTCCCAGCCCCAGGCGAGGGTGACGCCGAAGCTCGCCCCGACCACCAGGCAGACCGCCGCCGCCACGTAGTAGCGGACGCTGATCCGGAAGCGCGCGGGCAGCGCGCGGCGCAGCATCCGCAGCAGCATGACGCCGTGCCAGCCGACCGCCCCCGCCACGAGGACGCCGCCGGCGAGCGTCAGCGGCCACCACGTCGTCGGGACGCCGACCAGCACCATCGCCGACCCGACGGTCAAAATGGCGAGCCGCACGTTCTGCCCCGGCGGCTCGGGGGCCTTGAGCAGGGTCGAGGCGAAATGCGTGCTCCAGACCAGGATCGAGTGCGTCAGCGCCCCCAGGAACACGAGGTGCAGCATCAGCCAGGGCGCGTCGTCCAGCGACCGGTGCACCAGCGCCACCACGATGGCGGCCACGAACCAGCCGAGCAGCGGCCAGTCCCTCCAGCGGGAGCGTCGTCGCCTCACCTGGACCTCTCTTTCGTCGTCGTCACCAGCACGATCGCCGTCGCCACGAACGCCAGCAGCGCCACCACCGTCACCACGCCGCCGGCCTGCCAGTTGCCGAGCGCGGCGCCCACGAACCGCACCACCAGCCCGCCGTGCAGCAGCGCCAGCGGCACCCAGAGCGCCGGACGGTACGGCAGCGGACGCCCCAGCACCGCCGGCAGGATGATCGGCGCGTGCGCCATCACCATCGACGCCGCGAACCCGAGAAACACCCCGTGGACGACGACGTCGTAGCCGCCGGGGCTGCCGAGTAGTCCGGACGCCGTCAGCACGGCCCCTGCGACCCCGAGTTGCACGTAACCGGCGGACAGGGCAGCGCCCAGGTAACGGTTCTGGCCCTTCATGTGCAGCTGGCGGCGGGCCACGTCGCGCCACAGCAGCGCGGCGGCCGTGATGACCAGCACGACGCCCAGCAGGCGCTCGCCGGGCGGGCCGACCGTCATCGCCGCCACGACAGCCCCCGTGAGCACGACGGTCAGCAGCACCATCGCCTGGTCGGCTCTGGGGCCCAGGCTGAGGTGGGCCAGTTCGGCCCGCTCGGCGGCGATCGTCAGCACGATGAACCCGATCAGGGCCCCGATCGCGCCGGGGATGCCCACCACGATCGCCAGGACCGCACCGGCCAGGGCGAGCACCGCCGACATCACCTGCACGGCGACCAATGGCCGGGGCGAGCGGCGCCACAGGGCCACGTAGGCGGCGACGAACAGCGCGCAGCCCTCCGCCAGCAGCAGCTGCCCTAGCAAGAGAGGCGCGGGGGTCAGCAGGGCGAGGGCGCCGACCCCCAGCAGGGCGGGGGCCAGGTAGGCCCAGCGGCTGCCCAGGGCCTGGGCTCGTTCGAGCGCGATCAGCGTGCCGAGGAAGCCCAGCACCATCAGCAGACCGTGCACGTCGCCAGCCCGCTGTGAGGGCACCGGGGCCCAGACCTCGAGCCGGACCAGCCCCGCGTCCAGCCCGGCGATCATGGACGCCCCGCCGAGCGCCAGCAACGCGAGGCGTCCGCGCGCGGCCCGCTTTGTGCGGACGCGCCGGTCGGCTTGGCGGTCGGACGCCGTCGCGGTGGTTGGCATGAACAAGAGCGCCTTTTCTACAGATCGATCTGGAGAAAACATACTAGAGTGTCGTCGTGCCCGCCGCTCCCATACCCACCGGCTCGGACCGGCCTCGCTCCACGGGCACTCCGAACGCCCAGGCCGCCGGACCGCTGCCCACCCGCCCGGACCGTCCCCGCCCCGCGGCCCTCCGCGTGCTGCGGGCGCTCGCGGCGTCGCCGCGGCCGATGACGGTCAACGATCTGCAAGCCGTTCTCGGCGGGCACGTCAACGCCATCCGCCTTCAACTCGACGAGCTCGTCGACCGCGCCTTCGCGACCACCGCCACGCTGCCGGCCAGCGGTCGGGGGCGTCCGGCTCGCGCGTATGCACCCACCGTCGCCGGACGCCAGGTCGCCGGCCAGGACGCCCCCGGCGACCCTGCGCTGATCGGGGCGGTCGCGGAGTACCTCGCCACCACGCCCAACCCCCGCGAAGCCGCACTCGCGCTCGGCCGCGCCTGGGGCGTCCGGCTGCGGCGCGAGGACGAACCGGAGCCCGCGGCCGGAGGAGGGCCGAGCCCCGATGTCGTCGCCCTCCTGGCCCGCCAGGGTTTCACCCCCGTCGTGGACGCTCGCGGCCTGCGCATCCTCACCTGTCCGATGCTGGACGCCGCCCGGCTGCGACCCGACGTCGTCTGCGCCCTGCACCAGGGTCTGCTGGACGCCGTCTCGGACGACGGGCTGCGGCTCGTCCCGTTCGGCGCCGAGGACGCCTGCCTGGTCGTGGCCGACCCCGAATGAGCCGAACGCCGTCCGGGCCCCGGCGGCGCCGCCCCTAGGCTGGCGGCCGTGATCCGGCTCATCGCGCTCGACCTGGACGGCACCCTGCTCACCTCGGCGTCCGCGACCCCGCCGTTCGCGGTCAGCCTCCGGACCCTCGACGTCCTGACCGAGGCTGCCAGGCGGGGCATCGTGGTCGTGCCCGCCTCCGGACGCCAGCCCTTCTCGATCGCCCGCGCACTGGCGGGCACCTTCCTCGCCGAGGGCGTCGTGCTGGGCGCGAACGGGGCCATCGGCGTCCACTTGGGCACGGGCCAGGTGTACTTCGAGCGGCTCGTTGCCCCCCAGGCGCAGGCCGCGCTGTACCGAGCGCTGCGCGAGCGGTTCCCGGGCGTGCGGTGCGTGTCCGTGCGCGACGGCGGGGTCGCGTTCTTCCCGCAGCACGGCTACGTCGGGATGATGGACCCCGGCGACCACGGACGCCTCGACGACATCCTGCCCGAGTACGACCTCGACGACGTGCTGAGCGAGCCGTCGCTCAAGTTCATCGTGCGCGACCCGGGGGTCCCCGAGGCGGTCCTGCTGGACGCCGCCCGCGCGCTCGACATCCCCGACTGCACCTGCCTCACCTCGGGCGCGCCGTTCGTGGAGGTGTCGGCAGGCGGCATCCACAAGGGCAGCGGCGTCGCGGCGCTGTGCGCAGCCCTCGGCATCGAGCAAGACGAGGTGATCGCCTTCGGCGACGAGCTCAACGACGTCGAGATGATCGCCTGGGCCGGCCTCGGCGTGGCGATGGGCAACGCGGCCGACGTCGCCAAGGACGCCGCCGACGAGATCGCACCCACCAACGACGAAGACGGAGTCGCGGTGGTCCTGGAGCGCCTCTTGGGCCTGTGACGCTGAGTAGCGCGCACTCGACGGTCCGCTTCGAGCCGGGCTGAGCGGCTGAAGACCCATCGAGTGTGCGCAAATCAGCATCGAGGCCACGTGAACCGCCGATTTCGCCGGTCCCGGGTGGCTTCGTACAATGGCCCCTGCGTCCGCACGGCGAGGATGGGGCCATCACCCCGGAGCTGCCGGAAGAACGGCGTTGCCCGGTCAGACAAGGCCGGGTGCGCTCACTAGAACCGGCGGCGGCGCGAACGAAGAGGGTGCGTCCCACGGTTTGACTCCCAACGAGTCGCCAACCACGAAGCCGCACCAAGAAGGGTGGTACCGCGGGGCCACCGGACGCCGACGGCGTCCGATCCTCGTCCCTTCGTCCGACGAGAGACGAGGAACGAGATGAGCCATCCGGCGCCCGAGCAGAACCCCCGCCCCCAGCCCGCCGAGACCGCCCTCTACAACGCGGTCCCGGCGCAGATCGACCTGCCGGCGATGGAGCGCGAGATCCTCGACTTCTGGGACGCCCAGGGCACGTTCGCGGCGTCCCTCGAACGAACCGAAAACGGCCAGCCGTGGACGTTCTATGAGGGCCCGCCGACCGCGAACGGCATGCCCGGGACGCACCACATCGAGGCCCGCGTTTTCAAGGACGTCTTCCCGCGCTTCCGCACCATGCAGGGCTACCACGTCGAGCGCAAGGCCGGCTGGGACTGCCACGGCCTGCCCGTCGAGCTGGCCGTCGAGAAGGAACTCGGCTTCAACGGCAAGCCCGACATCGAGGCGTTCGGGGTCGAGAAGTTCAACGCGAAGTGCCGCGAGTCCGTCGGACGCCACGTGGACGCCTTCGAGGAGCTCACCCGCCGCATGGGCTACTGGGTGAACCTCGACGAGGCCTACTGGACGATGAAGCCCGACTACGTCGAGTCCGAGTGGTGGGCCCTGAAGCAGATCTACGACAAGGGCCTGCTCAGCGAGGACTACCGCGTCGCCCCCTACTGCCCGCGGTGCGGCACGACGCTGTCCGACCACGAGCTCGCCCAGGGCTACGAGGATGTGATCGACCCGTCGGTCTACGTGCGCTTCCCGATCACGTCGGGGCCGCTGGCGGGCAAGGCGTCCCTGCTCGTCTGGACGACCACCCCCTGGACCCTCGTCTCCAACACCGCCGTCGCGGCCCATCCCGACGTGACGTACGTGGTGGCGTCCGACGGCGAAGAGACCCTCGTGCTCGCCGAGCCGCTCGCCGAGAAGGTGCTGGGCGAGGGCTGGATGCTGGGCCCGACGTTCCCGGGCAAGGCCCTGGAGTACTGGCGCTACGACCGTCCGTTCGAGCTGGTCGACTTCCCCGACGTCGTCGGCGGCACCCACTACGTGCTCATGGCCGACTACGTCACCACCGAGGACGGCACCGGCCTCGTCCACGAGGCGCCGGCCTTCGGCGAGGACGACATGATCACCTGCCGCGCCTACGGGCTGCCCATGGTGAACCCGATCAACCCCGACGGCACGTTCGCCGAGACGGTCCCGCTGGTGGGCGGCCTGTTCTTCAAGACGGCCGACAAGATCCTCGTCGCCGACCTCAACGAGCGCGGCCTGCTCTTCCGCGAACTGCCCTACGAGCACAGCTATCCCCACTGCTGGCGCTGCGACACGGTGCTGCTCTACTACGCGCAGCCGTCGTGGTACATCCGCACGACCCAGATCAAGGACGCCCTCCTGCGCGAGAACGACGCCACGACCTGGTACCCGGAGCACATCAAGTACGGCCGCTACGGCGACTGGCTGAACAACAACATCGACTGGGCCCTGTCGCGCACGCGTTACTGGGGCACCCCGCTGCCGATCTGGCGTTGCGTCCACAAGCACGACACGTGCGTCGGGTCCCGCGCCGAGCTGACCAGGCTCACCGGACGCGACCAGTCCCAGCTCGACCCCCACCGCCCGTTCGTGGACGCCGTCACCTTCCCGTGCCCGAACTGCGGCGAGACGGCCCACCGGGTGCCTGAGGTGATCGACGCCTGGTTCGACAGCGGCGCGATGCCGTTCGCGCAGTGGGGCTACCCGTACGCCGAGGGCTCGGCCGAGCGGTTCGCGAACGCCTTCCCGGCCGACTTCATCTGCGAGGCCATCGACCAGACCCGCGGCTGGTTCTACTCGCTGATGGCCACCTCGACGGCGGTGTTCGACCGCTCCTCGTACAAGAACGTGCTCTGCCTGGGCCACATCCTCGCCGAGGACGGACGCAAGATGTCCAAGCACCTCGGCAACATCCTTGAGCCCATCCCGCTCATGGACGCCCATGGTGCGGACGCCGTCCGCTGGTTCATGGCCGCCGGCGGTTCGCCGTGGTCGTCGCGCCGCGTCGGGCACACCACGATCACTGAGACCGTCCGCAAGGTGCTGCTGACCTACTGGAATTCGGTGTCGTTCCTGTCGCTGTACGCCCGCACGAACGGCTGGTCGCCGGTCGGGGACGCCCCCGCCGTCGCCGGACGCCCCGTGCTCGACCGGTGGCTGGTGAGCGTCCGCAACGAGCTGATCCGCGGGGTCACGGACGCCCTGGAGAACTTCGACACCCAGCGCGCCGGCGCCCTCATCAGCGAGTTCGTCGACCAGCTCAGCAACTGGTACGTCCGCCGCAGCCGCCGCCGCTTCTGGGACGGCGACCCCGCCGCCCTGTGGACCCTCCACGAGACGATCGACGCGGTCACCCGCCTGATGGCCCCGCTGGCCCCGTTCGTCACCGAGCGCGTCTGGCAGGACCTGTTCGTCGCCGCCGTGCCGGACGCCCCCGCGTCCGTGCACCTGGCCACCTGGCCCGTCGCAGACCCCGGCGCGATCGACCCGGGGCTGGCGTCCTCGATGGACCTGGCCCGCCGCCTCGTCGAGCTGGGCCGCGGCGCCCGGGCCGAGGCGAAGGTGAAGACCCGCCAGCCCCTCGGACGCGTCCTGGTTCCCTCCGGCTCGTTCGCGCGCCTGACCGACGAGCTGCTCGCCGAGATCGCGGCGGAACTCAACGTGGGCGCGGTCGAGTCGTTCGCGTCCGCCGGCGACCTCGTCGACTACTCGGCCAAGGGCAACTTCAGGGCGCTGGGCAAGCGGTTCGGCAAGGAGACCCCGAAGGTCGCCCAGGCGATCGCGGACGCCGATGCCGCCGCGCTGGCGTCCGAACTCGCCGCGAAGGGCGAAGCGAGCGTCGACTACGCCGGCGGCACGACGGTGACCGCGGAGGAGGTGCTGATCAGCGAGCGTCCGCGCGAGGGCTGGTCGGTCGTGAACGAGCAGGGCGAGACGGTCGCGCTCGACCTGCACATCACCCCCGAGCTGGCGCAGGCGGGGCTGGCGCGCGAGGTCGTCCGGACGTTGCAGGAGACCCGCAAGGCGTCGGGGCTGCAGGTGTCCGACCGCATCGAGGTGCTCTGGAGCACCGAGGACGCCGACCTGGCGGCCGCCATCCGCGCGCACCGGGCGTTGATCGCCGACGAGGTGCTGGCTCTGGTGTTGGACGAGACCACGCCCGCCGAGTCCGGCGACGGCTGGCTCACCGACGACGACCTCGGACTGCGCCTCCTGCTCACCAAGGCCTGAGTCTCAGCGGGGCCACAGTGCCCCGTGCGAGAGTGGGGGCATGAGCGAGCAGCAGGACTTCACCCCCGCCGAGATCCAGGCGATGACCAGCGCCACCGCGTTCGACCGCGCCGGCGCGAGGATCGGCTCGGTCGGCGACGTCTACCTCGACGACGCCACCGGCCGGCCCGCCTGGGTCACCGTCCTGACGGGGCTGTTCGGCATGAGGGTCCACTTCGCGCCCCTCGCTGGTGCCTCCGTCGACGGACGCCGGCTCGTCCTCGCGTTCACCCGGGACGCCGTCCTCGCCGCCCCGCGCCTCGCCGAGGACGAGCACCTCACCGGCGAGGAGGAGGCCGTCCTGTTCGCCCACTACAGCATCGAGCGTCCGGACGCCGAGGGTCCGGTTGAGTCGGACGCCGAGGGTGCGGTCGGTGTCCCGAGTGAGTCGGACGCGTCCGAGCCCCTGACCGACGACCTCGAGGCTCCGCTGCTGCGTGCCGAAGAGGCGACGCAGGAGGCGATCGCGGCTGCCGAGAAGGCGGACCCGCTCGGCGACGGCTCCTACGCCGGGGACGCCGGCAAGGCGCCTCTGGTCGACACCCCCGACCTCGAGGCCCACGCCGACAAGGCACAACGCTCCGACGACTTCCACCCCTACCCGGCGCCGGTCCAGCACGGCGCGGCCGCCGCGGTGCACACCCCTCACGCGCCCGCGGTCCCGCGTTCGCCGCTGACCGCACCCAGCGGGACGGACCTCTCGGCGTCCGGCACCGACGACGGACTGGCGGGGATCGATCCCGACGCCCCGCTGCCCGACGGCGTGGCGCCCGCCGACGTGCTGGCGGCCGAGCGACGCGCGGAGGACGACTCGGAGGCGCGCCGGGCGGCGTGGGAGGCGACCCGCGGCGAGGCGGACTGGAACGTCCTCACCGAGAAGTAGGCCCCCAGAAGACCGAAAGGACCGGACCCCGTTGCGGGATCCGGTCCTCGTCGTTCGAAGGGAAGCTCAGTAGGGCGGGGGCTGGCGGCGATGGCGTCCCTGGTAGCCGCCCAGGGCGCTGCTGACGACGATGGCGATGATGATCCACCACCAGCCGTTGCCCGTGACCACCATGAGGATCGCGAGCGGCCAGATCACCGCGTGCAGGATGCCGAGCCAGCGGTCGGCCGGGCTCGGGACGGGACCCTGGGTGCGCGGAACGACCGTGCCGGTGTAGACGGGCCCGGACGGCCCGTACGACGGCGAGTAACTGGGGTACGCCGGCGAGCCCGGCTCGGGCGTCGCGGACGAGGGTGAGTCGGCCGACGTCCCTGGGTAGGTATTCCAGGTCGGGCGGGCGGCGTCCACGTAGGCGGGACGCGGCGCTGGCAGGTCGCCGAACAACGGCACCACGTCGGACGCCGTCCGCGCGGCACGGGCTGCTGTGCTGCGCTCGTCGAACTCCTCGGGGTCGAGGCGTCCGGCCTCGAGGTGCGCGCGAAGGGCGGAGACGGCGGCGTCCCGCTCGGCGTCCGAGAGTCGTTGGGGGAACCCGTCGGTGCTGCTCATGCCGACCATCGTAGGCGTGCGGGCTCGGTGACCGATCCCTAGGAACGGCGCGAAGTACGCGTGACTTATGGCACAGTAGAGCCGTTTTCGACCAGGGAGGTTTCGTGCGCGTAGTGCAGAAGTTCGGCGGCTCGTCCGTCGCCGACGCCGACAGCATCAAGAGGGTCGCCAAGCGCATCGTCGCGACGAAGCAGCAGGGCAACGACGTCTGCGTCATCGTCTCGGCGATGGGCGACACGACCGACGAACTGCTCGACCTGGCCCAGGAGGTGTCGCCGAGCCCGCGTCCGCGCGAGCTCGACATGCTGCTGACGGCCGGCGAGCGCATGTCCGCCGCCCTGCTCGCCATGGCCATCAACGACCTCGGCGAGGACGCCCGCTCGTTCACCGGCAGCCAGGCCGGCGTCATCACCACCGCCAAGCACGGGGACGCCCGCATCATCGACATCACGCCCGGCCGCATCGAGAACGCCCTCGACGAGGGCGACATTGTGATCGTGGCCGGCTTCCAGGGCGTGTCCCAGGACACCAAGGACATCACCACCCTCGGCCGTGGGGCGTCCGATACGACAGCCGTCGCCCTGGCGGCGGCGCTGAAGGCCGGCTACTGCGAGATCTACTCCGACGTGGACGGCGTGTTCACCGCCGATCCGCGCGTCGTGCCGGGAGCCCAGCAGATCCCCGAGATCAGCTTCGAGGAGATGCTCGAGCTGGCCGCCAACGGGGCGAAGATCCTGCACCTGCGCTGCGTGGAGTACGCGCGCCGGGCCCACGTGCCCGTGCACGTCCGGTCGTCCTTCTCGGACAAGCCGGGCACCTGGCTCAAGGACGCCAAAGACATCAAGAAGGAAGGCACCGCCATGGAGAACCCGATCATCACCGGCGTCGCGCAGGACAAGGCGCTCGCCAAGGTCGCGATCGCCGATGTGCCCGACCGCCCCGGCGAGGCTGCGCTCGTCCTGCAGGCCGTGGCCGGCGCGGGCATCAACGTCGACACGATCACCCAGAACCAGTCGGTCTCCGACGACACGACGGCCATCACGTTCACCCTGCCGCAGGCCGACCTCGAGAAGGCCCGCCTGGCGCTCGAGGGCGTCCGGGACCAGATCGGCTTCTCGAAGATCCTCACGGACGAGAACGTCGGCAAGGTCTCGATCGTGGGCGTCGGCATGCGCACCACCCCCGGCGTCGCGGCGACCTTCTTCCGCGCGCTCGCCGAGGCCGGCGTGAACATCCAGATCATCTCTACGTCCGAGATCCGCATCTCGGTCGTCGTGGCGTCCGATGACGTCGACAAGGCCGTCCGCGCGGCTCACAGCGCCTTCGGCCTCGACGGCTCGGACGCCGCGGTCGTTTACGCAGGAACCGGGCGTTAGCCCGCTTCCTGCGTGAGGGCGGATCCGGCCTAGGGGCCGTCTCCTTGTGACGCAGGAACGGGCCGCTAGGCAGCACATCCGATCAGCGCCTGGACGCCGGCTCACCCGGTGTCCAGGCGTTCGTCGTCTCCCCCTACAGGCGTATGGTTGGTCCCCGACAGGGGAGCGCCAGAGGGCGCTGAGAGTGCGACATCGCAGACCCTCGAACCTGATCCGGTCAGCACCGGCGTAGGGAGTCGAGTTCTCCTCGGCACGGCCGAGCCCTCCGATCAAGGAGGAACCAATGCACCACATCCGCAGGACGGCACTGACAGCGCTGGCCGCCGCGGCGTCCCTGGCCCTCGTGGCCTGCGGGACGCCGACCGCACCGACGACGCCGGGCGCGACGGCGTCCGGGACGAACACGAACAAGACCGTGACGGTCGTGACCCACGACTCGTTCACGCTCTCTGACCAGGTCAAGGCGACCTTCCAGGCGCAGACGGGCTACGAGCTCAAGACCGTGTCGCAGGGCGACGGCGGGCAGCTGGTGAACCAGCTGATCCTGACCAAGGACAGCCCGCTCGGCGACGCCGTGTTCGGCATCGACAACACGTTCGCGGGCCGTGCGATCAAGGAGGGCATCCTCACCCCGTACGCCTCGCCGAAGCTGCCTGCCGACTCGGCCGACCTCAAGGCCGACGCCTCGGACGCCCTGACGCCGACCGACTTCGGCGACGTCTGCGTCAACGCCGACAAGGCGTGGTTCGCGTCGAAGAACCTGGCGATCCCGGTGACGCTGGACGACCTCACCAAGCCCGAGTACAAGAACCTGCTCGTCGTCGAGGACGCGGCGTCGTCCTCGCCCGGGCTCGCGTTCCTGGCCGGCACGATCGGGGCCAAGGGCGCCGACGGTTACCTCGCCTACTGGGGCGCTCTGAAGGCCAACGGCGTCAAGGTCGTCAAGGGCTGGACCGAGGCCTACAACACCGAGTTCACGGCCAGCGGCCAGGGCGGGACGCGTCCTCTGGTCGTCTCGTACTCCAGTTCGCCCGCGTTCACCGTGCCTAAGGGCGGCGGCGACTCGACGACGTCGGCGCTGCTCGAGACGTGCTTCCGGCAGGTCGAGTACGCGGGCGTCCTCAAGGGCGCGAAGAACGAGGCCGGCGCGAAGGCGTTCGTCGACTGGATGCTGTCCGACGCCGTCCAGGCCGACATCCCCGGGCAGATGTACATGAACCCGGCCGTCAAGGCCACTGCGCTGCCCGACGACTGGAAGAAGTTCGCCCCCCTGTCGCCCACGCCGTTCGCCGTCTCGGCGAGGGACCTGTCCGCCAACCGGGACGCCTGGATCAAGGCCTGGTCCGCCGCCGTGATCGGCTGATTCGTGCAGGCGGACGCCGATGGCGCGGCCCGGGCGCGTGGTGCGTCCCTGGGCGGGCCGTCGGCGTCCGCGCACCGCTCGGGCTCCGGCCTGGCGGCGCGGTCGGCGTCCCGGGTGAACATCCTGGGCGTGGTCGGCTGGACGCTCGCCGGGGGCGTCCCGCTGTTGTTTCTGGCGGTCTTCTTCGCGTGGCCGGCCGGGGCGTTGATCGCGCGCGGCTTCGTCGCCGACGGACGCCTCACCCTCGACGGATTCGTGTCGGTGTTCAGCGCGCCCCGGACCTGGCGGATCCTCACCCAGACCCTCGCCCAGGCGGTCGCGGGGACGGTGCTCTCGGTCGCCCTCGGCGTCCCCGGGGCCTACGTGCTCTACAAGACGCGCTTCCGGGGGCGTGGTGCGGTGCGGGCGCTGGTGACGATCCCGTTCGTGCTGCCGACGGTCGTGGTGGGTGTGGCGTTCAAGACGCTGCTCGCCCCGACGGGGCCGCTCGGCTTCCTCGGCCTCGACGAGACGTTCGCGGCCATCGTGCTCGCGCTTGTGTTCTTCAACTACTCGGTGATCGTCCGGACGGTCGGCGGCCTGTGGGCGCGGCTCGACCCGCGCCTGGGCGAGGCGGCGCGGACGCTCGGGGCGTCCCCGGTTCGGGTGCTGGCGACCGTGACGCTGCCGGCTCTGGCCCCGGCGATCGCGTCCGGGGCGGCGATCGTGTTCCTGTTCTGCGCGGGGGCGTACGGGGTCGTGATGGTGCTGGGCGGCGTCCGGTTCGGCACGATCGAGACCGAGATCTGGTACCAGACGACGCAGGTCCTCGACCTGCAGGCGGCCGCCGCCCTGGCGGTCACGCAGCTGGTGTTCGTGACCGTGACGCTGTGGGTGTCGTCCGCGCTGGCCGGACGCGAGGCGTCCACGCGCCTGCGCTCGGACGACACCTCGGAGCGGCCCTGGGATGCCGCTCGCGATTGGCTGCCGACGACCGTGACCGCCCTGACGATCGGCGGGCTCCTGCTCCTGCCGATCGCAAACCTGGTCGTGCGGTCGTTCGACACCTCCGACGGCTGGGGCTGGCGCAACTACGCGCTGCTGTCGACGCAGGCGTCCGGGATGGCGGCGACGGTCTGGCAGGCCGCCGGCAACTCGCTGGTGACCGCGTTGCAGGCGACGGTGATCGCCGTGACCCTGGGGGCGTGCGTGAGCCTCGTGGTCTCGCGGCGGCCGCGGCGTCCGGGCGCGCGGCGGGCCCTGCGGGCGCTCGACTCGGTGTTCATGCTGCCGCTGGGGGTCTCGGCGGTGACCGTGGGGTTCGGCTTCCTGATCACCCTCAACCGCCCCCCTTTGGACCTGCGGTCGTCGATGATCCTGATCCCGATCGCGCAGTCGATCGTCGCGTTACCCCTGGTGGTGCGGTCGTTGCTGCCGGTGCTGCGGGCGATCGACCCACGGCAGCGCGAGGCGGCGGCGACCCTCGGCGCGCCCCCCGGACGCGTCTTCGCGACCGTCGAGGTGCCGTACGCCGTCCGCGGGCTGGGGCTGGCGATCGGGTTCGCGCTGGCGACCAGCCTCGGCGAGTTCGGGGCGACATCGTTCCTGGCCCGTCCGGACGCCCCCACGCTGCCGGTCGTGATCTACCGCCTGATCGGCCACCCGGGGGCCGACAACTACGGCATGGCGATGGCCGCCTCGGTGGTCCTGGCCGTGCTGACCGGCGCCGTGATGGCGGTCGCCGAACGCCTGCGCCCGAAGGAGGCCACGGGATGGTGACGGTGACCGGATTGACGGTGACGGACGCCGTCGTGCGTTACGCCACCGCCGAGGGGGGCTCGGTGCTCGCGGTCGACGGCGTCGACCTCGCGGTGGCGCCAGGGCAGATCGTGGCGCTGCTGGGGGCGTCCGGATCGGGCAAGTCGTCGCTGCTGCGGGCGATCGCTGGCCTGGAAGCCCTGGTCGCGGGGCGCGTCGCCTGGGACGGCGAGGACCTCACCGGGATGCCGACCCACCGGCGGGGCTTCGGGATGATGTTCCAGGACGCCCAGCTCTTCCCGACCATGGACGTCGGCCGCAACGTCGCCTACGGGCTGCACGGGCGTCCGGCCGCTGAACGGGCCTCCCGGACGCGGACGCTGCTCGAGTTGGTCGGCCTGCCCGGCTACGAGCGCCGCAAGGTCACCGAGCTGTCGGGCGGGCAGGCGCAGCGGGTCGCGTTGGCCCGCTCGCTCGCGCCCGAGCCGCGGCTGCTGCTGCTCGACGAGCCGCTGTCGGCGCTCGACCGGGGGCTGCGCGACCACCTGGTGGGGGTCCTCGGTGAGGTGCTGCGCACGACCGGCACGACCGCCGTCTACGTCACCCACGACCAGGACGAGGCCTTCACGCTCGCCGACCGGGTGGCGGTGCTGGCGTCCGGGCGGGTGCTGGCCGACGAGGTGTCCGAGGAGCTGTGGCGGCACCCGCCGACGCGGGCGGTGGCGTCCTTCCTGGGCTATGGGCCGTTCGTGGACGCCGCCCTGGCCGCTCGACTCGGGCTGCCCGGGGTGGCGTCCGGACGCCTCATCGGGCTCGGCACCGGCGGCCTCGTGGGGGCCCCCGACGGCCTCGCGGTGCCCATCGAATCCCAACGCCACCAACGCGGACGCGTCGAGGTCAATGTCACCCTCCCCGACGGCCAGCGGGCCTCGCTGACGACCGAGACGACCGTGCCCGGAGGCACCCTCGGCGTCCGGATCGACCCGGACGCGGTCGTGACCGTCCCGGCGGAGGAGTAAGACGCCCTTCAGCGCGGGTGACCCCCGCGAATCCGGGAGTACGTCACACTCGACGCACCCAGACGCCCGAATTCGGGCCTTGAAGGCCATCGAGTGTGACCCAGTCCCGGATTTGCCGAGCTGACCCCACCTCAGAGGCGCTCGGCGAGCCGGTCGAGGCGGCGCTTCTCGTTGGAGTCGCGGATCCTGAAGAACAGCTCCTCGGTCACGGGGTAGGGCATGAAGGCGATCATGGCCAGCACGGCGCAGATGGCCGGGAACGGCCCGATGGCGAACCGGATCGCGGCCAGCGCGCTGCCGGGCTGCGTCCCACCGGCAGCCACCAGCGAGGGGCCGGCCAGGTACCCGCCGATCGCGAGCAGGGCCGCCGCCACCGCACCGCCCACGGCCTGCGCCACCCGGCGGGCGACGGTGAACACCGCGTAGGACGCCTCCTCAGCGCGCGCCGCGCCGAGCCACTCGCCGTACTCCACCGTGTCAGGACCGAGCCCGAACATGAGGTGGTTGACCAGCGCGACCCCCACGCCGCTCACCGCGAACAGGCCCAGCGCGACCACGAAGGCACTGGTGATGCCGGACCCCCTCGGCTGGGCCGGGATGAACCACAGCCCGAACCCGCTCACCACGATCAGCAAGCCGCAGAACTGGAAGATCATCCGCTTGCCGAGCCGTTCGATCAGCCACGGCACGAACGGCGTGACCGCCAGGCCGGCTCCCGAGCTGAGCAGCAGGATCGCCGGCAGATGGCTCACCGAGCCCAGGATCCAGTCGGCGAAGAACGCCGCCGACACCGTGATCGATGCCAGCCCTGTCAGATACAGCACGGACGCCCCGGACACGATGCGCAGCGCCGGGTTGCCCTTCAGGGCCGCCACGAGGTCGGCCAGCCGCAGGGTGGGGGCGTCCCGGGGGACGGTCTCGCGGCACCAGGCGGCGGCCAGCCAGTAGCACACGGCCGCGGCCACGGCGATGCCCAGCGTCGTGCCGGTGAACAGCTCCTGCAGCCGTTGCTCCGCCGGCACCCGGCCGCGCTGCATGTATTCAAGAACGGGGGAGACGGTGTACGCCACGACCAGGATCGCGACCACCGACAGGATCGCCCGCGCCGACACCAGCTTCGAACGCTCGTGCGGCGACTGGGTCATCGTGGCGCCGAGTCGGCCGTAGGGCACCGCGATCAGCGAGTACGCCAAGCCGAATGCCGCGTACGTCAGCACCGCATACGTCAGCCGGACGCCGTCGCTCGCGTCCCAGCTGATCAGGCCCAGCCACTTCTGCCCGGGACGCGGCACGTTGAAGCAGAGCACGATCAACAGCGCGACCGGCAGGGCGAGGCCCACGAGGAACGGACGGAGCCGGCCCCGGGCGAGGGGCCGGCTCACGACGTGCAGGGCGAGAAGGTCGGCGACAGCGTGCCACAGCCGCACGACCAGGAACAGAACGGCGATCGCCCACAGTGGCAGCGCGGCGACGTCGGCGTAGTAGAGCAGCAGGAAGAGGCCGACGGCTGAGAACCCGAGGGTGTTGGCGAAGTCACCCAGCCCGTACCCGGCGACCGCCGTGTTCGGCAGCGGGGCCAGAGGGTGGTGCGTCGCCGTCGGAGCGGACATGGGCGTCCTCCCTGCTCAGCGGACGCCCACGGCGTCCGCTGGCCCTCACTCTAGGACGCCCCAAGGTTCAGGTCAGCTGCCCGGGATGACGTCCCCGGACGGCCAGGTCTGCTTGATGAAGTCGGTGACCTCCTTCGAGTGCAGCAGCTCCTCGAGCTTGGCCACGCCGGGGTTCGTGTTGTCGGTGCGCCAGACGAGGATGTTGGCGTACGGGTTGCCCGCGACCTTCTCGACGAGCAGGGCGTCCTTGGCGTTCAGGCCGGCGGTCAGGATGAAGTTGCCGTTGACGAACGCGAGGTCGACCTTCGGGTCGGAGAGCTGCTGCACGATCACCTCGGGCTGGTTCTCGATGAACTTGAAGCCGTGCGGGTTCTGCGCCGCGGTGAGGCTCACGACCGTGGAGTCGGTGGTGAGGTCCTTGAGCAGCCCGTTGTCGGCCAGCAGCTTGAGGCCGCGGTACTGGTTCGAGGCGTCGTTGGTGATCGCGATGCTGGCGCCGTCGGGCACCTCCGACAACGCCTTGTACTTCTTCGAGAACACCGCGTACGGCTCGATGTGGATGCCGGCCCCGTGGCTGAACTTGTAGCCCTTCGACTTGATCTGGTCCTCGAGGTAGGGCAGGTGCTGGAAGTAGTTGGCGTCCAGTTCGCCGCCGGCCAGGGCCTCGTTCGGCTGCACGTAGTCGTCGAACTCGACGATCTTGAGTTCGATGCCGGCCTTGGCCGCGAGGTTCTTCGAGACGTACTCGAGGATCTTCGCGTGCGGCACGGGGCTCGCCCCGACGGTGACCTTGGTGAGCGTCGCGGCCGTGGTGGCCCCGCCGGTGGTCGCAGCGCTGGTGGTCGCGGCCGGATTGCTGCCGCAAGCCGTCAGCGCCATGAGGGCCGCGGCTATGACGACGGCGGACAGGTGCTTGCGTAGTGACCTCATTGCTTACTCCTCTTCGATTGCGGCCCTGGGTCGGGGCCTCATTCCGGCCGGGGTGGCCGGTCCCGGCCTGGTGGGCCGGGAAGTCTGTTGTCAGCGGTGGTCGACCCGCCGCACGACGGCGTCCCCGATCGCCTGGACCAGCTGCACCAGCACGACCAGGACGACCAGGACGACGACCATCACCTCCGGCTGGAAGCGCTGGTAGCCGTAGTTGTAGGCGAGGCGTCCGAGGCCGCCGCCGCCGATCAGGCCGGCCATCGCCGAGTAGCCGATCAGCGCGACCAGCGTCGTGGTGACGCTGGCGACCAGCGACGGGGACGCCTCGAGCAGCAGCACCTTCAACACGGTCTGGAGCCGGGTCGAGCCCATGGCGTGGGCGGCGTCCACCTTGCCGGGGTGCACCTCGCGCAGCCCCGCCTCCACCAGCCGCGCGAAGAACGGCACGGCCGCGATCGTCAACGACACGGACGCCGCGAGCGGCCCGATCGACGTGCCCACGACCCAGCGCGTGAACGGGATCAGCGAGACCATCAAGATGGCATACGGGATCGAGCGGGTGATGTTGACGACGATCCCGCCGAGGATCAGGTTGACCGGACGGCTTTCGGCGAGTCCGCCCGGCTGGGTCACGAACAGCACCACGCCCACCGGCAGGCCGACGATCACCGTTGCCAGCCCGGAGATGCCGACCATCAGCAGCGTCTCGAGGAACGCCGGCCACATCGCGTTCGTGATGGCCGGGTTGTTGAGCAGGGACTCGAGGAAGTCGCTCATCGCGCCGCCCCCGGACCGAGCGCGGACTCGGGCGTGGGCGTCCCGACACTGGCCTGGACGCCGTGGGTGCGCAGGTGCGCGACCACCTCCTCGGGGGTGAGCGGCGGCTTCACGAGCACGCGCCAGCGTCCGAAGGTGACGCCGGCCAGCTGCTCGACGCTCGCGGCGATCACCTGGAAGTCGACCCCGAAGTGCCTGGACGCGGCGGTCAGCGCCGAGAGTTCGGCGCTCTCGCCGACGTCGAGGATCTCGACCGGACGCCCCTCCTCCGGGCTGACCGGGGGCGTGGGCGGCAGCCCGATGAGCGACTCGCTGAGCCGGCTGCCGAACGCCGAGACGACGTCGATGAGCGTGCCGGACTCGACGATGTGGCCCCCATCCAGCAACGACACCGAGTCGCAGACCCGCTTGACGACCCCCATCTCGTGGGTGATCACGAGCACCGCCAGCCCCAGGCGGGCCTTGAGTGCGGCGATCAGGTCGAGGATCTCGGCGGTCGTCGCGGGGTCGAGGGCGCTGGTGGGCTCGTCGCAGAGCAGCACGTCGGGGTCGGTGGCCAGGGCGCGGGCGATGCCGACGCGCTGCCGCTGGCCGCCGGACAGCTGGGCGGGGTGGGCGGCCCCGGCGTCCCCGAGCCCGACGAGTCCGAGCAACTCGCGCGCCTTGGCCAGGCGCTCGGGGCGTCCGACGCCGGCCAACTCGAGCGGGTAGGCGACGTTGCCCTCGACCGTCCGGGAGTCGAAGAGGTTCGCGTGCTGGAAGACGACCCCGAGGCGGCGCCGCGCGCGGCGCAGTTCGTTCGTGCTCACGGTCGTCAGTTCGACCCCGTTGATCTCGACGGTGCCGGCCGTGGGCCGGTCGAGCATGGCCAGGCAGCGCACCAGCGTCGACTTGCCTGCGCCCGACTGGCCGATCACCCCGTGGACCGAGTTCGCGGGCACGGTGAGGCTGACCCCGTCCAGCGCGCGGATCTCGCGGCCGGGCTGGTGGTAGACCTTTCTCAGGTCGGTCACTGCGATCACGGGCGTGCCTCTCGGTCTGTCGGTGCCGGACACTCCGCAAGATAGGGCAGGCGCGGGTCACGGCGGGTGATGTGGACCCGACAGAACCGGCGGACGCGAGGCGTCCGGGCGCGGAAGATCAGATCAGAACAGACCGGATCGCTGTGCTGTCGGGGCCGATGCTCAACGGCAACACATTCGCATGCACATCATCGCCGGCACCGCGGGACGCGGGCTGGCAGGACGATGGATGCGATCGGACACGTCGCTCAAGGTAACTCCGCCCCCGGGCCAAGCGCAAATCGAAGGCGACGGTCAGGATCACCGACTTCAGCGAACCCAACACCCACGACGTCAGTGGTGTACAGCTCGAGCAACTCTTCGGATGACACCTGGTGATTAGTCTTGCCTCCACCATCCGTAACGCCGGAGCTCGGCGGGAGCCTTCAATGGGTCCAGGCCGGCTTTCTCGAGGCGGGCGAACCAATCGGCCCGTCGAGGTCGTGGCAGCCTGCTGCCGCAGAACGGGCAGAAGGCGATTCCGATCCACGACGAGGCTTGTCCGTCGCGTCCGTCGTGGACCCACACGCCGTACTCGTCGGACTTGGGGTCGTAGCCGATCAGATAGTCGGGGCCATGAGGCCGGCCTCGGGTGCTCGGTGCAGCGGAACTCCACCTGCCCCCGGAGCGCCTGGCAACAGTGGCTTGGAGTCGCGACGGCATCACTCACGGCGCAATCATGACGCCTCCTGCAGTGCGGTGACGGTGCAGAACCCTGCTGTGAGCATGTTGTGCAGGGACGAGAACGCCGCTCCGACTTCGGATGTCAGGCCAAGTCAGAGCGGCTTTCCTTTTGGTCGGGGTGACAGGATTTGAACCTGCGGCCTCTTCGTCCCGAACGAAGCGCGCTACCAAGCTGCGCCACACCCCGATGGCCCCGGTCGCCCGCGGGCCGTCGAGCAGTCTAGCCCAAACTCGTCGGACCCACCTATTCGGGTCCAGCGTTGAGCGTGAGCACCGTGACCTCGGGCGGGCAGGCGAACCGGAAGGGCGCGTAGGGCGACATCCCGACCCCCGCCGACACGTGCACCCAGCACGCGTGACCATCCGCGGTCTCGTGCCGGAACAGCCCCTTCGCCTTGGCCGGCGGCAGATCGCAGTTCGACGTCAGGGCCCCGTACAGCGGCACGCACACCTGTCCGCCGTGCGTGTGCCCAGCGAACACCAGCCGGACGCCGTCGCGCGCCATGGCGTCCAGGACGCGACTGTACGGCGCGTGCGTGACGCCCAGCGGGACGGTGCCGGGCTCGGTCGCCCCGGCGACGCGCTCGTAGTGGTCGCGCGACTCGTGGGCGTCCCCGGTACCGCGGATGTCCAGCCGCTGCCCGCGCACCTGCAGGACCGTTCGGGCGTCGTCGACGTGTCCCCAGCCGCCGGACGCCAGGGTGTCCCTCAGCTCTGCGGGGCGCATGTCGTCGCGTTCGGCGTCCGCGTCGTCGGCGGTGCTCCTCCACATGTATCGCACCGGATTGCGCAGGCTTGGCGCGTGGAAGTCGTTGGAGCCGAAGACGAAGACGCCGGGAAGGCCGAGGAGGCGTCCGAAGGCGTCGCGGAGCGCACCGACGGCGTCCGGTGACGACAGGTGATCGCCGGTGCTGACGACGAGATCCGGCTCCAACCCGGCCAGGGACGCCAGGAACGCCCGCCGCCGCCGCTGGAACTCCATCAGGTGGATGTCGGAGAGGTGCAGCACGCGCAGGGGGGTCGCGCCGGCGTCCAGGACTGGGACGGTCACCCGGCGCACCCGATAGGCGGCCGACTCGACGAACGTGCCGTAGGCGACGCAGGCGGCGCCCACCCCGAGGGTGAGCGCCGCGACACGGCCCAGATGGATCCCGGTCATGGCCCCTGCTGGCGGCCGGGCCCGGTCGTGGTCGTGGTCGCCGGTTCCGTGGTCGTCGTCGTGGTGGCCGGCCGGGACGTCGCGGGCCGGCTCGTCGTGGTCTGCGTCGTCCCCTGGTCGTCGTTGCTGGATTGACGCGGGAAGTAGACGCCGGCGTTCGTCGTGGCGTCCGAGTATGGAGACTCCGCTGGTCGGACGAACTGGGTGTGCGGCAGCAGGGGCAACACCTTCACCATGGCCGGTTTCCAGACCATGGCGCCGGCCTCCCCTCCTGAGGAGCCGCTGAGTGTGTAGCCCGACTTGTAGTCCGTACCGTGGACGCGGAGGCTCTGCAGCCTCGGTTTGTTCTTGTCGCCGTAGCGCGCCTTGTTGGCGATGGCCTCGGGGTGCTTCGCGTCGGAGGTGAGGATCGCCAGGCCGACGATGTCGGGGGTGTAGCCGACGGTGAGAATCGTCGGGGCGTCGGTCTGGGTGCCGGTCTTGCCCGAGATCATGTAGCCGCTGATCGCGGCCCTCGCGGCCGTGCCCTCGGACGAGAACGGGCCGTGCAGGATGTCGCTCACCCGGTCGGCGACCTCAGCGGGGATCACCTGTTGGCAGTTGGCGCTGGGCACGTCGTAGTTGCGGTTCTTGGTGTCCGTGATGCTCTTCAGGATGATCGGGTCGCACCGCTTTCCGCGGGCGGCCAGCGTGGCGTAGGCGTTGGCCAGCGACAGGGGCGTCACCGGGGTGTTCCCGAGGGTGAAGGTCGGTTTCTCGGCGTCGACGAGGTCGCCGACGAGCTTGCCGTCCGGGCGGATGCCGGTGATCAGGCTCGCCCCGTCGGCCCGCTTCAGGCCCAGGGCCTCGGCAGCTTTCACGACGTTGCAGACGCCCACCTTCTTCTCGAGTTGGGTGAAGAACGTGTTCGAGGAGTAGGTCGCCCCAAGGTACATGTTGAAATCGCCGGTCGCGCCCGCCTGCCTGACTCCCCAGCCGCCGCCCGACTGGTAGATGGCCGCGCTCGTGTTGCAGCCGCCGAACTTCGTGCCGTTGGGGAACCAGTAGTAGATGGGGGAGTCGATGTAATCGTCGATCGGATCCATGCCGGCGAGGAGCGCGGCGGTCAGCGTGAACGCCTTGAAGGTCGAGCCGCCCTCGGAACCCCCGACGCCGTTCATGGCGTCCGAGGCCGAGAAGTTGTGCCACGTCTGGCCGCTGGCGGTGTCGCTGCCCATCGAGTACTTGCTCTGGGCCATCGCGAGGATGACCCCGGTGCCCGGTTGGATCATGTCCATCACCCCGTTCACCGGGTCCGTCGGTGCCACGAGGTCGGAGACCGCCTCCTGCGCGGCGTCCTGGAAGCGTGGGTCGATGTGCGTGTAGATGGTCAGGCCGGCGCGGTTGAGGGTGTTCTGGCGCTCGGCTTTGGTGGAGCCGAGGCTGGTCGTCTGCTGGAGCAGCACCTGGGTCACGTAGTCGCACAGGTGCGGGTACGGGCTGGTCGTGCAGCCCCGCTCGGGCGTCTCGACGACCTTGCTCTTGTCGAACTTGTACTGCTTCGCGTCGGCCGCCTGGGCCGGGGTGATGACGTTGATCTCGACGAGCTTGTCCAGGACGTTGCGCATGCGCTCGGTGGCGGCGGCGACGTTGGCGATCGGATTCGTCGTCACCGGGTTGCGGACGATGCCGGCCAACATGGCGGCCTGGGGCAGCGAGAGGTCTTTGGCGGAGACACCGAAGTAGTGCTGGGCGGCGGCCTCGACGCCGTAGGTCTTGTCGCCGTAGAACGCGATGTTGAGGTAGCGCTCCAGGATCTGGTCCTTCGTCATCTCCTTCTCGAGCGCGACGGCGTACCGCAGTTCGAGCAGCTTGCGGCTGATCGTGCGACTGTTGGCCGCCTCGACCGCCGCGACGTCGTTGCGTGCGGCGGCGTCGTAGAGCAGAGCGAGCTTGACGTACTGCTGCGTGAGCGTCGAGCCGCCCTGGGCGCTGCCGCTGCTGCTGCGCACCAATGCGCGGAGCGTGCCCCGCAGGTCGAGCGCGCCATGCTGGTAGAAGCGCTGATCCTCGATGCCCACCTGCGCCTGCCGCATGATCGGCGCGACCTCGTCGAGGGTGACGTTCTTGCGGTTCTGGTCGTAGAACGTAGTCAGCACGGTCGTGCCGTCGCCCATCAGCACCTTCGAGCCCTCAGACGGCGGACCGACCTTCAGCTCCTCGGGCAGCGAGTTGAGGGCCATCGCGACGGTCTTCCCGCTCTCGGCGGCGATCCCCGCCGTCGGGACCAACAGGCCTGCCATGAGGACGCCGCCGATGACGCTGACCAGCACGAACATCAGTGCCGAGTACAGTCGTCGTCCGAGGGTAGGCACACGCATGGGGCCAAGGGTACGCGGTGCGTCCGGCGAACCCAGAACGCCCTTCCCGGTTCACAGGCTGCGCGACGGCGTCCAGGCCGCCCGGGGACACTCGAATGGCGTCCATACCCACCTTGTCAGGTCCGGGGCTGCCAGTTACCCTTTCGTTACGAAATGGGCGTTCGTAACTCCGCAACCGTGATCAGTTCTCAGAGAGGTCTCGCATGGCAGTGAGCAGTGCGGACGACTGGACACTGAAGGCCCGGTGCCGCGGGATGCAGGACCAGTTGTTTCCCGAGGGTGCCGACCAGAAGCGTGCGCGCACAGTCTGTATGGGCTGCGCCGTCCGGTCGGAGTGCCTCGCAGAGGCTCTCGACAATCGCATCGAGTGGGGCGTGTGGGGCGGCATGACCGAGCGCGAGCGTCGGCAGTTGCTGCGCCAGCGCACCGACATCTCCTCGTGGAGTTCAGTCCTCTGCCGCAAGCCGAGCCAGGCGCTCTGAATCTATTCCCGTCCCGTCCCAGCCCCGCCGTCGCGGGGCTTTTCAATTGGGACGCCGTTGGCGCGGCCTGGGTCTGCGGCAGTCGTCGGCCGGCCCCGTCTGGAGGACGCCGGGAACTGTCCGCCGCTGCCGATAGGGTGGCCCGCATGACCACGTGGGAGTACGCGACGGTTCCCGTCCTGACGCACGCGACGAAGCAGATCCTCGACACCTGGGGCGCGGATGGCTGGGAGCTCGTGCAGGTGGTGCCCGGGCCCAACCCGGAACACCTGGTCGCGTACCTCAAACGACCGCTTTCGAAGGAGCAGAGCAAGTGAACGACGTAGTGAAGCCCTCCGCCCGCCTGGCCGCCCTCGGCCTTGAGCTGCCCGCAGTGGCTGTGCCGCTGGCCGCGTACGTGCCGTCGACGGCCGTCGGCAACCAGGTCTGGACGTCCGGGCAGCTGCCCGTGCGCGACGGCAAGCCGATCGCGGTCGGCAAGCTGGGCGCCGGCGTCACGCCCGAGCAGGGCGCCGAGTGCGCCCGGCAGTGCGCCCTCAACGCGCTGGCCGCCGCCGCGGGCATCGCGGGCGGCATCGACAACATCAAGCGCATCGTCAAGCTCGTGGTCTTCGTGGCCAGCGATCCGTCCTTCTCGGGCCAGCCGGCCGTCGCCAACGGCGCCAGCGAGCTGATGGGCGAGATCTTCGGCGAGGCCGGTGCGCACGTCCGGTCGGCGTTCGGCGTCGCGGTGCTGCCGCTGGACGTTCCGGTCGAGCTGGAACTCGTCGTCGAGGTCTGATGACGAGCCCGGGGGCGTTGGCCAGGCGGGCCCGCAAGATGGACGCCATCCTGGCCGACACCTACCCGGACGCTCACTGCGAGCTCGACTTCCGCAGCCCGCTCGAGCTGCTGGTGGCGACCGTGCTGTCGGCCCAGTCGACCGACGTCATGGTCAACAAGGTCACGCCCGCCCTCTTCGCGCGGTATCCGGACGCCGCGGCGTACGCGGGTGCCGATCGCGCCGAGCTCGAGGAGCTGATCCACGCCACCGGGTTCTTCCGGGCCAAGACCAATCATCTGATCGGCATCGGCGCGGCGCTGGTCGAGCGGTTCGGCGGGGAGGTTCCCGGACGCCTCGACGACCTGGTCAAGCTGCCCGGCGTCGGTCGCAAGACCGCGAACGTCGTGCTGGGCAACGCGTTCGGCGTCCCGGGCATCACGACCGACACCCACGTGCTGCGGCTCGCCAAGCGGTTCGGCTGGACGGCGTCCGACAAGCCCGAGGTGGTGGAGGCCGAGATCGGCGCGCTGTTCCCCAAGCGCGACTGGGTGGGCCTGTCGCACCGCATGATCTGGCACGGACGCCGCTGCTGCCACGCCAAGAAGCCGGCGTGCGGCGCGTGTCCGCTGGCCCGGCTGTGCCCGAGCTACGGCCTGGGGCCCACCGACGCCGAGATTGCGGCCAAGTTGGTGAAGGCGGGGGCGTGAAGGCCCGCCGTCCAACGGGAACGGGTGAGGCGTCCCGCAGTCGAGCCGCGGGGCGCGACGGCGTCCGGATGTCTCTGCGGTTGGGCGCCGCCACGCTCGTCCTCGCGCTAACGGCCGGGTTCGCCGGCTGCACACCCTCTCCCGCGGGAGCGGCCACCGGCGTCACGACCGGGGCGGCGACGGCGTCCTCGAACCCGAACACGCCCGCGCTGATCGCCCAGCGGGTGGCCGCCGGCCTGCCCGACTGTGAGGTGCCGGCTGGCGGGGCGCCAGTGCTGCAGGCGGGGCTGCCGGACGTCGTCCTGCCGTGCCTGGGGTCGGAGCGGTCGGTGAACCTGGCGCAACTGCGGGGGCGTCCACTCGTGGTGAACCTCTGGGCGCAGTGGTGTGAGCCCTGCAAGACCGAGGCGCCGGTGCTGGCCGAGTTCGCCCGGCGGGCCGGCGACAAGGTGGCGGTGCTGGGCATCAACTACGACGATCCCGATCCGGCCGCCGCGATCGCCTTTGCGCGGGCGGCAGGCTGGACGTACCCGCACCTCGTCGATCAGGGCGCCGTGCTGCGTGCGAGGCTGTCGCTGCCGGGCATCCCGGTGACGCTGCTCGTGGCCGCGGACGGCCGGATCGTCTACCGCATCACCGGCGGGGGGGCGTCGGTCGAGCGGCTGCAGCAGTTGGCTCGCGACCGGCTCGGGGTAACGGTGTGACCGTGCCCGCGTCTTCCGGCCGGCTGGGGGAGTCGGCAAACGTGCCAGCGTCGCTCGACCGGCTGCGTGCCGGGCTGGCGTCCCCCGAAGCCGCAGCGGTGCTGGCCGCCCGGCCCCCGTTCGGCACGCTGAGTCGCGCCGCGGTGCTCGCGCTGCTGTGGTCGGACGCCGAGACCGATGCCCGAGCCAGGAATCTGGAGGGTTCTGGTTCGACTACGGACCACAACTCTCCAGTTTCCGGCGTCGGGTCCACTCCGGGGCGTCCCACCGACGGCCTGCGGGTCGTCGCGATCGAGAAGACCGCGCACCTGCGGCGGCACGCGGGGCAGGTGGCGTTCCCCGGCGGGCGCATCGAGGCCGGCGAGACGCCGCAGCAGGCGGCGCTGCGGGAGGCGTCCGAGGAGGTCGGCATCGAGCCGGCCACCGTCGAGATGCTGGGCGAGCTGCCGCCGGCGAGCGTGATGGCGTCCGGCTTCGACGTGCACTCGGTGGTCGGCTGGTGGCGGCGTCCGGCGCAGCTGCACCCCGTCGACCTCGGGGAGGTGGCGGCGGTGCATCAGTTGGCGGTGTCCGACCTAGTGAACCCCGAGAACCGGGCCACCTGGATCCACCCCTCGGGGCACACCGGGCCGGTGTTCCTGGTCGACGACCTGTTCGTCTGGGGGCTCACCGGCTATCTGCTCTCGGGGCTGCTCGACCTCGCCGGCTGGACGGAGCCCTGGGACGCCACGCGCCAGCTGGAGATCCCCGAGCGGTTCTTCCGAGGACGCCACTGACAACCGCTTTCATTTGTCGGACGCCGACGGCAGGATCATCGCCATGGATGCCGAATGGTGGAAGAGCGCTGTCGTCTATCAGATCTACCCCCGGTCCTTCGCGGACGCCGATGGCGACGGAGTCGGCGACCTGCGGGGAATCATCGAACACGTCGACCACCTGAAGGCGCTGGGCGCCGACGTGATCTGGCTGTCGCCGGTGTACCGCTCGCCCATGGACGACAACGGCTACGACATCTCCGATTACCAGGACATCGACCCGATCTTCGGCACCCTGGCCGACCTCGACGAGCTGATCGCAGCCCTGCACGAGCGCGGCATGAAGCTGGTGATGGATCTCGTCGTCAACCACACCTCCGACGATCACCCGTGGTTCGTCGAATCGCGTGACAAGGCGTCCGACAAGCGGAATTGGTACCTCTGGGCGCCGCCCCGGGCCGGCGTCGAGCCCGGCACGCCGGGCGCCGAGCCGACCAACTGGTCGTCGTTCTTCGGGGGCCCGGCGTGGCAGTACGACCCCGCATCGGGCGAGTACTACCTGCATCTGTTCAGCCGCCGCCAGCCCGACCTGAACTGGGAGAACCCCGAGGTGCGCCAGGCGGTCTACGCGATGATGCGCTGGTGGGTCGACCGCGGCGTCGACGGCTTCCGTATGGACGTCATCAACCTCATCTCGAAGACCCACCCGCTGACCGACGGTGCGGTCGACCCCGGCCAGACGCTCAGTTTCGAGGTCTCGAAGGTGGCGAACGGCCCGCGGATGGTGGAGTTCATCGAGGAGATGAACGCCGAGGTGGGCCTGAACGAGAAGCATCTGTTCACTGTCGGCGAGATGATCGACGTCGATGTCGACCACGCACGCGTCTACACGAGCCAGCACCATCCGCGCCTGCGGATGGTCTTCCAGTTCGAGCACATGGCGCTCGACCAGGAGCCCGGCTTCGACAAGTACGCGCTGAGGATGTTGCACCTGCCCGAGCTGAAGCAGAACCTGGCCGCGTGGCAGGAGGGCCTCGCCGACGAGGGCTGGAACTCCCTGTACTGGGACAACCACGACCAGCCGCGAGCCGTGTCCCGGTTCGGCGACGACTCACCCGAGCACCGGGTAGCGTCGGCGAAGACCCTGGCTACCGTGCTGCACCTGCACAGGGGGACGCCGTACGTCTACCAGGGCGAGGAACTCGGCATGACCAACGCGCGCCTGAACGCCATCGCCGACTACCGCGACATCGAGGCGCTCAACTACCACCGCGGCGCGGTGGCCGCGGGCGTCTCGGAGGAGATGGTCCTGACCGGCCTGGCCGCGAAGAGCCGCGACAACGCCCGGACGCCGATGTGCTGGTCGGACGCCCCGATGGCCGGTTTCACGACCGGCACGCCGTGGATCGCCGTCAACGGCAACTTCCGGGCGATCAACGCGGCGTCCCAGGTGGGCGATCCGGCGTCCGTCTTCTCTCACTACCGGACGCTGATCGCACTGCGGCACGACGACGAGGTGGTGCGGGAGGGCCGCTTCGAACTGCTGCTGCCCGACGACGACAAGCTGTGGGTCTTCACGCGCACGCTCGGCGACCGGCGACTGCTGGTGGTGGCGAACATGACGTCGACGATGGTGGGCGTCCCGATGGCGGAGCTGCCCGACCTCACCGACGCCCGGTTGGTGCTGACGAACCTGCCCGAGGTGACCGGGGACGTCCAGACGCTGGAGCCCTGGGAGTCGCGGATCTACGAACTGCAGGCCTGAGCGCTAGCTCGTGATGCCCGCCTGGCCGCCCTGATCGTCGGCCAGGCGGCGCGGTCCGGAGTAGACGGTGACGATCTGGCCGGTGGCATCGCGGGCGATGACCTTCTTGCCGCGCGTGGCGAGCATGCGGACGTTCGCGAGGCCCTTGCTGGCGGCCGCACCGAGGGCGTCCGTCGTCTGCTGGGTGGAGGAGATGGCCGTCTCCGGCGACTTCAGCTTCTTGACGTTGACGATCCCGATCAGGGCCAGGATCGCGGCGATCAGCAGGTAGACGCCGGCCGCGCACAGGAAGCCGAACCCGAAGGCGCCGACCGGAGTGGCCGTGACGCCCCAGAAGAGGTTCGTGAAGGCGAACCCGAGGCAGATGAACAGCACGGTGATCGCCAGCAGCCCGAACACTGCCGCCGCGCCCAGCAGGCCCGCGCCGAGGCCGGCCTTCTTCGCGCCCGGCAGCACCTCGGCCTTGGCCAGCTCGATCTCCCCCTGGACGATCGTGCGGATGTCGGCCGTGATCTCCTGCAGGGCGGCTTCGATGTCGGCCATTGCTCACTCCTGTCCGATGGCTGCGTTCATGCTAGCCGTGTGCGCGGCGGGCGTCCTAGCGACGGGGCCCCGCCAGGGCGATCGTCAGGCCGTCGTCGGGGATCGCCAGGCCCGAGGTGAACTCGCTGTGGTCCACCCAGGCGCGCCAGCAGGACACGCGGTAGGGCAGCAGCAGCGGGTCCGGGACGCGCGCCGACGTGTCGTAGAGCGCGCCCACGTCCTCCAAGAGCTCGGCGAGGCGATCGGCGTCCAGGCGCGGGAAACGGCGGCGCACCATGTCGGTCATGCCGTCGCGGGAGATGGGGGTCCAGAGGCGGAAGTCCTTGTGCTCGACGAGCGGGAAGTGCGGGCTCGTGCTCAGGCAATCGAGGGACGCCGCCCCGTAGTCGCCGGTCATCGCCTCGGGGTCGACGGCGCGCATCAGCTTGACCAGCCGGCGCACCCAGGGCACCGAGTCGTCGCGGATCGTGTACGAGACAGCCACGTAGCCGCCGGGGCTGAGGACGCGCGCCAGCTCGGGCAGCGCGGTGGACGGGTCGAGGGTGTGGAAGCTCTGGTTGATCAGGACCGCGTCGAAGGCGCCCGGCACGAACGGCAGGTGCGCGGCCTCGGACACCGTCGGCAGGGCCCGCGGGGCGTGCGCCAGCAGCCTGCGGACGCCCGTGGGGTCGGGGTCGTTCGCGGTCAGCGGGTTGCCGCGCTCGGTGAGTAGGGCCATGAGCGGGCTGCAGGAGCGTCCCAGGGCCAGGACGCGGTCGGTCGGGGAGTCGATGAGCCAGTCGAGGGCGATCCGGGGGAAGGACGGCTGGCTCACGACGGTCATGGCGGTCATCGTAGGTCGGCCGCGGCGGCGGGCCGGACACGGCATGCCCGGGCGGGAAGAGTTATCCACAGATTTGCGGGTTCGTGACGCAAACCGGGGTGCGCTGCCCAATGTGTGGGCGTGAACTCGCCCCACGTCGTGTTGTTGACCCAGCAGGAGGCCGTCTCGGACGCCGTCCTGGCCGCCGCGGCTGCCCACGGGGTCCGGGTGGAAGTGGTGGAGGCGGTCGAGGACTGCCTAGTGAGTTGGGCCGAGGCGGGGCTGGTCCTGGTCGGGGGAGACCAGGCCGCCGCGCTGGCGTCCGAGGGGCCGAAGGCGCGTCCAGGGGTGTTTCTCGTGGGCTACTCGCCCGAGGAACTGGGGCGGTGGTCGGTGTCGCTGGGCGGGCAGGTGATCGTGCTGCCGGACGGGCTGGCCGCCCTGTCGGCGGTGCTGGCCGATGACCGGGGTGCCGGCGCTCCGGTGGTGGCGGTGGTCGGCGGAAGCGGAGGCGTCGGGGCGTCCACGCTGGCGGCGGGTCTGGCCATGGTGGCGCGTCGCCGGGGGCGGACGGCGGCGCTGGTCGACGTCGACCCGTTGGGCGGCGGCATCGATCTGTTGCTGGGGGCTGAGCGGACGCCGGGGTGGCGCTGGCCGCGGCTGCTGGGGGCCCGCGGCGAGGTCACCGATGTGAGGCGTTTCCTGCCACGGGTGGACGGGCTGACGGTGGTGTCGATGGGGCGCCCCGCGCCCGGGGCGCCGCCGGATGAGACGCCGTCGGCGGAGTCGGTCCGGGCGGTGCTGGGGGCTCTGGCCCGGCACCACGATCTGGTGGTGCTGGACGTCGGACGCTCGCCCTTGGCGTCCGCGCGACCGGCCTTGGCGGCAGCGCGGGTGAGCTTCCTGGTCTCGGGCACGTGCGTCCGGGCGGTGGCGGAGGCGTCCGCGACGGTGCGCAGCCTCGATCTCGGGACGCCGATGGTCGTCGTCCGGCGGTCGCCGGGCAGCCGGGTGGCGGCCGACGTCGTGGGCCGCGCGCTGGAGCTGCCGGTGGCGGGGTCGTTGCCGGAGGACCGGGGGCTGGCGCGCGCGGCCGAGCAGGGCGATCCACCGGGCAGGTCGGGACGCGGCCGTTGGGCGAGGGCCGTCGGGCGGCTGCTGAGCGAGATGGAGGCGGGCCGTGGCGATTGACCTGGACCGGGTGCGGGAGCGGCTGAGCACGCTGGGGCGGTCGGCGGATCCGATCTCGGTGGCGTCCGCGCTGGAGTGGCTGGGCTACGTGGTCAGCGACGCCTCGGTCATGGAGACCCTCGCCGCGCTGCGCCGGGAGAGCCGCGGGGCCGGGCCGCTGGACGAGTTGCTGGCGCTGCAAGGCGTGACCGATGTGGTCGTGAACGGGCCCG
>DAIRTI010000024.1:0-34720 GCA_036803965.1 Propioniciclava sp.
TGAACTCGAGCCACTCGCGCGGGTTGAGGGTCCCGCGGACGCCGACGATCGCCAGCTCCTGGTGCGCGGACGCCGCCCGAGACCCGCTGAAGTGGTTGAAGACCACGCCCCCGACGCGGCCGAGCAGCGCCAGCGCGAACAGCCCGGCGAGCACCTTGATCCAGCGGCCGGTCTCGGGCCGGGTGGCGACCGTGACGGCGTCCGGGGCCGGATCCACCCGCCGGATCGCCGGCGGCGGCACCGGCGTGAACGGGATCGTCCGCGCCTCGTTCGGCGTGAGCGGTGAGCGGGGTTCGTCGCCGAAGGGGAAGAACGACATCGTGTGCACGGCGCCGGTCTGTTCGTCCGCCGCGATCCGCTGGGTGTCGGCGACGGACGCCGCGCGCCGCGGCAGCAGGCCGGTCGCCGGAGCCGTGGACGCCGCCCGCACCCGCCGGTCGAGGTCGCGGGAGGCGTCCGTGCCGCCGAGGATCCCGCCGAGCGCGATCGAGACGTCGGTCGCGGTCTCCAGCGAGGGGCGTCCGGACGCCGCGGGGCCGCCGATCGCCTCGATCACCTCCGCGACCTCGGGCGACAGCCCGGCGGTGGACGGGCGGACCTGACCGGCGGCGTCCCGGCCGGTGCCGAGCAGGCAGGCCTGCAGCAGCCCGCCCAGGGCGAGGACGTCCTCCCGCTCGCCGGCGCGCGCGTCCTCGGCGGGGGCGCCGCCTAGCTGCGCGGCGGCCAGGGCGGCGTCCAGGAGGAACCCGACGACCTTGACGTTGCCGGACGCCGTCACGACCACGGTCCGCGGGCTGAGGTGGCGGTGGAAGCGGCCGGCGGCGTGCATCGCGACCAGCCCGTCGGCGATCTCGCGGACCAGCCAGCACGCCTCGCTCTGGCTCAGCGGACCGTGCCGCAGCACCAACTCCAGCGACTCGCCCGGCGCGTACTCGCAGATCACGTAGGCGCCGCAGGGGGCGTCCTCGGCGAGCGACGCGTCCAGGACGCGCAGGAACCGCGAGTCGGTGACGAGCGCGGCCTCGCGGGCGGCGTCCAGGATCTCCAACGTCCGCGGCTCGCCGGGCGGCAGCACGTGCACCAGCACCGGCCGCGACAACGACTCGTCGTCGGCCAGCCAGGTGAGCGTCCGGCCGCGGCGGGCCAGCAGGCGGCGCAGGCGGTAGCGTCCGTCGAGCCGGTCGCCCTCGCGCACCACGTCCGTGTTGAGGGACGCCGTTGGTGCGGTCGCGTCCGGGGCCGGGTAGGACAGCAGGGTGCCGGCGTCCTCACCGGACGCCGGTCCGGCGGTCGCACGATCGGCCTCGCGGGCGTCCGAGCCGTTCTGCCCACCCAGCGCCCCGATCTCGGACTCGACCACACGGGCCTCGTCGGTGTCGGAGGAGCCCGGCGAGACACCCGTGCCCGGACCCGGACCCCCGCGCCGCAGCCCGAGCCGCCGGGCGAGGGGCGCGACGATCTCGCCGACCTCGGCGATGCCGAGGCGGCGGGCGAGAGGCACGTACAGCACCCCGTAGAGCACCAGGGCCACCACGAACCCGGCCGCCACCCAGAGCTTGCCGCGCGGGGCGGCGTACCAGGTGATCGCCCAGGCCATCGCGGCCCCGGGCAGGACCGCCGCCAGCGCCAGCAGCGCGTGCCGCAGCATGCCGCGGGCGTCCAGGCCGGGCAGCCGGCGGGCGAGCGAGCGGTGGGTGATGAACGCCCCGAGCAGGTACGACAGCGAGTAGCACAGCGCGAGCCGGGGCGCGACGGTCATCGGATCGGGGTCGAGGGCGACCCACGCGAGCGCCAGCACGGCGTTCGCGGCCGAGATCGGCAGCTGCAGCAGGAAGGCCTTGCGCATGTCCTCCAGCGCGTAGAACCCGCGCAGGTAGACGTACTGGATCGTGTACGGCACCAGGCCGACCGCGAAGCACGCGAGCGTCAGCCCGACCGCGTGCCAGTCGGACGCCCCCGCGCCGTTGCCGAAGATCAGGTTGGCGTACGGGCTCGACAGCACCACCAGGCCGACCGCCGCGGGCACGATGAACGTGTTGGCCAGGCGGAGCGTCCGGGCGGTCTCCTCGCCGACGCCGGTCAGGTCGCCGGCCGCCGCGAGCCGGGACGCCGACGGCAGTAGCGCGGTCGCCAGGCTCACTGTGAGCAGCGAGTGGGGCAGGATCCAGGTGAGGTAGGCCTCGTTGTAGACGAGCAGGCCCGGCCCGGTCTTGGTCGGGTCGACCACGGTCGCCGTGGACGCCAGCCGGGTGATCACCACGGACGCCAGCTGCGTGACCAGCACGTAGCCGATCGCCCACTTGGCGAGGTGGAACGTCTCGCCGAGCCCGGCGCCGCGCAGGTCGAACCGCGGCCGGTAGCGGAAGCCAAGGCGCCGCATCGCCGGGATCAGCGCCAGCGTCTGGGCCACGATGCCGACCGTCGAGCCGATGCCCAGCACCAGCACCTGCTCGTGCGTGAACGGCGCCGAGTGGTCGGCCTGGCCCGCCCAGATCGCGGCGTACGCCCCGAGGACGCCGATCTGCACCACGTTGTTGACGATCGGCGCCCACATCATCGGCCCGAACCGGTCGTGCGCGTTGAGCACCTGCCCGATGAGGAAGAACGCCCCGTAGAAGAAGACCTGCGGCATCGTCAGGTAGGCCAGGAAGAACAGCGCCTGGGCGTGCGCCTCGAGCCGCTCGGTGTGCCAGACGTCGCCCATCCACAGCGACATGACCTGCGGGGTGAACATGCAGGCGAGCACGGTGACGAGGGCCAGCGCCAACAGGAAGGCCGTCATGACCCGGTTGACGAAGCTCTCTCCGCCATCGGCGTCCGACTTCGCGTGCCGGACGATCTGCGGCACCAGCACGGTGTTCAGCGCCCCGCCGGCGAAGATCATGTACAGGTTGTTGGGCACGACCGTCGCGAGCGTGAACGTGTCGCCCTGCGTCGTGGTGTTGCCGAGCGCGAAGGCGACCAGCAGCGTCCGGACGAAGCCGAGGATGCGCGAGACCATGGTCCCGGACGCCATGATCGCCGTCGCGCCCAGCAGCCGTTTGCGGGCGCGTGAGTCGGCGGCCTCGCTCATGGCCGCGCCCTGCGGCGGCGCACCTGCACGATGCGCAGCGCGGTGCTGACGACGAGGACGGCCCCCGAGACCGCCACGATGATCCAGCCCACGCGTCCGAGGCTGGTGGCCTCGATGGTCACCGGCACGGGCGGCGACACCGGGACGCCGTCGGCCGTCTCGACGTGCAGTTCGGCGCCCACGACGCCGTTCCCGCGCGCGGACGCCGTGAGCACCACGGTCAGGCTGTCGCCGGGCCGGATCGTCACCAGCTCCGAGCGCTCGATGCTCATGCGGGCGCTGTTGTCGGACACGCCCACGACCCGCACCGAGATCGAGTCCGCGAGGTGGTTGGTGATCGTCGCCGGGAACTGGCTCTGCTCCGACGACAGGGTGACGGTGCGGGTCACCGACAGGTCGATCCCGCCGACGATGTTCCAGGCGTGGGCGACTGCGTCGATGTAGGACTGGCGTCCGGCCGCGTCCGCGAGCCAGGCCTCGCTGGCGGCGTTCGAGACGAGGGCGTCCGGAAGGCGGGCGAGCTGCGTGGACGGGGCGGCCGAGACGTACATCCCGAGCTCGCGGCGCAGCTGGTCGAGCCGGGCGGTGGTGGCGGAGGTGAGCCCGCCGGGCGCGCTGACCGCCTCGGGGACGTCGGCCGTCGCGGTCGGGGCCGTGGCCAGGAGGTCGCTGAGCGAGCGCTGGACGGTCCAGGGCGGGGACGCCTGCGCGGCCACGGCGGCGGCGTCCCGTGTGGTGACCAGGCGCACCTGCGAGCCCACCGCGCGGGCGAGCGCCACCGCGACGGCGGCGCGGGTGTCGGGCGAGTCGCCGAGCGCGGGCGAGCTGACGGGAGCGTCCAGAGACAGCGCGCCGGCGACCTTCGCCCCGCCCATGCTCACCCACGGCTGGCGCGCGCCGGCCGCCGTGGAGACGACCGGGACGCCGCGGCGTCCCAGCTCTGCCAGCGCCCGGTCGCTCACTCGCGCCAGCACTGCGACCGTGGGCAGGTCGGCGGTCGACGCGGTGGTGGCGTCTAGGGCGCGGTCGAGGACGGTCGACGAGTTCGCGTCGAAGGCGCCGGCGAGGTCGGGGTGACCGTAGAGGGTCCGGACTCCGGAGCTCTGCGGCAGGGCCTCGTAGGCGGCCAGCCAATCCTTGGCGGCCTGGACCCCCGTGCCCGCCTGGGTGCCGCTGCCGTCGACGACCGAGTAGCCGTCGGCCATGTCGGTGACCTCTGACAGGAGGGAGGGGTCGACGACCCACGAATTTCCGGGCTGGGCGGCGGCGTCCAGAAGGCGGGCGAGGCGTCCGCCGGGGGCGAGTTCGGCGGCCAGGGCGTCGTCCGCGAACAGGCTCGGACGCAGCCGGCTCGGGGTCGCCGAGAGTTCGACGACGGTGACGATCGCGGGGGCCGTCGCGCCCGGGACGGTCGTCAGCGTCTGGGCCTGGGCGGCGAGCGCGGCGTCGGCGTTGCCGTTCGGGCTCGTGGCGCCGGTGAGCCGGACGCCGACCCAGTACGAGGCGTCCGCCACCAGACTCAGCTGGCTCAGGGTGGCGGACACGGTGAACGAACTGGACGCCCCGGGCTCCAGCGCGGTCGTCGCGGTGGTGACCTGGTCGGTCGCGGTCTGGACGGTCGTGATCGTGCCGCCGGTGGGCGGCTTCTCGGCGGCGAGGGCGTCCGTGACCGCCTGGAGCGAGCGCAGCTGGGCGGTCGAGCGCCACAGCGTCGCCCGGACGCCGTAGGCGGGGGAGGTGCCGCGGTTGGCGACCGTGCCGGTCACGGTCACGCGATCGGTCGGGAGGTTGCCGGACGCCGTCACGTCGGTGAGGACGACCTCGAGCGGCGTGGTCGCGGCCTGCGCGGGGGAGGCCAGGGGGACGCTCAGCGGGGCCAGCGTCAGCGCCGCGCAGAGCGTGAGAAGGAGCAGCCGCAACGCCTGCCGCACGGGACGGCGGCGGGTCGGGGCGCTCACCCGCCCATCGTAGGGCCGGTAAGCTGGCCCGCCGTGTCATCTCTGACCCCAGGGCAACGCCAGTCGCTGGAGCGCGTCGTCGTCGGCGCGCCCGCCATCGCGCGCCTCGCGGACGCCTTCGCCGGCGCCGGCTACGACCTGCACCTGGTGGGTGGGACGGTCCGCGACGCGCTGCTCGGACGCCTCGGCAACGACCTTGATTTCACGACGCCGGCGCGTCCGGACGCCATCGAGACCCTGCTGCGGACGGTCACCCGGGCGACCTGGGACATCGGCAAGGCGTTCGGGACGATCGGGGGAAAGGTCCGGGAGGACGACGGCCGCGAGTGGATCGTGGAGATCACGACGTACCGGGCCGACGCGTACGACCCCGACTCGCGCAAGCCCGTGGTGGCGTTCGGCGACTCCCTCGTCGACGACCTGAAACGGCGCGACTTCCGGGTCAACGCGATGGCCCTGTCGGTCGTGAACGGTGCCTTCACCGATCCGTTCGACGGGCTGGCCGACCTGGACGCGCGCGTCCTGCGCACGCCGGCGTCCGAGGAACTCTCGTTCAGCGACGACCCGCTGCGGATGCTGCGGGCCGCCCGGTTCAGCTCGCAGCTCGGGTTCGAGCCGGCGCCCGGGGTGGTCGCGGCGATGCGTGACATGGCCGAGCGGCTGTCGATCGTGTCGGCCGAACGGGTACGCGACGAACTGGTCAAGCTGATGCTGTCGGACGCCCCGCGTCCCGGGCTGGACCTGCTGGTCGCGACTGGGCTGGCCGACCTGGTGCTGCCCGAGCTGGCAGAGCTGCAGCGCGAGGTCGATGAACACAAGCGCCACAAGGACATCTACCAGCACACCCTGACCGTGCTGGAGCAGGCCATCGTGCTCGAGCGCGCCCGGGGGCATGCCCCCGACCTCGTGCTGCGGATGGCCGCGCTGCTGCACGACATCGGCAAGCCGCGGACCAAGCGCTACGAGGCGTCCGGGGTGACGTTCCACCACCACGACGTGGTGGGGGCGAAGATGGCCCGCAAGCGGCTGACGGCGCTGCGGTTCAGCTCCGACGACATCAAGGCGATCTGCCTGCTGGTCGAGCTGCACCTGCGGTTCCACGGGTACTCCGACGGCGAGTGGACCGACTCGGCCGTCCGGCGTTACGTCCGTGACGCCGGCGACCAGCTGGAGCGGCTGCACATCCTGACCCGGGCCGACTGCACGACGAGGAACGTCCGCAAGGCGCACCGGCTCGCAACGGCGTACGAGCAGCTCGAGTTCCGCATCGACGAACTGGCGGCGGCCGAGGAGTTGGACGCCATCCGTCCCGACCTCGACGGCAACCAGATCATGTCGCTCTTGGGGGTCGGGCCGGGCCCGGTCATCGGCGAGGCCTACCGGTTCCTGCTGGAGCGCCGGCTGGACGTGGGTCCGCTCGGCGAGGACCGTGCCCGCGACGAGTTGCTCACCTGGTGGGCCGCCCGGAACGGCTGAGTGGCGAAAGAACCGGCAGCGTCACACGATCCGGCAAATTCCGTGGCTCTGACTGTCCGCACCTTCGGATCGTGTGACGCTGACGGCATAAGCGTCTACTAACCGACGGCGCGCTTGATCAGGTCGGCGACCCGGGCCTCGACCTCGTCGTTCCACTCCAGGATCGCGAAGGCGGTCGGCCACATGGGGCCGTCGTCGAGCTGGGCGACGTCGTTGAACCCGATGTGCCCGTAGCGGGTCTTGAACTTGCCGGCGAACTGGTAGAAGAACACCGTTTTGCCGTCCTTGACGTAGGCCGGGTAGCCGTACCAGGTCTTGCAGGTCAGCTCGGGCAGTTCGCGCTTCACGAGGGCGTGCAGGCCTTCCGCGATCGGACGGTCGTGGTCGTCCATCGCCGCGATCGCCGCGAGGACGTCCTCTTCCCCGTTCTTGCCCGCCTGCGTCCGCTTGCGCTCGGCCGTCATCTGCCGCAGCGCGGCCTTCTCCTCCGCCGAGAGGCCTTCACTCTTCGTTGCCATGGGGGCGATCCTTGCCACGTGGACCGTCCCGCGCAAGATGGAGACAGGGCGTCGACAGCGCCGGGGCGTCCTGCTTAGGGTCAGCCATGGCCGTCTCGCCCGAACTGCTGGACTGGATGCTCGACACCGACCCGGCGCTGCGCTGGCAGGTGGAACGCGACCTCGCAGGGGCGTCCGAGCCGGTCTGGCGGGCCACCCGCGCCCGCGTCGCGACCGAGGGGATGGGCGCGCGGCTCCTCGCCCTCCAGGACGCCGACGGACAGTGGGCCGGCGGGGCGTACTTCCCGGGCCGCGCTGATCCGCGGGCCCTGAACCGTCCTGACGACGACGAGGGCCAGCCCTACACGGCGACGACCTGGACGCTCAACGCGTTGCGCGAGTGGGGCGTCGCCGCGTCCGCCCTGGCCGGAACCGCCGACAAGCTCGCCGCGAACAGCCGCTGGGAGTACGACGACCTGCCCTACTGGGGCGGCGAGGTCGACTGCTGCATCAACGCGTTCACCCTCGCGAACGGGGCCTGGCTGGGCGTTGACATGTCCGGCCTCGCGGAGTGGTTCCTGGAACACGAGCTGCCGGAGGGCGGCTGGAACTGCGAGTGGGTGGAGGACTCGAGCCGCGCCTCCTTCCATTCCACGCTCAACTCGCTGCGCGGCATCCTCTACTACGAGCGGGCGGTCGGCGGCCACGAGGACCTGCGCGCCGCTCGCCACCGCGCCCAGGAGTACCTCCTGCAGCGGCGCCTGCTCTACCGGCTGACCACGGGCGCCCCGGTCGGGCCCTGGGTCGAGCGCTTCGCCTACCCGTTCCGCTGGCCCTACACCGCCCTGCGCGCCCTCGACCATCTGCGCGAGGCGTCCGAGTACGACGGCGTCCCACCCGACCCGCGGGCCTCGGACGCCGTCGAGCTCGTCCGCTCGGTGCGCCAGCCCGACGGACGCTGGCTGCAGGGCACGCGCTACAAGGGCCAGGTCTGGTTCGACCCGGACGTACCTGTCGGCGAGCCTTCGCCGTGGGTCACGTTCTACGCGACACGCGTCCTCGAGTGGTGGGATTAGGGTCGACACCGTGGAGATGCAACGCCGCACGCTCGACCTCGCCTGGGGACGGGTCTCCTACCTCGAGTGGTCGCCGCCGGAGGCCGCCCGCACCGTCGTCCTGCTGCACGGCGGCGGCGTCGACAGCGCGGAGCTGTCCTGGGGCGAACTCGGCGGATCGCTCGCGGATGCCGGCGCTCGCGTCCTCGCGCCCGATCACCCCGGTTACGGCCAGAGCCCGCCCGCGCCGTGGCCGGCCACGCAGGACCGGCTGGTGTCGTACGTCGGGGAGTTCGTGGACGGTTTGGGTCTGCGCGACTACGCCCTCGGCGGGCTGTCCCTCGGCGGCGGGATGACCCTCGGTCACGTCCTGGCAAGGCCGGACGCCGTTGGCGCGGCCCTGCTGTTCGGTAGCTACGGCCTCATGGACCGGCAGTACGAGGGGGTGCTCGCCGGGCCGCTCAATCTGCTCAGCTGGGCCATGGTGCGCACCGGGGCGATGAGCGCGGTCATGCGGTGGTCCGGCCGCAACCGCCGCCTGATGGAGAGCAGCCTCGCCGCGATCGTCCGCAGCCCCGAGCGCCGGACGCCCGAGCTCATGGACGCCGTCGCGGCTGCCGCCCGGGATGTGGGCTTCGAGCCGTTCGTGCAGTGGCAGCGCGACCAGATCGGCCCCCTGCATCTGCGCACGAACTACACCGCGCGGCTCGGCGAGATCCGTTGCCCGGTGCTGATCGTCCACGGCGACCACGACACGGGCGTTCCCGTCGGACGCGCCCGCGAGGCCGCCAGGCTGATCCCGGACGCGCGCCTCCTCGTCGTCGAAGGCGCAGGCCACTGGGTCCAGCGCGACCGGCCCGACGTGGTCACCCCGGCCGTCCTCGAGTTCCTCGGGCTGGTGCCGCGGACGGCCTAGCGCCCAAAGAGACAGGCGGTTCTGCCGTCCACGTCACACGACTCGAAGGTCGAGCCAGTCAGAAGCCCGACTTTTCGCTGATCGCGTGACGCTGCCGGTAGTTGTCGCGCACGTCCCGGCGCTGGCCGAGACCCGATCTCGCCTGGATCAGCCGAGCAGCGCCGCGTGGAACAGCGTCTCGCCGGTCAGCTCGGGGTGGAACGAGACGCCGGTCATATTCCCCTGCCGGACGGCGACGACGGCGTCCTCCCCGTTCTCGCACGTGCGACGGGCCAGCACCTCGACTCCCGCGCCAACCCGCTCGACCCGCGGCGCCCGGATGAACGCGACGGTGGCCAGGCCCAGCGTGGTGTCAAGGGCGACCTCGGCCGAGTCGACCTGCGAGCCGAAGGCGTTGCGGCGCACGTCCACGTCGAGGACGCCGAGGCTCCGCTGCCCGGGGGCCGGGTCGAGCACCCTCTTCGCGAGCAGGACCAGCCCCGCGCACGTGCCGAGCGTGGGCAGCCCGGCCGCCACGGCGTCCCTCAGCGGCTCGAAGAGCCCGAAGACGCGCAGGAGCCGGTCGATCGTGGACGACTCCCCGCCGGGCAGCACGAGGGCGTCGACGCGCAGGCCGTCGGGGCCGGCGAGGTCGGCGGGCGTCCGCAGGTAGCTCACGGACGCGCCCAGCCCGAGCAGCAGTTCCGCGTGCTCGCGGACGCCGCCCTGCAGAGCCAGGACGCCGACGGTGCGGCGTCCGGCTCGCATGACCGACGTCCCGGACGCCGACCCCCGGCTCGCCGGGAGCGACTCCGGCGTCCAGATCGTGCCCTTGAGCGCGGGCCGGGATTCGGGCCTCGCGCCGACGGCGTCCGGGATTCTGTGCATCACCAGCCGCGCTCGGCGAGACGGTGCGGGGCGGGGACGTCGGCGACGTTGATGCCGACCATGGCCTCGCCGAGTCCGCGGGAGACCTCGGCGATGACGGCCGGGTCGTTGAACGCGGCGGTCGCCTTGACGATCGCGGCGGCGCGGGCGGCCGGGTTGCCGGACTTGAAGATGCCCGAGCCGACGAACACGCCGTCGGCGCCGAGCTGCATCATCATGGCGGCGTCCGCAGGGGTGGCGACGCCGCCGGCGACGAACAGCACGACCGGCAGCTCGCCCGTGCGGGCGACCTCGCGGACCAGCTCGTAGGGGGCCTGGAGCTCCTTGGCGGCGACGTACAGCTCCTCGGGATCGGAGTTGTAGGTGGCCTGCAGGACGGCGATGTCGCGGCGGATCGTCCGGATGTGCTTGGTCGCCTCGGACACGTCGCCCGTGCCCGCCTCGCCCTTGGAGCGGATCATCGCGGCGCCCTCGGTGATGCGGCGCAGGGCCTCGCCGAGGTTGGTGGCGCCGCAGACGAACGGCACCGTGAAGGCGTGCTTGTCGATGTGATTGACGTAGTCGGCGGGGGAGAGCACCTCGGACTCGTCGATGTAGTCGACCTTGAGGTGCTGCAGCACCTGGGCCTCGACGAAGTGGCCGATGCGGGCCTTCGCCATGACGGGGATCGAGACGGCCTCGATGATGCCGGCGATGAGGTCGGGGTCGCTCATGCGGGCGACGCCGCCCTGGGCGCGGATATCGGCGGGGACCCGCTCGAGGGCCATCACGGCTACGGCGCCGGCGTCCTCGGCGATCTTCGCCTGGTCGGGGGTGACGACGTCCATGATGACGCCGCCCTTGAGCATGTCGGCCAGCCCGCGCTTGACGAGGGGCGTGCCGGTGGATTGGTTCACGGTAGTCACGAGGGTCCATCATGGTGGCGTTACTGGTCCGGACGCCGGTCCGGAATCGGACGACTATCGTTGGACCGGTATCGCCTCCTGGACAGTTGCCTCCAGTTTCCAGACGTTTCCCCGCGTTGTTTCCCGGGGGAATGTCTGGCAACCGGAGGCAACATCGGAGGAGGGCGGGCTGACTTGGCGAGCCACGCTGCAGGTCGAGCGAGTCGAGTCGCAGGTCGACAATCACGCCGAGGGCAGAAAGGTTGGACGCCGATGCGCACGTCCCGCGAGGTCACGCTTCCGCTGCGCGTCGACCGGGAGTCGCCCGACCCACTGCCATCCCAGTTGCTCGACCAGCTCCGGTCGCTCCTGGCCAACGGGGTGTTGCGTCCGGGAGACGTGCTCCCCAGCAGCCGCGCGCTGGCGTCCCATCTCGGTGTCTCGCGGGGCACGGTGGTGACGGCGTACGACCAGCTGATCGCCGAGGGCTGGTTCGACGGCGCCCCCGGACGCTCCACGCTGGTCAACCCGCGCCTGCACGAGGTGCATCCCGACCCGGCCGCCCCGGCCCCAACCACCCCCAGGACCCCCAAGACCACCAACCCCACGATCGACCTGCGCCCTGGCCAGCCGATGCAGTCCGGCGTCGTCGGACCCGCCTGGCGCGCCGCCTGGCGCCGGGCGGCGGATGCCCCGGTCGACACCCCGATGCCGCCCCTGGGCTGGCCCCCACTGCGCGCGGCGATCGCCGACCACCTGCGCCGCATGCGGGCGGTGGTCCGCGACCCCGAGCACATCGCGATCACCGCCGGCGGACGCGAGGGCCTCGCCCTCCTACTGGCCGCCACCCACGCCCGCAGCGTCGGCGTCGAGGACCCCGGCTACCCCTCCCTGCGGCGCGTCCTCGAAGGTGCGGGCGTCGCGATCCGCCACCTCCCCGCGGACGCCCACGGCCTCGTCACCGACGCCCTGCCGGCCGACGCCCCCGACCTCGTCGTCGTCACGCCCAGCCACCAGTACCCCCTCGGCGGCTCGCTCCCGGTCGACCGCCGCCAGCAACTGCTGGCGTGGGCGTCCGAGCGCGGCGTCACCCTCGTCGAGGACGACTACGACTCCGAACTGCGCTACACCTCCGCCCCGCTACCCGCCCTCACGGCCCTGGACGCCGCCGGCCGCGTCGCGCTGCTGGGCACCTTCGCCAAAACACTCACCCCTGCGTTGGCTACGGGTTTCATCGTCCTTCCCCCGAGACTCCTGGACGCCGTCGCGCACGTCCGCACGGGGCTAGGCCAGCCGGTGAACCTCGTCACCCAGCGCGCCCTGGCCGACTACCTGGGCTCCGGGGCCCTGATCCGCCACACCCAGCGGATGCGCCACCTCTACCGCCGGCGCCGCGCCCAGGTGGTCCGGGCGCTGCGCGACCTGCCAGACGTCCGCGTCTACCCCATGGACGGCGGCCTCCACGCCGTCGTCGAGCACGACCGGCCGGAGGCGTCCGTGCTCGACCACCTCGCCCAGCGCGGCGTCATGGTTTCGGCCCTCAGCGACTACTGGGCCGGCGGCGGGCGGCGCCGCGGGCTCGTGTTCGGCTTCGGCGGGGTCCCGGACGCCGACCTCGCCGCGGGCCTGGACGCCATCCGCCGGGCGTTGAGCGACTAGCTGACGCCGCCGTTGCACCATTCCGCCGTCTCAGTCTTCAGCGCGTTCACGGCGATCATCACGAGTAGCACGCAGCCGGCTGCCAAGATAAGAAGGCCGAGGACCAGAAGCGCGGAGTACTGGGCCGAGAGGTAGCGGAAGATCGAGAGCAAAGCCAGCACCGAGACGCCGAGCAGGAGACAGCCGAGGGTGCCCGCAATGCTGAGGACCGTCAGAAGAACACGGCCCCATGCCTTGCGCTCGTGGACACCTCGAACGCCCTGGAGGTACAGCCCCATGCCTGCGAATCCGAAGAGCGCCTGGACGACCGTCGACGGGGTGATCCCCATTCCGAGCGTGACGAGGATGGACAGGCATCCGATCGCGCAGGCCCCGTAGACCAGGTTCTTCAGGCGGGTCACGGAGGGCGGCGGTGTTCGATCCCCCTCGAGGCCAACCTGTTCGATGGCTGCCGCCGGCGTCCCCAGGAAGGGCGATGCGTTCTGGGAAGGCGGAACCGCTTCCGGCGGATCGGAAGGCCAGTAGCCGAACGGGGGGAACGCCGAGTCAGGGTCATGGGGGACGTCCGGAAGCGGGTCCGGGCCGGCTCCCACGCGCACCACCGGGAGAGGCGTGGTTGGCGAGGCGGCAGTGCGGGGGGTGGGCGGTGTTGCGCGGTCGGACGCAGCAGCGGGGCCAACGCGCGGTGGGGCCGACGCCGGCATCCGCTCCGCGGCGAGACCGACGGCGACCCGTACCGTCGAGACGAGTGCCACTCCGCCTGCATAGTCCGCCACGGCCCCTCGGGGACCCACGGGATCATCCGCGCCGATGGTCAAGGCATCGCAGTCGACCGTGCGATCGAGCCAGGGAAGGCCCGGCACCATCGGCCCCTCGCCGTCCTGACGGACGCGGAACCTTCCCCGGATCACCACCCGGAACCCGCTGGCTTGTCGCTCACAGATGGCGAAGTCGGGAAGCGCTCGAATGCCTCCGCTCACCAGCAGATCGAGCACGGAGTCGGCCGTCGCCTGATCGTCGACCACGTCCACGACCCGCCTGACGAGATCTGAGTCCGGGCTGGCCGCCACCAAGACGGTCAATCGCCCCGACGCGACAAGGGGAATCATCCCGGAGAGCAATCGAAGGCGCTGCGGAGTCGTCATATGTCCCCCCATCGGACGATCCAGTCGGCGCCACCCTATCGGCGGGCAATGTCTGGGGTGAACGAACGGCACACCCCTTGTGAGAGCTGTCGAGGCGCCCGGGGGCGGCCATGGGTTCCCCTGTCGGTGCAGGACCCGCCCCCGTCTACGCTTGACCCCATGCTCGCTGGAGGACTGATCGCCGGGAGGTACCGCCTGACGGCGCCCCTCGGCGCGGGCTCGATGGGCCAGGTGTGGCGCGCCCGGGACGAGCGTCTCCAGCGAGACGTCGCCGTCAAGGTCGTCGATCTCGCTCGTCCCGCGGGCCCCGTCTCCGCCGGCCAGTTCGAGCGCGAGGCCCTCGCCACCGCCCGGCTCAACCACCCCAACATCGTCACGCTCTTCGACGCCGGCGCCGACGGCGACGTCGCCTACCTGGTCATGGAGCTCCTCACCGGCGAGTCGCTCGCCGACCGCCTCGCCCGCGGCCCGCTCCCCGCCCCCGAAGCCGTCCGCATCGCCACTCAGGTCGCGCGCGCCCTGGAGGCCACCCACCTCATCGGCGTCGTCCACCTCGACGTCAAGCCCGGCAACGTCATGCTCACCTCCTCCGGAGGGGTGAAGGTGCTCGACTTCGGCATCGCCCAACTCGCAGGAGACGCCGAGGCCACCGAATCGATCTCCGACGTCATCGGCACCGCCGCCTACATGTCCCCCGAGCAGGCCCAGGGACGCCGTGCCGGAACGGCGTCCGATGTCTACGCCCTCGGCTGCCTGATCGTCGCCATGCTCGCCGGACGCCCCCCGTTCCTCGGCGCCACGGCCGTCGACGTCGCCCGCCAGCAGATCGGCTCGACCCCGCCGCGGCTTCGCGCCCTCCGTCCGGACGCCCCGGCCGGCCTGGACGCCCTCGTCGCCCGCATGCTCGCCAAGGACCCCTCCGCCCGCCCCTCCGCAGCCGACGTGCTCACCATCCTGACCAGCCCGGACGCCGACCCCACCGCAGTGCTCCCCGCTGTCACCACGGCGTTCCCCCCGCCGACCGCGGCGATGCCCGTGGCCTCGTTCCCGCCCCCGGTCGCCCCGGGCGCCACCGCCGTCATGCCCTCGCCGGCCCCCGCGTACGCCGTCCCCGCCCATCAGCCCCAGTCGCCGGTGCGCTACTCGTTGGGCAACCCGCCGACGGCCCCCCGTCCCGGCGGCCCTACCTCCGACCGCTGGTTTCGCCGTGGCCTGAAGTGGATCCTGCTCGCGATGGCTGCCCTGATCGCACTGGCCGCCGTCGGAGCGGGCGCCCAGCGCCTCGGCACGCTGGTGGGCGGCACCACGACCCCGCAGCCCAGCCCGTCGACGACCAAGCCCACGCCCACGCCCACCCCGACGCCCAGCAAGGCCCCCACCCTGCCCGGCATCCAACTGCCGACGATCTCGCTACCGACCCTCCCGTCCGCAGGCGAGGCGGCCCTGAAGGCGGCGGTCGGCGGCGTCGGCGCGGCGCTCGACGCCTGGTCGCCCAACGACCAGACCGGCATCAAGACCAAGGACACCCTCGTCAAGCACTGGGCGACGGCGTCCGAGGACATCCTCGCCGGCAACGACGCCCAGCAGGCCCTCGACGACTACGCCGACGAGGTCAGGGCGGCCCACGACAAGGGACGCATCCCCGAGGGCACCTATTTCACGCTCAACGTGGCCATCCAGACGGTCGACCTGCTCGTCTAGCTGCCCCGGCCGCCTCGTCCCGGCCCGGGTCCGTGTGACGCATTCCGGCCGGCCGAACGAAGACCGATAGCATCAGCCCCCGATGGATCGACAAGCCGGCTATCACGTGAAGCGCGCGCAGCACGCGCTGCGCCTCTCCATGGACAGGGCGCTGCGCGACGTGGGCCTCACGATGGCGCAGTACGCGTTGCTCAGGGCGCTGGAGAACCAGCCAGACGCCTCGAACGCCGACCTCTCGCGGGCGTGCTTCGTCACGCCCCAGACGATGATCCAAACACTCAGGGGCCTGGAAACCGCGGGCCTGGTGAGCCGTCGCAGACACTCGAGCGATCGGCGCGTGATGACGACGACACTGACGGCGTCCGGGTGTGCTCAGCTGTCGGCCGCCCACCGGGTGGTCGACGCTCTGGAGTCGCGCATGCTGACGGGCATCCCCGAAGGCGACCAGCAGCAACTCGTCTCGATGCTCGAGGCGATCACCGCGAACCTGGCCGAAGACCCGTCGGGGGCCACCTAGGTCCCTACTCCTGCCATTCGTCGTTGTGGCGAGACCCACGCGCCATGTGGATCTCGCCGTCGCCGGCCTCGAAGTCGAACCACCACTTCCACTTCCGGTCCTGGCGGCCGTACCCCAGGAACTTGTCGAGTTTGACGATCAGCGGGTTCAGTGCGGGCGCGGTCCGGATCGTCCAGCGCACGGCGTCATGGGTCCACCCCGGCGGCTTGTTCCAGGGGCAGGACTTCACGCACATCCCGCACCCCGCGCCGTTTCGGTTGGCGACGCGGTACTTGGTGCAGCGCGCCATGTCGAGCGGCCAGGCGAGGTAGCCGTTGTGCTCGACCTTGTCATCCGCCGACGAGATCGCCTTCGACGGACAGCTCTCGGCGCAGCGCTTGCACACGCGGCAGAAGGCCTGGACGCCGATGTCGAGGGGGCGGTCGGGCACCAGCGGCAGGTCGGTCGTGACGATGGCCGCCTTGAACCGGCCACCGAGGTCGGGATTGAGGGCCCATCCGGCCCGGTTCAGTTCGCCCAGCCCGGCAAGGACCACCAAAGGGGTGACGACCATGTCGTACGCCGGGATCGGCCCGCTCTGGAAGTGGGCCTTGGCCGGGAAGCCCAGCCGTCGGATGTAGGCCGCCATGCTGCACGCCATGTGCGCCGAGGCGTTGTACGTCAGGAAGCTCTCCGCGTTGGAGATCCAGTCGTGCCCGTTCGAGCCCGCCATCGTCTCGTAGTCCCACTCCGACAGCAGGACGATGGCGTACTTGTGGTCCAGCGTGATCGGCTGGCCCTCCTGGTCAGTGCTGTACACCGCCCACGCTGGCAGCTCGCAGATGCCGACGGCTTGGGCCTTGAGGAAGTAGCCCAGCTCCTTGATGTGGGCGCTCGTGATCGCGGGGTCGTCCGGCAAGGGTGCCCTCGTCGGGAACACAGCCCCGTCCCGCAGCGGCGCGAAGTTGGCGCCGAAGTCGAAGGAGAGGCCGGCGACCAGGGGCGACTTCTTGCCGAACCGGAAGAACTCGCGCTGTGTCGCCGGGCCCAGGCGCCCGTGCGCGGCCATCGTGAAGCCCTGGTCGCGTGAGTCCAACCGCTTGATGTCGCCGACGACTCGGGTGGTGATCTTGTCGACGTGGCGAGCCTGGTCGATCGGGTAGGGGGCCATCGACTTCTTCCCGACCAGGATGTCGGGGTAGCGATCCTCGGCCATGTGTGCGTCCTTTCCCTTGTGAACTCCGGGTCGTCATGAACTCCGGTCTTCGTGGACGCCGGCTCTCGGCGCGGACGCCTCGTTGCGTCCAATCATCAGGATACTGATGATTCCGACCGCGGCACTCGGAAACCTTCCATGAATCCGGAGCCCATCGGTCGACTCCGGTGCGCGCCGGGTGCAGGCGGCCCGGTGAGGGCCCCGACGCCGGGCCCGTTTCCGCGCGGCTGGCAAGATGGCGCCCATGACCCTGGACGCCGCCCATCCCTTCGCGGGACCCTCGCCGCTGCCCTTCCACCTGCCCGACTTCGCGGCGATCCGGCCCGAGCACTACCGGGAGGCGTTCGACGCCGGCATGGCCGAGGGGCTCGCCGAGTTGGACGCCCTCGCCGCCGATCCCGCGCCGCCCACGGCCGAGAACGTCCTGGACGCCTGGGAGCGCTCCGGCAAGGTGCTCGACCGGGCCGTGGAGGCGTTCTACGTGGTCAAGTGGGCCGAGTCCTCCGACGCGCTGGACGCGCTCGAGGCGGAGTACGCCCCCAAGCTCGCCGCCCACTCGGACGCGATCTTCATGAACGCCGACCTCTACGACCGGCTCCGGGCCCTCGACGCGCGCGCCAAGGCCGGCGAGGTCGAACTGGACGCCGAGGTGTCCTGGCTTCTGGAAGACCTCCTGGCCGCCTTCGTGCGCAACGGTGTCGCGCTGGCGTCCGAGGACCAGGAGACGCTCCGCGGCATCAACGCGCGCCTGGCCGAGTTGGGCACGGCCTTTGACCGCGCGAACCTGGACGCCCGCAACTCCGGCGCGATCGTCGTCAAGGACGCCTCCCAGCTGAACGGGCTCTCGCCCGACGACCTGGCGTCGCTGGCCCAGCCCGACGGCACCCACAAGATCGACCTGGTCAACACGTCTCAGCACCCGCTGCTGGAGAAGCTGACCAATCGCGACGTGCGGCGGCGGGTCTACGAGGCGTCCGTGAACCGCGCGCTGGGGCGTCCGGGCGCCGACGGCACCCCCGGACCCGACACCCGCGCCCTCATCGTCGAGATCGCCCGGCTGCGCGCCCAGCGGGCGACGCTGCTGGGCTACGCCAACCACGCCGAGCTGGTCACCGAGCGTGCGTGCGCCAAGTCGGCGTCGGCGGTCGCCGACATGCTCGGACGCCTCGCGCCGGCCGCGCTCGCCCAGGCCCGCCGGGACGCCGCCGAGTTCACCGAGCGTTTCGAGCGGCTCTACCCCGGCGAGACGTTCGCGCCCTGGGACTGGGCGTTCGTCGCCGAGGCGATCCGGCGCGAGCGCTACGACCTCGACCTGGACGCCCTCGCCCCCTATCTGGGCGCCGACAAGGTGCTGAACGCCGTCTACGGCGCCGCCGAGCGCCTCTACGGCATCACGTTCGAGCGGCGTCCGGACCTGCGCGGACACACCGCTGACGCCGAGGTGTACGAGGTCAAGGACGCCGACGGCTCGACCGTGGGGCTGTTCATCATGGACTTCTGGGCGCGTCCGACCAAGCAGGGCGGCGCGTGGATGAACAACATCGTCAACCAGAGCCACCTGCTCGGCGAGCTGCCGGTCGTCACCAACAACTGCAACTACGCCAGGGGCACGACGACCATCTCCTGGGACGGCGTCATCACCATGTTCCACGAGTTCGGCCACGCCCTGCACGGCCTGTTCGCCGACTCGCGCTACCCGTCGCACTCGGGCTCGAACACGCCGCGCGACTTCGTCGAGTTCCCCTCGCAGGTCAACGAGCACTGGGCCTGGGAGCCGGACGCCGTCATCCCCGCCGAGTGGGCGGCGAAGATGCAGGCGGCCGACCGGTTCAACCAGGGCTTCGGCAACTACGAGATCTGGTCGGCGATGGTCCTCGACCAGGCGTGGCACACGACACCGCTCGACCAGCTGCCCGAATCCGCCGACCAGGTCGAGGACTTCGAGCGCCGCGCGCTCGAGGCCGCCGGGCTGGGCTACGACCTGATCCCGCCGCGCTACCGCTCCCAGTACTTCGCGCACATCTGGGGCAGCGGGTACGCCGCCGCCTACTACAGCTACGTCTGGGCCGAGGTCATGGACGCCGACGCCGTCGCCTGGTTCGACGCGAACGGCGGCGGGACGAGGGCCAACGGCGAGCACTTCCGCCGCACGCTGCTGGCTCCCGGTGGTTCGGTCGACGTCATGTCGACCTGGCGCTCCTTCATCGGACGCGACCCCGACATCGCCCCGCTCCTGGCGCGCAAGGGCATCGCCTGAGGCGACCGGCGGCGTCCAGGATCAGGATGCGTCGAACTGCTCGGACTTCCTGGCCACCCGGGCGTCGAACTTGGCGCGATCGATGATCGCGCGGCGGTGGGTGCCGCGTCCGATGGGGCCGGCGTCGTCGAAGAGTTCCACCTCGAAGCCCACGACCCGCGGTTCGACCGACGTCACGGTGGCCACCGCGGTCACCGTCATCCCGACCGGGGTGGCGGCGGTGTGGTCCACGGCGATGTCGATGCCGACCGAGCCCTCGCCGGCGTCCAGGAACGGCGCCAGGACGCCCATGGCGGCACACTCCGCGAAGCCGACGAGATAGGCCGTCGCGAAGACCCGGGGCATCTCGGCGAACCCGGGGAACGCCGCCGACACGCCCGGCACGGTCAGCGAGTCGTCGACCACCACCGACACCCGATGGGACGCCCCCGCGGCCAGCCCGGGCTTCACGGGGTCACCACCGGGAGGCGTCCGGCGAGTTCGGCAGGGGACAGGGCGCAACCATCGGCGTCCGTGACCGAGCCGGCGATGACCATCATCGACGTCAGGGCCGTGGGCGACCAGCGCGCGCCGTCGAGCGCCTTCCGGGAGCTGACGTCGGCGCCCGAGAGCCGCTCCCAGGTCTCGCGGGTCTGCAGGGCGTTGAACGCCCAGCCGAGCTCCTCGAGCGTGAACTCGGGACGCATCCGCAGCCCGTAGCGGCGCATCGCCTCGGCGTACAGGGGGGCCCACATCGTGCGGATCTGCTGGTGGTACGCCATGGACGCCTCGCGCACGGGCGGGTAGTCGGGCCACAGGGCCTGCAGCGCCTCGGCCATCCGGAGCACCTTCGGGTCGCCGTCGAGGCGGAAGACCGCTTCCGAGAACAGCCGCACGAACTCGCCCAGCGGACGCGTCGCCCAGTCGTCGAAGTGCCGCCGCACCTCCTGGGTCGCACGGGTGAACCGCGCCGGACGCAGCACGTAGTGGATCACGTCCTGGTACCAGTCGGTGGCCAGCGGCCAGCGGCGAAGCATCTGGTGCTGGCTCATGTTCAGCACCGACTCGATGAACGGCTGGTGGCCCAGGGCGCTCGAGAGGGTCCGCGGCACGGACTCGCCTGTGCGCGAGCCGGCGTCCTCGATCAGGCGCTCGGCGAGGTACTCGGCCGCCTGCGCGACGATGTACTGCGTCACCGGGTTGTTCGGGCCGTTGGCGCCGCTGCGCGCCGAGATGCACGTCAGCACGTCGGACAGGTCCTCGATGACGATCGTGGCCCGCAGGCTCGCCGCGGGCGCCCCCCGATCCTGGATCCACACCTCGGCCTCCTGGCCGGGGGTCCCCTCGATGATCCGCGCCATGCGTGCAGTGTGCCGCATCGCGGCGGACAGGTCACTGGGCATTCCGACCGATGCCGACGGTCTGGGACGCCCAGGGTGCGGGACGCCGTCGGCCGGGTCCGGGGCCGACGAAGTGCGCAGACGGCAGCGGGGGCGTCCCGGATCTCCGAGACGCCCCCGCAGGGACTGCCGATCAGCGGCTCACCACTGGCCGTCCAGCCAGGTCCAGCGGGCGTTGAACCACGTCTGCAGATCGCTGACCGCGGTGTCCAGGTTGTTGGAGCCCCACACCGTGTTGTCGGCCGCGGCCGACTTGGCGATGAACGCCTTCTCGGAGGTGATGAAGGAGGTCGCAGTGCTCTTCAGCTCGGCCGACTTGGCCGCCCACCGGTTCTTCACGATCGTCTGGAACTCGGGGCTGTCCATCAGGGAGTGGAACCACGTGGGCGTGCCCTGGACGGCCTTGATGCCGCTGTCGGGCTCGCTCACCCACCAGCCGCTGGTGGTGGCCTCCGACGCGCCGCCCTCGGTGCTGTTGCCGAAGGATGTGTCGAAGTCCCACAGCGGGCCGAAGTAGAGCTTGCCCTGATCGCCCTCGGCCGGATCGGCATCCCTCTTCTTGTACATGAACACGCTGGAGCGCATGTTGGCGCCGTAGTTCTTCGTGAGCTCCATCGCGATGATGTAGTCGGCCGCGGAGTTGGCGTCGATGTACGGCTGCCAGTTGCCCTTCTTGATCTCGGCGTTCGCCGTCTCGAGGTAGGCATCGATGTAGTCGAGCTGGGCGGCGTTGATGCCGGTGCCGTCGGTCTCGTCCTCGGGCTCCTTGATGCCGACCCAGCCGGCGCCGTTGTAGGCGCCGGTCTGCTCAGAGCCGACCACCTTCGTGCGGGCGCTGCTGCCCACGAACACGTTGTTCATCGACGTACGCCGGTTGTCCCACTCGAGCAGGTAACCGCCTGTGACGGCCTGGCCGGTGTCATTGATGACGTTGCCGTTCTTGTCCTTGCCCTTGAGCTCGTCGATGTTGATGCGCCCCTTCTTGTCGACCGTCACCCGGTCCATCAGCGTGTAGGAGCCCTGGAACTTGCCGTTGACGTACACGTCGACCGGGGTCGACTTCGGCGTCCACTCCAGGCCTGTCAGCACCGAGCCCATTTTCATGACCAGCGAGTTGCGGATGAAGGAGTCGTCCTCGTAGTTCGCGATCAGGTTCCACTTCTTGAACGACCCCATGCCGCACAGGTTGACCGCCTTGTCGAGGGCGAACTTGTAGGGCTTCTTGGGCAGATCCCAGGTGGAGTTGCCGCGCCCGGACACCTTCATGGTCGCCGGGGTCACCGAGGTGCACCGCGAACCGTCGGGGGCGTCCATCGTGAACTTGCCCTCCCAGTAGTCGTCCTTGGTGGCGATCGCCTCGGTCTCGTTCGTGTCGATGTAGATGGTCGCCAGGCCGGTGGCCTTCGTCGTGCGGGGCGCCTCGTACGCCAGCTCGTTGGTGTACTTCTGGGTCGCGCCGCCCTGGTCGACGACCGCCCGGTAGGTGTGCTGCACCTCGAGCGGGTCGGTGATCGTGAACGTCGCGTCGCCGCTGGTGTTCGCGTTCTTGTTCTGCACGTCGACCCAGGACGCCGTCGCGACGTAGTTCTTCATCTCCGATCCCATGGCGGTGGCGAACCTGAGCATCTGCAGCTTGATGTTCTTACCCGAGTAGGTGGACTCGAAGTTGGCGGTCCAGGTCGCGCTCGTCCCGCTGTTGGCGACGGTCAGGACGCCGAGCGGCTCGACCGTGACGACCACGTCGTCGGAGGCGCTGAGGCCGTCGGGGTCGGTCACGGTCAGCGTGAACGTGTAGGTGCTGCCGGCGGCGCCCGCTGCGAACGTGGGTGAGGCGGCCGTCGGGTCGCTCAGCGTCATTCCGGCCGGGCCGGTCCACTGGTAGGTCAGCTTCTCGTTCTCGGGGTCGGTCCCGGTGCCCTTGAGGGTGACCTTGGTGTCCGGGCCGACCGACTGGTCGGTGCCGGCGTTCGCGGTCGGAGGCTTGTTGGCGGCCACGGTCACCTTGACCGTGTCGGGCGCGCTGGACGCCTCGCCGTCGTTGACGACCAGCGTGAGCGTGTACTCGCCTGGGGTGTCCGCCTTGAAGGTGGGCGTCGCCGTGGTCTCGCCGGTCAGCGTGCCGCCGGAGGCGGTCCAGGAGAAGGACAGCGCGTCGCCGTCAGGATCCTCGGAGTCGGTGCCGTCCAGGGTGACGGTCCGTCCGGTGATCACGTTGAGTGCAGGGCCGGCCTCCGCGACGGGCGGGCGGTTGGGCAGCGTGCCGCCGACGGTGCCGAACGCCTCGATCTCGGCCAGGCCCACGTTCTCGGTGAGGCCCGAGACGGAATCGATGCGCAGCGTGAGGCTGGTCACCGGACGCGGCCCGGGCAGGACGATCGTCGTGGCGCTGCCGTCGTTGTTGAGCGTGCCGACCGCGACCGGATCGCCGTGCGAGAACACCAGGGTGGCCGAGTTGACCTGATCGTTCAGGTTGGGCCGGTCGTACAGCACGACCTTCTCGATCGTCACCGCGCCGGGCCAGGTGAGGGTGAGCGTGCTGCCACCCCTGCCGCCGACCGTCGCCCACTCGTTGGCCGGCGCCGTCGGGTAGCCGGAGGCCACGCCGTCGTTCGCCTTGGCCGCGGTCTGGCCGGTGGTGGTGTTCTGCGAGGACGCCGTCGGCGTCGCCGTGCGCGCCAGGTTGGTCAGGGTCGGCGCCGGGTCGGTCACGGTGACCGTCACCGAGTCGGCCGGGCTCGACAGCTTGCCGTCGCTGACGACCAGCGTGAACGTGTAGCTGCCCTTGCTGGCCGGGGTGAAGGTCGGCTTGAGCGCCGACGCGTTCGACAACGAGACGCCGCTGGGTGCCGTCCAGGTGTAGGTGAGCGTGTTGCCGTCCGGGTCGCTCGAGCCCGAGGCGTCCAGGGTCACCAGCATGCCGGTGGTCGCGCTGAAGTCGGCGCCGGCGTTCGCGACGGGTGCCCGGTTCGCGGGCGGGGTCGCCGTCGTGCCCCAGACCTCGATCTCGGCCAAGCCGATGTTCGTGGTGCCGCTAGACACCGAGTTGATCGTCAGGCGCAGGCTGGTCACGGTGCGGGAACTGAAGGTCACGGTGGTGGCGGCGCCGTTGTTGGTCAGCGACCCGACGCTCACCGCGGCACCCGACGAGAAGGTGAGCTGCCCCGACGAGACGCGGTCGGTCGTGTTCGGACGGTCGTACAGGACGACCTTGTCGATCGTGACCGCGGCCGGCCAGGTCAGCTCGATCCAGCTGCCGCCCCTGCCGCCCACTGTCGCCCACTCGTTCGCGGGGGCGGTCGGGTAGCCGGACGCCACGCCGTCGATGGCCTTGGCTGCGGTCTGGCCGGTGGTCGTGTTCTGCGAGGACGCCGTCGCGGTCGCCGTGCGTGCCACGTTAATCGAGGTCGATCCGGGCGTCGACACGGTGACGACGACAGTGTCTGCCGCACTGTTGACCTTGCCGTCGTTGACGACCAGCGTGAACGTGTACTGACCCGCGGCCGTCGGCGTGAAGCTCGGCTTGGCGGTGGTCGGATTGGTCAGCGTGATGCCGGACGGCGGCGTCCAGTTGTACGTGAGACCGTCGCCATCGGCGTCCGTCGACCCCGAGCCGTCGAGGGTGACCGGGGTGCCGGTGAAGGCACTGGCGTCGGCGCCCGCGTTGGCGACCGGCGCCCGGTTGGCGGGAGTCGTGCTGGTGCTGCCCCAGACCTCGATCTCGGCGAGGCCGACGTTTTCGGTGAGGCTGGAGACGGAGTTGATCGTGAAGCGCAGGCTGGTCACGGTCCTCGCGCTGAAGGTGACGGTCGTCGCCGTGCCGGTGTTGTTGAGCGAGCCGACGCTGACGGCGGCTCCGGACGAGAAGGTCAGCTGGCCGCCGGTGACGCGGTCGCTGGTGTTGGGCCGGTCGTAGAGGACGACCTTGTTGATCGTCACGGGCGTGGACCAGACCAGGTTGATGTAGGAGCCGGCTCCACCCCCGGAGGTCGCCCACTCCTTGGTGTAGTCGGCGGGATACCCGGCCACGACCCCGTCGACCGCCTTGGCGGCGGTCTGCCCGGTCGTGGTGTTCTGGGACGACGCCGACACGGTGGCCGTGCCCGCGAGGTTCACATCGGCCGCGGCGGCCGGAAGGGCCGTCAGGGGCAGGCCGATGACCGCCAGGGCCAGCGACAGGACGCCCGCCAGGGGCCTGAAGCGGCGCGTTCGGCTGCGCGCGGGGGTGCGGGGGTGATGCGTCAGCGACCATCGAGTCATGTCGTGTGCCCTCGTCCGGGGGGAGCCCGTTCGCCCGCGGGTAGCGGCATTGCTCGTGGCGCACAAACCACGCGGAACGTCCCCGTCACGCGTTGGGCCCCCACTTGTGTCCAACGCGGAGAGCGTCTCACATCTGTCACGGCGAACTCACAGGTTCGTCTCAATCTGTGTAGGCCCGGTTGAGACCGAGAGGCTAGATTGTCGGGCCGGGCTGTTCGGGGGGAGATGGCGTATGCCGCAGGATGAGGGAGCGGAGGGTTCGCGAGGCGCTGGTGTGCGGAGGCGCCGCCGGCTGCTGGTCTGGGTGGGGGTTGTGCTGGCCGCGGTGCTCGTGCTGACCGCGCTCGCAGCCCCGGTGGTGCTGCAGACGATCACGCGGCAGGCGCCTGCCCGGCTCGCCCTGGGCGACAGGCACGGCTGCGTGGTGACGGCGTCCGGCACGGTGAAGTGCTGGGGAGCGAACGACCAGGGCCAGCTGGGGGACGCGACCACGGTGCAGCGCGCCGCAGCGGTCGAGGTGCAGGGGCTGAGCGGAGTCGAGTCGCTGGCGGCTGGTGGTGACCACACGTGCGCGCTGGCAGTTGGGAGCGTCCTGTGCTGGGGACGCAACGATCACGGACAGTTGGGCGACTCGACCACGGCGTCCAGCAGCGTCCCGGTGCGGATCGCCTCGTTGGCGGGGGTGGTCGGCATTGCAGCGGGGAGGAACCACACGTGCGCCGTAATCGGCGACGGACACGTCTGGTGCTGGGGAGCCGACGGGCTCGGTGAGCTCGGTGACGGCGGTACCACCGACAGCGCCACGCCCGTCGAGGTCGTCGGCCTGCCCATCGCGGCCAACGCCGTGTCGGCGTCCGCCAGTTCGACGTGCGCGGTCACGGTGCGCGGCCGCGTCCAGTGCTGGGGCGACAACAGCGACGCTCAACTGGCGCTGCCGGCGTCCGACCCCGTGCCGACCGCGCATCCCGCCCTGGGCCTGGCCCCCCGCGTCTCGCGGGTGTCGGCCGGCGACACCCACTCCTGCGCCCTCACCCTGACCGGTGGCGTCCTGTGCTGGGGAGCGGGTGAGGCAGGCCAGCTCGGGGATGGGTCTGGCGAGTCCCGCTCCGACGCCGCGGGCGTGAGCGGGCTCGGACTGGGGGTCGCCGACGTCGTCGCGGGGTCCGGCCGCAGCTGCGCCGTGCGCTCCGCCGCCGCGTGGTGCTGGGGCGCCGAGGGCGTGGGCGCCGGTTCGACGACTCCGATCGAGACGGTGCCATCGGGCGTCCAGGCGATCGCACTCGGCGGGCAGCACGCGTGCGCCCTGGTGGACTCGGGCGTGACCTGCTGGGGCAGCAACGACTCGGGGCAGCTGGGCAACGGCACCACCACCGACAGCTCGACGCCGGTCGCGGTGGCCGGACTGTGAGGCGCCCGCACGCGACATCGCCCGGGCCGGCGCGCGCGGACGCCGCCAGGGACGTCCGGCTGGGTAGCGTTCGGCCCATGCAGGTCGACTGGGACGGCGCCGTCAACGCCCATCGCGTGGCTCCCGGGCTCTTCCGCATGGGACGCCGCGAGTCCCTGACCGCCGCCGGCTGGCAGCGGGCCCGCGCCGACGGCGTCCGGACGGTCGTGGACCTGCGCTCCGAGCATGAGCGGCGTCCGCGGCCGACCGATCCCGAGGTGGACGTCGGCGCCCTCGATGGGCTGTCGGTGGTGCTCGCGCCGACCGAGGACCCGTCCGCGCCCGGCTTCGCCGACCGGTTCGGCCCCTACCTCGACACGCCGGCCGGCTACCCCGACTACCTCGCGCTCTTCGGCGACCGGGTGGCCGGGGCGGTGGCGGCCGTGGGAGGCGCGCACGGGGCCGTCGTCGTGCAGTGCTCTGCCGGACGCGACCGCACCGGACTCGTCGTCGCCTTGGGGCAGCGGGCCGCCGGGCTCGACGTCGACGAGGTCGTCGCCGGCTGGGTCGCGGCCGCCGAGGGCATCAACGCCTACCACGTCGACCACCATCACCCCCGCGAGTCGCACCTGACGGGCGCGTCCTGGACGGGGTTCCTGGAACCACGCGTCACCGCTCTGTTGTCGTTCCTGACAAGCCTGGACGCCGTCGGCTTCCTCAGCGCCCACGGGCTCTCCGACGCTGATCTGGACGCCGTCGCGCGCCGCTTCCGGGGCGAGGGGGCGGCGTGAGGGCTCCTGCTGGGTGGCGTAGGGCCCTGCTGGTGGCCGCGCTGGCGCTGGCCTTGGCCGGATGCACGGCGGGCATCGAGCCCAGCGTGGGCACGACGGCGGCGAGTTCGCCGACGGCCGCTGCCTCGGCGTCCGCGATATTGACCGGTGAGAAGCCTGCCGCCGGCGCGACCCTTCCCGCCGAGGTCGACGGGTGGAAGCTGGCCAAGCGGCAGGACGGCGCGAGCGGCGCCAAGGTGCACTTCTACGCCAAGCCGGACGACCCGAAGACCCAGCTCGTCGCCACGCTCACCCTCGTGCCCCTCACACCGGACGCGCTAACGGTCGTCCTTCCGGACGCCCGACAGATCGGCTCCGCGACCTGCGGCAACGTGGCCGGGGGCGTGACCGCGCTCTGCTACGTGCCTTTGTCGGGGGGCAACCTCGCGGTCACCGCGCCCTTGACGCTCGACGAGTTGGGCGCGGTGGCCGGGCACCTCTACGCAGCCCTCGGGTGAGGCCCCTGCGCGGTTGCTGCGCTCGTACTGGAGACTTGTGGTCCGTAGTCGGGCCACAAGTCTCCAGTATCAGGAACCGGTGGCCGGAAGGTTCGGAACCCCTTGGCAGGCGGGGCAGTAATAGATCGTCCGCTCGCGGGTGGCGGGGCCGCTGAAGCGCATGGCGACGAGCGTGCCGCAGCGTCGACAGGGACGGTGCCGGCGTCCGTGCACGTAGGTCGACTCACTGGCTACCCGGCTGCCTGTCGACGAGGGCACCGCCGAGGCGCAGCTGGCCCTCATGAGGCGTTGCGTCCGATCGAGCAGGGCGCGAAGGGCGGCTGGCTCGATCTCGGACGCCGCCGCGAACGGGTTCAGCCGCGCGACGAAGAGCCCCTCGGACGCCCACATCGTGCCGATGCCGGCGAGGTTGGTCTGGTCGAGCAGGGCGTCGGCGAGCGGGACGGAGGTGGCCCGCAGGTTGGCTACCGCACCATCGGCGTCCCAGTCGCTGCCGAGGATGTCGGGTCCGAGGTGCCCGACGAGCGTGTGCTCCTCGGTGGTCCGGACGACGTCGAGCATGCCGAGGCTCCACCCGAGGGCGAGGTAGGCGTCCGTGCCGAGCACCGCCCGGAGTCGGGGGGACGCCGATGGCGCGCGTCCGCTGCGGCGCTCGATGCGCCAGGACCCGTCCATGCGCAGATGCGAGTGGATCGTCCAGCCGGATTCGAGCCGGTGCAGGATGTGCTTGCCGCGGGGGACGACCTCGCGCGTCGGCGTCCCGGCCAACTGATACGTGGACAGCCCCGGCCAGCGCAGGTCGGCGAGGGTCAACAGGTGGCCGGCGAACACCTCGTCGAGCCGGTGCGCGGTCCGCCAGACCGTGTCGCCCTCGGGCATGCCGTCACCTCCCTCTTCGATCCACCACGGACCGCCGAGCGCCGGTCGCTTGATCCCCGGCCCAGCCTGCCAGGCGCATCGATGTGGCAACTCCGCCGCTACCGCGACGAGAGAGCCACATCGATGCGGAAGTGGACGACGAGAAAGCCCCCGCCACTCGAGGTGGCGGGGGCTTGGGGATTGTGGGGGCCGCTGGCCCTTTGCGGCTGCGGCCTTGGGCTCGATCCGGACCGATTCGATTCGGGACCGACCGGTCCTGGAGCTCTGGTCAGTTCCAGAGGAAATCGCCCTGGATGCGCTCCATGTCCTGGGCGACCAGCAGCTGGTACTCGTGCCAGAAGTCAACGAGTTTCTTCATTTCTGCACCTCCTGTTTGCTTGTCCTTCAGTGCGATCACAACACTAGTTGACCTGACTAAAAAAGCAACCTGCACAGCAACAGCCGTAGCCAAACCGTGTTGCCAGGTTGCATGGACCGAATCGCCGTCCCAACAGATGCGGGCATCGGGCGCGCCGAGCGGTCGGCGGCGGGCACCCCATGACCGCGTGCATGGGCGACCCGATCAGCCACCGCCTCCGCGAGGCTCACCGCCGTAGTCGGATGCCCTTCGGGGTGATCTTGAACCCGGCCGCCAGCAAGGCCGCGACGAGCGGGTGCTCCGATCCGAGGGCCGGCTGCCCGTCGACCTTCTCCACGGCTAGGGACGCCAGCCGTCCGGAGTGGATCACCCCTGCCAACTCGCGCGCCGCCGCGGCGAGCACGTCCGGCTCGGCCGTCCAGGTCAGCGCCGTGTGCCCCCCGCGCTCCAGATAGAGCACCGGCTCGCCCCCGGCCAGCACGACCAGGGCGCCCGCCTTGCGCGCCGGCTTGTGGCCGAGTTCGGAGGCCGTCGGCGGCCACGCCAGAGCGGCCCCATACGGCTGCGCCGGGTCGGACGCCGCCAGCACCAGCACCGTCGGCCCCGCGGCCCCCGCCCGCCCCCGTTCCGACCCGCCCCACGCCTGCCCCGGCCCGGCCGACTCGGACGCCTCAGCCCGCGCTCCCACGCCCCGCAGCCGGTCGATGGCCCCGACGGTCGCGAACTGGGCCGCGCCCAGCGCCTCGACGAAGTACCCCCGACGGACCCGTCCCGCGTCCTCGGCGGCGCTCAGCACCCGGTAGACCCCCGCGAAGCCGCCCTCGACCTCCTCGGCCTGCACGGCGCCCCGGGTCAGGACGCCGTAGCGATCCAGCAGCACCTCCGACAGCAGTACCGACCGCTCGGTCGCCCCGAGCCCAGACCCAGGCCAGGCCGACCAGCGGCCCACGGCGTCCGGTGGGGCGGCCCGGTGGGGGACCGACGTCCGCAGCCGCCCGTACCGCCCGCGCGGCGCCGCGGGACGCGACCGATGCGCCGTCGACCCGGACCCGAGCCGCGCCCGCAGCGGCGCGATCGTGTCGTTGGTCACGAGCCCCTTCCAGACCAGCTCCCACAGCGCCTCTGCCACCGACGCCTCGGACGCCACCGGCGCCGCCGCCGCGAGCGCCCCGAAGAAGTAGGCCCCGCCGTCGGCCAGCGCCTCGAAGAGCGCCTGCTCCAACTCACCCTCCGGGCTCATCCCGGACGCCCCGAGCTCGGCCAGGTCCGCCGGGTAGAACGACACCCACCCGTCATGGCCCGCCAGCGAGCCGTGGCCGCGCCACACGACCTCGCCGGCCGCGCACAACTCGTCGAGCATCCCGGGGGAGTAGTCACGCACCCGCGCCGGCAGAATCAAGGATTCCACCGCGGACGCCGGCAGCACCGCCCCGGCCAGCTGCTCGATCGCCCTCAGGACGCCCTCGGTCCCGCGCAGCCGCCCCTCGGCACCCTGCCAGGCGGGCAGGAATCGCCCGTAGTCGGACTGTGGAACCGGCTCCACCTCGGCTCGCAGCGCCGCGACCGAGCGGCGCCGGATCGTCCGCAGCACGCCCGGGTCACAGAACTCGCGCGTGGTGGCGTCCGGACGGAACTCGCCCTCGACCACCCGCCCGTCCGCGGCGAGGCGACGCAGCGCGTCCGCCGCGATCGCGCGCCCGAGCCCAAGCCACGCGGCGGCTTCCTCAACGGTGAACGGCACGTGCGTGCGCGCGTACCGCACCAGCAGCTCCCCGAGCGGGTCCGTCGTCGGCGCCGCGAACACCTCGGGCACCCCACGGGGCAGAGGTACCCCGAGCGCATCGCGGAGGCGCCCGGCGTCCTCGATGCCGGCCCAGGTCTCGCGACCGCCGATCCGCGCCCGGAAGACCCGCGCGGACGCCTCCAGCCCCGCCAGCCAGCCCGCCACGACCTCCTCGATCGCCTCCCCGGGAGCCACCCGCGACCGGGCCACCAACTCGTCGAAAGCCAGAGGGCCCAGCACCCGCAGCAGGTCGGTCACCTCGTCGGTGTCACGCGCCCGCCGCGACTCGGTGAGATGCTGCAGCTCGTCGGCGGTGCGCGCCAACGCGGCCGGGTCGAGCAGCTCCCGCAGCGACAGCCCCTCCGACGTGCCCAGCAGCTCGGCCAGCAGGTCGGGGTCGAGCGACAGCGCCGCCGCCCGCTTCTCGGCCAAGGGGGCGTCCCCCTCGTACATGAACTGCGCGACATAGCCGAACAGCAGCGAGGACGCGAACGGCGACGGCGACGGCGTCCGCACCTCTACGACGCTCACCTCGCGCGCCCGGACCCGCCGCATCAACTCGACCAGCCCGGGCACATCGAACACGTCCTGAACGCACTCGCGCACCGCCTCCAGCACGATCGGGAACGCCGGATAGCGCGCCGCCACCGCCAGCAACTGCGCCGACCGCTGCCGCTGCTGCCACAAGGCCTGACGCCGATCCGGACGCCGCTTCGGCAGCAGCAGCGCCCGGCTCGCGCACTCCCTGAACCGCGACGCGAACAGCGCCGATCCACCCACCTGCTCGGTGACGAGCGGAGCGACCTCCTCGGGGTCGAGCAGGATCACCTCCAGCAGATCACCCAGCCCGCCGGACGCCCCCTCGCCCCCCGCCTGACCGTCGCCCTCGGCGTCCCAACCGCCCAGATCCGGCAGCCGCAGGACGATGCCGTCGTCGGCGTGCATCGCCTGAACGTCGACCCCGTACCGCTCGTGCATACGCGCCGCGATCGCCAGCGCCCACGGCGCATGCACCGGCGCCCCGTACGGCGAGTGGATGACGATCCGCCAGTCGCCCAGCTCGTCGGTGAACCGCTCTACGACCAGCTGGGTGTCGTGTGGGAGGCGCCCGGTCGCCTGCCGCTGCTCGGCCAGGTAGGTCACGAGGTTGTCGGACGCCCACGCGTCCAGCCCCGCGTCGGCCAGCCGCTCACTCGCAGCCGGCGCCTCCAACGCCCCGATCTCACGGACGAACGCCCCGACCGCCTGGCCCAGCTCGGCCGGGCGTCCGAGCGTGTCGCCCTTCCAGAACGGGAGGCGTCCGGGCTCGCCGGGGGCCGGGGTGACCAGCACCTGGTCGGCGGTGATGTCCTCGATGCGCCAGGTCGAGGTGCCGAGCGTGATGACGTCGCCGACCCGCGACTCGTAGACCATCTCTTCGTCGAGTTCTCCGACCCGCCGCCCCGGACCCTCGCCCGCGATGAACACCCCGAACAGCCCCCGGTCGGGGATCGTGCCGCCTGAGGTGACCGCGATGCGCTGGGCGCCGCGGCGTCCGGTCAAAGCGCCTGACGCGCGGTCCCAGACCAGCCTCGGCCGCAACTCCGCGAAGTCTTCCGACGGGTAGCGTCCGGCGAGCATGTCGAGCACCGACTCGAGGACGCCGCGGGTCAGCCCCGCGAACGGCGCCGACCGCCTGACCAGGGCGAACAGCTCGTCGACCGTCCAGTCGTCGAGGGCCACCATCGCGACGATCTGCTGGGCGAGCACGTCGAGCGGGTTCGCCGGCACCTTCAGCTGCTCGATCGCGCCTGCCCGCATGCGTTCGACGATCACCGCGGACGCCACCAGGTCGCCCCGGAACTTCGGGAAGAACACCCCGGAACTGACCGCGCCGACCTGATGCCCGGCGCGCCCGACCCGCTGCAACCCGGACGCCACGCTCGGCGGCGCCTCGACCTGCACCACGAGGTCGATCGCGCCCATGTCGATGCCCAGCTCCAGCGACGACGTGGCGACCACGGCGGGGAGGCGTCCGGCCTTGAGATCCTCCTCGATGGACGCCCTCTGCTCGTGCGACACCGACCCGTGGTGCGCCCGCGCCAGAACCGGCGGCGCGCCTGCGGATCGGCCCGCTTGGCCCATCAGCTCGGCCGGCGGACGCCCCGGCAGCCCCGTGGACGCCTCCGCAGTCTCGGCCCCCTCGCGCCGCTCGAACTCGATCTCGTTGAGGCGTCCGGTGAGGCGCTCGGCGAGCCGCCGGGAGTTCGCGAACACCAGCGTCGACCGATGGGACTCGATCAGGTCGGCGATCCGCTCCTCGACGTGCGGCCAGATCGAACTGCGCCGCGGATCGCCCGCCGCGGGCCCGGACAGATCGCCCCCGACCGCCACGTCGCCCAGCGCTCCCAGGTCGGGCACCGGCACCACGACCCGCAGGTCCCACTCCTTGTCCGACGGTGGATCCACGATCGTCACCGGACGCCCCCCGACCAGGAACCGCGCGACCTCCTCCACCGGACGCACCGTCGCCGACAGCCCGATCCGCTGCGCGGGCGCGCCCAGCAGGGCGTCCAGCCGATCGAGCGACACGGCGAGATGCGCCCCCCGCTTGGTGCCGGCGACCGCGTGGATCTCGTCCACGATCACCGTCTCGACGCCCCGCAGCGCCTCCCGCGCCGAGGACGTCAACAGCAGGAACAGCGACTCCGGCGTCGTGATCAGGATGTCGGACGGCGTCCGCCCGAACCGTCGCCGCTCGTCGGCCGGGGTGTCGCCCGACCGCACGGCCACCGAGATCTCCGGACGCGGCAGGCCCAGCCGCGCCGCCGCATGCCCGACCCCGACCAGCGGTGAGCGCAGGTTGCGCTCCACGTCGACCGCCAGCGCCTTCAGCGGCGAGACGTACAGCACCCGGCACCGCCGCCGGGCGTCCTCCGGTTCCTCGCCGGACGCCAGCCGGTCGATCGACCACAGGAACGCCGCGAGGGTCTTGCCCGAGCCGGTCGGCGCGACCACGAGCGTGTGCTGACCGGTCGAGATGGACGCCCACGCCCCGGCCTGCGCGGCGGTCGGCTCGGCGAACGACGTCTCGAACCACGCCCGCGTCGCCGGGGAGAAGGGGCTCAAGACGTCCATTCGCCCATGCTGCCAGCCTCCTCCGACAAAACCGACCGGCCTTCACCCGTCCGCAGCCGGAGGAAGGTCGCCGAGCCCCACCACCCAGCCATCAGACCCTCACACCCGCGTGTGGTTCGATGGCCCCGTGGATTCCACGGGGGAGAAGCTCGTCCGAGCGGCCGCCCTCTTCGCGCTCTGGGCCGTCGCGAAGTACTACTCGCTGGTCGTCCACGTCTGGAAGCCCAACGAGTACAGCGACACCTATTACTACTTCCTCCAGGCCGAGCAGGCGGCGAAGGGCGCCGGGCTCGCCGCGATGACACCCGAGTACCCCACCCCCGCGGCCGCGTTGCTGATGGTCCCCTGGTGGACGGGGGGCACCGACTACGACACTTACCGCTGGAACTTCCTGGTGCTCGTCGTCGCTATCGACGCCGCGTTCGCCCTGCTACTCGCCGTCCGCACCGGCGCCGGCGGCCTCCTCGCCTGGACCCTCTTCGAGACCCTCTCCGGACGCCTCGCCCTCCTGCGCTTCGACGTGATCCCGGCGATCCTCGCCGCCACCGCGCTCCTGCTGATCCTGCAGCGCAGGCCCAACACGGCGTCCCCCTTCGTCGTGGCCGGCGCCGCGGTCAAGCTGTGGCCGGTGCTGCTCTTCCCGCTCGCCCTCGGCGAACGCCGCCACCGCCTGCGCGCGCTGGCGATCGGGGCCGTCTCGGCGTCCCTCGTGATCGTGGCCAGCGTGCTGGCCGCCGGATCCGAGCGACTGCTCAGCCCCCTGACCTACCAGCGCGAGCGGGGGCTGCAGATCGAGTCGGTGCCCGCGACCGCCGCGATGATCAGACGCCTCACCGACCCCGCATACTCCATCTTCTGGAGCCAGTGGAACGCCTACGAACTCGAAGGCCCCACGGTCGCCGCCGCCCTCCAATTGGCCGACCTCGCCGCCATCGTCGCCCTGGGCGTCCTCATCGCTCTGTTCGTCCGTTGGTTCCTCACCCACACCCCCCTGGACGCCGCCGGTCACCTCGCGCTGTTCGCCATCGCTGCGTTCATGGCCACGTCGAAGGCCCTCAGCCCGCAGTACGTC
>DAIRTI010000025.1:0-33770 GCA_036803965.1 Propioniciclava sp.
TGATCCGTGCGGTCGAGAAGTTCGACTACACCAAGGGCTACAAGTTCTCGACCTACGCGACGTGGTGGATCAAGCAGGCCATCACCCGCGCCATGGCCGACCAGGCGCGCACGATCCGCATCCCCGTCCACATGGTCGAGGTCATCAACAAGCTGGCGCGGGTGCAGCGCCAGATGCTGCAGGATCTCGGCCGCGAGCCCACGCCCGAGGAGCTGGCCAAGGAACTCGACATGACCCCCGAGAAGGTCGTCGAGGTGCAGAAGTACGGCCGCGAGCCGATCTCGCTGCACACGCCGCTGGGCGAGGACGGCGATTCCGAGTTCGGCGACCTCATCGAGGACTCCGAGGCCGTCGTGCCCGCCGAGGCCGTGAACTTCACGCTGCTGCAGGAGCAACTGCACGACGTGCTGGACACGCTGAGCGAGCGCGAGGCCGGCGTGGTCTCGATGCGCTTCGGCCTCACCGACGGCCAGCCCAAGACCCTCGACGAGATCGGCAAGGTCTACGGCGTCACCCGCGAGCGGATCCGCCAGATCGAGTCCAAGACGATGTCGAAGCTGCGGCACCCGTCGCGCTCGCAGGTGCTGCGCGACTACCTTGACTGATTCGCGGCCGGAGGCCGCGGCGACTCGGTCGCCGCGGTTCCGGATCCGCGAGGCCCGGCTGGGCGAGTTGGACGCCGCAGCAGCCGTGCGCGCCCGGTGCTGGCGGGAGTCGTTCGGCGGGATCGTCCCGCCCGAGGTGCTCGACAACGCCGAGGCTTGGGCGCCGCAGGAGGCCGAGCGGTGGGCGTCCGAGATGATCACGCGCGGGGCGACCTACTGGATCGCGCTCGACGGCGACGGCGAGATCGTGGGCGTCGCGCACGCGGACGCCGCGTCCGAGCCGGATGCCCCGGCGTCCCTGTGGCTGGAGACCCTCTACGTGCTCGACCGGGCGAAGGGGTCCTGGCTGGCCGGGGCGCTGTTGCACCGTGCGATCGGCGACGAACTGCCGGCCTACCTGTGGGTCATCGAGGGCAACGAGAGAGCGGTTGCTTTCTACCGTCACCACGGGTTCGAGCCGGACGGCGTCGTCCGCGACATCACACCCGGCTGGCCCGGCGGGCGCACCCTCCGGATGGTGCGTCCCGGCGTCCAGGACGACGGCGAAGAGGACTGAGCGCCCGCCGGGCGGCAACATCGAGACGTTCGGCGATGCGCTGTGGTGGGCGTTCGCCACGATGAGCACGGTTGGCTACGGCGACAAGTACCCCGTGACGATGATGGGCCGGGTCGTGGCCGTGGGGCTCATGGTGGGCGGCGTGACGATCCTGAGCACCGTCACCGCCACGCTGGCGTCCTGGATGGTCGAACGCATCCGGCTCGACGAGGCCGCCGATCGCCGGGCGGAGGCGTCCTCGGAGACACCCGGATCACCGTGACGTTACGTTCGCTCCCGCAAACGTGATGTCGCGGTGATCGAGGTTGCTACAAGGGACGCCGCCGGTCACCAGCCGTTCAGCGCGTCCGGCACCGCGGACAGGACGTCGATCACCGGGACGCCCAGGCCCTGCAGGTGGTCGCGGGCGTGGTGGCCGCCGCTGAACAGGACGCAACGCGCGCCGACGGCGTCCGCGATCTCGAAGTCGTGCTCGGAGTCGCCGACGAACAGGACCTGCGCGGGATCGAGGCGCTCCTCGCGGAGCCAGCGGCGGGCGACGCCCTCCTTGGAGTGGGCGTAGATGTCGCCGATGCCGTGCACGGCGTCGAGCCAGCGGTCGAGGGCGAAGGGCGCGACCTGGGCGTCCAGGATCTCCTGGTGCGACGCCGAGATGATCACCTGCCGCACGCCGGCGTCCTGCAGCGACGTCAGGGCACGGGACGCCCCGTCGTGCAGTCCGCAGCGCTCCGCGGCGTCCGTGTACAGCTCGATGTAGCGGTGCGCGGCGGCCTCGAAGTTGCCCGTGGGGGAGGTGTCGAAGCCGAGGTCGGCGTAGTACTCGATGATCGGGAAGCGGAACTTGGCGTGGTAGCCGGCGAGGCCGTCCAGGGGCTGCAGGCCGAACTCGCCGAGCAGCTGGTTGGCGACCGCGACGCAGCACTGCACGTCGTCGAAGAGGGTGCCGTTCCAATCCCAGACCACGTGCGTGATGTCCACCCGGCGAGGGTAGCGGCTGGCGTCCGAACGGGCGATTCAGGTCCGACCGGCGCCCAGGGCCGCGGCGAACGCGTCCAGGGTGGAGGGGCCGAACAGGACGAACCGCACCAGATCGAAGCCGGGCAGGGCGGGGTGCCCGCGGACGGCGTCCACGGCGATGCCGGCGACCTCGGACGGATCCCAGCCGTAGATGCCCGCGCTGACGGCCGGGAACGCGACCGAACGGGCGCCGAGCTCGCCGGCCACGTCGAGCGAGCGCGTGAAGCAGGACGCCAACAGCGCCGGGTCGGTCTGCCCGGCGTGGCGGTTGGGGCCGACGGTGTGGACGACCCAGCGGCAGGGCAGGTCGAAGGCGTCCGTGGCCACGGCATCGCCGACCGGCAGGCCCTTGGGATAGGCGGTGCGGCGCACCTCGCGGCAAGCCTCGACCAACCGGGGGCCGGCTGCCCGGTGAATCGCGCCGTCGACCCCACCACCGCCCAGCAGGCTCGAGTTGGCGGCGTTCACGATGGCGTCCACCTGCTCGCCTGTGATGTCGCCGAGCACGGCCTCGATGGTGGTCATGGCCCCATCCTGTCCGTCGGGAGTTGAACGTGGAACGGCCCCGGACGACGCCCGGGGCCGCAAGTCCAAGGTTGGGGATCAGTTCAGCTTGGCGGTCTCGTCGTGGATGTTCAGGGCGACCTGCTTCAGCTTGTCCTCATAGGCCCGGGCGTGGTGCGCGCAGAAGAGGAGTTCGCCACCGGAGGGAAGGGTTACGCGCAGGTAGGCCTGCGCCCCGCATCGATCGCAACGGTCGGCGGCGGTCAACGGCTCGGCCAGTGTGGTGCTCATCGGACTTCCTTCCTGCAACGGGAGGCTCTCGTCGGTCTTCGCGCTGCGCCCCCTCAACATCGTGCGTCGCCCGTTCATTCCCGCCTGCGCTTCGACCATACCCGCGTCCCGCAACGCTCACGCCGACGTGTTCCGGGCTCCGGGGGAACGAGGGTGAGCCGTTGTCCCCGCTGTCCGGTCGACCGTCCCGGGGTGGCATGGGCGGCTGCCCACCGCGCCGTGTCGGGGACGCCGTCCCGACGGCCGCCGCTAGGCTCACCCGGTGACCACGACAACCCAGAGTGCCGGCGCGCGGCGTCCGGGGGAGCGGGGCCGGCCGGCCGCCCGGCCCGGAGGCGACGGACGCGACTACGAGGCCCGGCACCTGCGCGTCCTCGAGGGCCTGGAGGCGGTCCGCAAGCGGCCGGCCATGTACATCGGCTCGACCGACACCAAGGGCCTCATGCACTGCATGTGGGAGATCATCGACAACTCGGTCGACGAGGCGCTCGCCGGCTACGGCGACAAGATCACGGTGTGTCTCAACGCCGACGGGTCGGTGTCGGTCGCCGACGTCGCCCGTGGCATGCCGGTCGACATCGAGCCCCGTACCGGGCTCACCGGCGTCGAGGTCATCTTCACCAAGCTCCACGCGGGCGGGAAGTTCGGCACCGGGTCCTACACGGCGACCGGCGGCCTGCACGGCGTGGGGGCGTCCGTCGTGAACGCCCTGTCGGCGCGCCTCGACGTCGAGGTCGACCGCAACGGTGCCACCTGGGCCACGTCATTCCGGCGCGGTGAGCCGGGGGAGTTCGCCGGCGACGGCCCGGACGCCCCGTTCACCCCCAATCCCGGCCTGCGGAAGGTGGGCCGCGTCGCCAAGGGCGTCACGGGCACCCGGCAGCGCTATTGGCCCGATCGCCAGATCTTCCTCGCCGACGCGCGGCTGTCGATGACGCAGCTGGTCGCGCGGGCCCGCCAGACGGCGTTCCTGGTGCCCGGCCTGACGCTCGACATCCGCGACGAACGGACGCCCGAGGGCGCCCACGAGACGTTCCGGTACGCCGGTGGCATCTCGGAGTTCTGCGAGTTCCTCTCGGCGGATCCGGCCGTCAGCGACATCCTGCGCATCACCGGCAGCGACACGTTCACCGAGACGGTGCCGATGTTGGACGACAGCGGCGCGATGACCCCGACCGACGTGGAGCGCACGCTCGACGTCGACATCGCGCTGCGATGGGGCACCGGCTATGAGACCAAGGTGCAGTCGTTCGTCAACATCGTCGCGACGCCCAAGGGCGGTACGCATGTCGCCGGCTTCGAGCGCGGCCTGGTGAGGGCGTTCGCGAAGGGGCTTGAGGGCACCCGGCTGCTGAAGGCGTCCGAGGAGGTCATCAAGGAAGACATCCTGGAGGGCCTCACCGCGGTCGTCACCGTGCGGCTGCCCGAGCCGCAGTTCGAGGGCCAGACCAAGGAGGTGCTCGGGACGCCGCCGGTCGCGCGCCTCGTGACGCGCATCGTCGAGAAGCAGCTCGCCGACTTCCTGAACACGAGCAAGGCCGCCCAGCGTCCGCAGGCCCGCGCGGTCATGGAGAAGGTCGTGGGGGCGTCCAGGACTCGAGTCGCCGCCCGCGCGCACCGTGAGAACCAGCGGCGGAAGAACGCGCTGGAGTCGTCCTCGCTGCCGGCCAAGCTGTCGGACTGCCGCAGCAGCGACGTCGACCGCACCGAGCTGTTCATCGTCGAGGGCGACTCGGCGCTCGGCACGGCCAAACACGCCCGCAACTCCGAGTTCCAGGCGCTGCTGCCCATCCGGGGCAAGATCCTGAACGTCCAGAAGGCGTCCGTCGGCGACATGCTGAAGAACGCCGAGTGCGCGTCGATCATCCAGGTCGTCGGCGCCGGCTCGGGCCGCACCTTCGAGCTGGACGCCGCCCGTTACGGCAAGGTCATCTTCATGGCGGACGCCGACTCCGACGGCGCGCACATCCGCTGCCTGCTGACGACGCTGTTCTTCAAGTACATGCGTCCGATGATCGAGTCCGGGCGCATCTACACCGCGGTGCCGCCACTGCACCGGTTCGAGCTGACCCACCCGAAGAAGGGCCAGGAGCGTTACATCTACACGTACTCCGACGCCGAATACCAGCGGAAGCTCGCCGAGCTGACCAAGAAGGGCATCGGATTCAAGGAGCCGCAGCGCTACAAGGGGCTCGGAGAGATGGACGCCGATCAGCTCGCCGAGACGACGATGGATCCCCGGCACCGGACCCTGCGCCGCATCACCGTCGAGGAGGGCGAGGCCCTCGAACAGGCCATGGTGACGTTCGAGAAGCTGATGGGCAACGATGTCGCCCCGCGCAAGGCGTTCCTGATCGAGGGCGCCTTCGCCCTGGAGGCCGACCGCATCGACGCCTGACCGCCCCTCGGGTGGCGTCGGCTAGCGCCACGACCTGAGGGTGGCGATCCGGGACTCGACCTGGTCGAGGGTGCACTGGGCCAGCGGCGGTCCGCCGCACTGGCGACGCAACTCGGCGTGGACGTGACTGTGCGGCGTCCCCTTCACCCGGGCGTGCTGGGCGACGAGGGCGTTGAGCTCCTTGCGCAGGCTCGCCAGGCGACGGTGGAGGGACGCCTCGTCCGGGGTCGGCGCGGCAGGGTCGCCAGAGCGGCGCTCGTCCCGCGCCGTGCGGCGGGCGGCCAGGTCGTGGCGCGCCAGCTGCCGCCGCTGTCGCTCGCGCAGCAGCGAGGCGACCTGGTCGGGCTCGAGGAGCCCGGGCAGCCCCAGGTAGTCGGCCTCGTCGTCGGAGTGGGGCACGGCGTGCAGGCCGTAGGCGTCGCCGTCGAAGAGCGCGTGGTCGAAGGTCGCCGACGACTCCAGCGCCTCGAAGCTCCCCAGTAGATCGTCGGACGCCGCCTCGTTGCGGTTGGCGGCGTCCAGCAGGGCCTCGGACTCGTCCCAGAGCGAGGCCTCGGCATCCGACTGCTTGCGTCCCAGGACGTGGTCGCGCTGCCGCTCCAGCGCCGACGCGTGCGCGAGGACGATCGGCACGGTCGGCAGGAACACCGTGGCCAGCTCGCCGCGCCGGCGCGTCCGGACGAACCGGCCGACCGCCTGGGCGAAAAACAGCGGCGTCGAGGTCGCGGTCGCGTACACACCGACCGCGAGCCGGGGCACGTCGACGCCCTCGCTCACCATGCGCACGGCGACCATCCAGCGATCGGACGCCTCCGCGAACGCCCCGATCTTCCCCGACGAGCCCGGGTCGTCGGAGAGGACCAGCGTCGGCTTGGTCCCGGTGATTGAGGCGAGCACCCGCGCGTACGCCCGGGCGGTGGCCTGGTTGGTGGCGATGACGAGGCCGCCGGCGTCCGGGATGTGCCGCCGGACCTCGCTGAGGCGCTTGTCGGCGGCAGAGAGGACCGCCGAGATCCACTCGCCCTTCGGGTCGAGGGCGGTGCGCCAGGCGGCCGCGGTGAGGTCCTTGGTGAGCGGCTCGCCGAGTTCGGCCGCGACCTCGTCGCCGGCCCTGGTGCGCCAGCGCATCGGCCCGCCGTAGTTGAGGAACACGACCGGACGCACCACGTGGTCGGCCAGCGCGTCGGCGTAGCCGTAGGTGAAGTCGGCCCGGCTGACCAGCGTGCCGCCGGGCCCCGGCTCATAGGTGACGAAGGGGATGGGATTGTCGTCCGAGCGGAACGGCGTCCCGGTCAGGGCGAGCCGGCGGGTGGCGTAACCGAACGCCTGCCGGATGGCGTCCCCCCACGACTTGGCGTCACCGGCGTGGTGGATCTCGTCGAGGATCACCAGCGTGGGCAGGTTCGCCACCAGCGCCTCGTAGTGGAACGCCCGGGCGGCGACCCCGGCGTAGGTCACGGCGACGCCGTCGAACTCGCGCGAACGCCCCCGGCGCGAGCCCGCCAGCCCCGGGTCGAGCTGGATGCCGACGCGCGCCGCGGCGTCCGACCACTGCACCTTGAGGTGCTCGGTCGGTGCGACGACCAGGACGCGGCGCACCACCCGGGCCGCCAGCAGCTCGCGGGCGATCCGCAGGGCGAAGGTGGTCTTCCCGGCGCCCGGGGTGGCGACGCAGAGGAAGTCGCGGGGGGCGGCGTCCAGGTAGCGGTCGAGGGCAGTCTGCTGCCAGGCCCGCAGCTTGGACGCCGTGCCCCACGGCGCCTTGCCGGGGAAGGCCGGCGACAGATGCTCGAAGGCTGACGTGCTCATCTGGTCCGCCCTGGACGCGGGGAAGGGCTGGGCGAGGACATGGGTTCACGACCCTAGGCAAGGTGCCCCTCGATTCGGTGGTGCGACACCCCGGCCAGCGCCGATTCGGCCGAGTTCGGACGCGGCGTGCCTGGTCGTGGATCGAGATGGGCGTCCCGCGGGTATCCGGGCTAACGTGCACGCCGTGACGAACAAGGGATTCGACGACCTCCTGGCCGCCAACCGCCGTTACGCGAAGACGGCGCCGAAGGGCTTCGATGGGATCGCGCACGAGGGCGTCCTGGTGTTGACATGCATGGACTCTCGCCTGGAGCCTCTCGCCATGCTGGGCCTGCGGGTGGGGGAGGCCAAGATCCTGCGGACCCCCGGCGGCAAGCTCACGCATGACGCCCTGGCCGGCATGGTCATGGGCGTCCACAAGCTGCAGGTCGACCGGATCCTGATCATCCCGCACACCCGGTGCGCCGCCGCCTACGGCACCGAGGAGCAGCTGGCCGACGTCATCACGGCCGCCTCCGGCGTGGACGCCCACGGCTTCGATTTCGGCGTCGTCCCCGACCAGGAAGGGCGGCTGCGCGAAGACGTCGAGACCGTGCGCACCCATCCGCTGGTGGGCCCGTTCGCGGAGGTCGGCGGATTCCTCTACGACGTCGAGACGGGGCTGCTGGAGCGGATCTGCTGATGCCCAGCAACATGGCCGAGCCGTATCGCATCAAAATGGTCGAGCCGCTGGTCATGCATACGCGCGCCGAACGTCAGGACGCCATCGAGAAGGCCGGCTACAACACCTTCCTGCTCCCCTCGAAGATGTGCTACATCGACCTGCTGACCGACTCGGGCACCAACGCGATGAGCGACCGGCAGTGGTCGATGATGATGCTCGGCGACGAGGCGTACGCCGGCTCCGAGTCGTTCGACCGGCTGGTCGCCAGCGTGCAGGACAACTACGGCTTCCCCTACGTCGTGCCTACCCACCAGGGCCGCGGCGCCGAGCACATCATCAGCCGGATCCTGATCAAGCAGGGCCAGTACGTCCCCGGAAACATGTACTTCACCACGACGCGCTACCACCAGGAGGCCGCGGGCGGCATCTTCGTCGACGTCGTCATCGACGAGGCGCACGACCCGACGGCCGACCACCCGTTCAAGGGCAACATCGACCTCGACAAGCTCGCCTGTCTCGTCGACGAGCACGGCGCAGAATCGATCGCGTACGTGAACCAGGCCGTCACCGTGAACATGGCGGGCGGCCAGCCGGTGTCGATGGCCAACATCCGCGCGGTCCACGAGTTCTGCGCCGCCCACGGCATCGTGCACTGGTCGGACGCCACCCGCCTCGCCGAGAACGCCTACTTCATCCAGCAGCGCGAGGAGGGCTACGCCGGCTCATCGACCCGCGAGATCGCCAAGGAGATGCTGAGCTACTTCGACGGGCTCACGATGTCGGCCAAGAAGGACGCCCTGGTCAACATCGGTGGCTTCCTCGCGATGCGCAGCGAGGAGATCCTGATCAAGGCCCGCGAACTGGTCGTCGTCTACGAGGGCATGCCGTCCTACGGCGGCATGGCCGGACGCGACATGGACGCCGTCGCCGTCGGCCTGTACGAGGCGCTGGACGACGCCTACCTCGCTCACCGCATCGGGCAGGTCCGCTACCTCGGGGAGCGGCTGCTGGACGCGGGGGTCCCGATCGTCACGCCGATCGGCGGGCACGCCGTGTTCCTGGACGCCCGCCGCTTCCTTCCGCACGTTCCCCAGCAGGAATTCCCGGCCCAGGCGCTGGCGGCGGAGCTGTTCGTGGAGTCGGGCGTCCGGTCGATGGAGCGCGGCATCGTGTCCGCCGGACGCAAGCCCGACGGCACCAACCACGAGCCCAAGCTGGAGCTGGTCCGGCTGACGATCCCGCGGCGCGTCTACACCGACCGGCACATGGACGTGGTCGCCGACGCCGTCATCGAGTGCCACCGCAACGCCGCCTCGATCAGGGGCCTGCGGTTCGTCTACGAGCCGCCGTCCCTGCGCTTCTTCACCGCGCGCTTCGAGCCGATCGGCTGACCGGCCCTCAGAAGAGCGTGTCGTCGTCGGGGGACTCCGGCGACAGGCCGAACGCGCCGACGGGCTCGTCGGGGGTCTCCGCGGACACCGGGCTTTCGGCCGACACCGGCGTGGACGAGGATTCGGGCGTCCCGACGGAAGCCGGGCTGACGCTCGCGGCGTCCGAAGGGCCGCCGAACCGCCTCGTGCTGACGGACGCCACAGGCTGCAGGACGGGCGTCCCGGAGCCGTCGCGGCGTCCGGCGTGCGTGGTGCCCAGCTCGATGGGTGATCCGCTCGGGGCCGCCGCGATCGCCGGCGCCGCACCCGCCCAGGCCAGCAGAAGCCGCTTCTCGCCCTTGAGGAACCGGTGACAGCGGACGCCGCCGGTCGCGCGTCCCTTGCCGGGGTACTCCGACCACGGCGTCACCTTCGCCAGCCCGGGCTCGGTGCCTGGCAGCGCCGCTCCGGCGCCGGAGACGGTGACCACGACCGAGTCGTCGTCGCCGACGAGGCCGAACCAGATCGCCTGGTCGCCGGACGCCAGCTTGATGCCGGCCATGCCGCCGCCGGAGCGTCCCTGGGGGCGCACGGACGCCGCGGGGAAGTGGAGCAGCTGGGCGTCCGCGCTGATGAAGCAGAGCTCGCCCTCCTCGCCGGGCAGCTCGACCGCGCCGACGACCGAGTCGCCGGGCTCCAGCCGGATGAGCTCCCAGGCGTCCTTGTTCGAGAGCAGTTCTGGGTTGGTCCGCTTGACGACGCCGCGGGCGGTGCCGAGCGCCCAGCCGTACGTGGCGTCCGACAGCGAGGTGAGCGCCAGCGGACGCTCCCCGGCCTCGAGCGGCACGAGTTCGGACGCCGGCGTCCCGCCCTGCAGGTGGGGGGCGTCCGCCGTGAGCGGCACCGAGGGCAGCTCGACGGCGTGCATCCGAATGACCCGGCCCTGCGAGGTCAGGACGCCGTACTCGCCGCGCGACGTCGTGCGCACCGCCGAGACGATGACATCGTGCTGGGCGCGGCGTCCCGAAGCGGGCAGGGGGTCGCCGGTGTCCGCGCGGGCCAACAGGCCCGCCGAGGACAGCATCACCCAGCAGGGGGCGTCCGCGATCTCGAGCGGGGCGGCCGCCGCGGTGACGGCCGTGCCGGACCCGGCGAGCAGGACGGTGCGCCGGGGCGTCCCGTGCAGTTTGGCGACCTCGTCGAGCTCGGACGCCACCAGCTCGCGCAGGGCATCGTCGGAGTCGATGATCGCGCTCAGCCGGGCCATCTCGGCCTCGAGGGCGTCCCGCTCGGACTCGAGCTCGATTTGGGAGAACTTCGTCAGCCGGCGCAGCTGGAGGTCGAGGATGTAGGTCGCCTGCACCTCGGTCAGGTCGAACGCCTCGACGAGCTTGGTGCGGGCGGTGGCGACGTCGTCGGAGCCGCGGATGATCGCGATCACGTCGTCGATGTCGAGCAGGGCGATCAGCAGACCCTCGACGAGGTGCAGTCGGTCGGAGGCCTTGGCGTACTCGAAGCGTGTGCGGCGCAGGGTGACGTCGAGGTGGTGGTCGGCGTAGACGACGAGCGCGTCGCGCAGCGACAGGGTCTGCGGCTGCCCGTCGACGAGGGCGACCATGTTGATGCCGAAGGAGTCCTCGAGCTTGGTCAGCTTGAACAGCTGCTCGAGCAGCGCCTCGGGGTTGATGCCGGTCTTGACCTCGATGACGAGGCGCAGGCCGTTCTTGAAGTCGGTGAGGTCCTTGACGTCGGCGACGCCGGTGATCCTCTTCGCCTGGTAGAGCGCGTTGATCTGCTCGACGATCTTCTCGGGGCCGACCAGGTAGGGCAGCTCGGTGACGACGATGCCCTTGCGGCGCGGGGTGACCTGCTCGATGCGGGTGGTGGAGCGGATGCGGAAGCTGCCGCGTCCGGTCTCGTAGGCATCGCGGATTCCGTCGAGGCCGACGATCTTGCCGCCGGTGGGCAGGTCGGGCCCGGGGACGAAGCGCATCAGGTCTTCGACGGACGCCTCGGGGTGCTTCAGCAGGTACTTCAGCGCCTGGACGCACTCGACGAGGTTGTGCGGCGGGATGTTGGTCGCCATGCCGACCGCGATGCCGGTCGAGCCGTTGACCAACAGGTTCGGCAGGCCCGCGGGGAGCACCGTCGGCTCGTCGGCCTTGCCGTCGTAGTTTGGCTTGAAGTCGACGGTGTCGGCGTCCAGGCCGTCGGTCATCGTCAGGGCCGCGGACGCCATCCGGCACTCGGTGTAGCGCATGGCGGCGGGTCCGGCGTCCAAGGAGCCGAAGTTGCCGTGCCCGTCGACGAGCGGCAGCCGCATGGCGAAGCTCTGCCCCATGCGAACCAGCGCGTCGTAGATCGCGGTGTCGCCGTGGGGGTGCCACTTGCCCATGACCTCGCCGACCACGCGGGCGCACTTGACGTGCGGCCGGTCGGGACGCAGCCCCATGTCGCGCATCGAGTAGAGGATGCGGCGCTGCACCGGCTTGAGGCCGTCGCGGGCGTCAGGCAGCGCTCGGGAGTAGATGACCGAGTAGGCGTACTCGAGGAAGCTGGACTCCATCTCCGCCGAGATGTCGACGTCGACGATCTTCTCCGGCTCCTCGTCGTCGACGGGCGGCTTGGTGACCACGGGTGTTGCTTCTCCTCGGCATCGGCCTCGGCGCTGCGCGGCGCCGCGGTGCATTCTGCCACCGCCTCGCGGTCGGGGACGCCGAACGCTCCGGCGGCGGGCCCGCGGTTCGCGCGGGCGTCAGTACTCGAGGAGCCGCTCCTGCTGCTCCGCCGTCAGGTGGAGGCGGACCAGCGGCGCCTCGTGCGCGGCGACGATGACCCGCGCCTCGGGGCGCGCGGTGAGGATGCGCCGGGTGTCGGCGGGGAGGTCGACGATCGTCCGGGCGCCGTTGGTGTCGCGGTCGGGCAGCAGTTCGCGCAGCACGGGGGAATGGTCGGGCGAGCCCCAGTCGAGGCCGCAGGAGATGAGCCACACGTTGGCGCGCACGAGGTCCTCGTGGTTGGCGCCCGCGACCAGCAGGTAGTACTCGCCCCGGCGTCCGTCGACGACCTCGCAGGCGGCCCGGATCGAGCGTGACAACGGCTGCCGCAGTTCGGGTCCGGTGGACGCCAGATCGGCCCGGACTCGTCCGCCGGCGGACACCGGGACGGGTCCCAGGGTGACGGGGGAGCCCGCGCAGAGCAGCATGACGGCGGTGAGCGCCGTCACACCCAGGGCGGTGACCGGCCGAGGGAGACGCTGGGGCCAGACGGCGTCCAGGAGTTCGGCGGACGCCGCGACGGCCAGCGAGCCGGCGGCCAGGGTGGTCGCGCAGAGGATCTTGATGCCGTAGTAACGCGGCTCGCCGACCCGGACGTACTCGTAGCCGAGGACGGCCCACACCGTGGCCAGGGCGACCAGCGGCATCGGCCACAGCCAGGCGGCGCGGCGGGCGTCCGCGGTGGCCTTCTCGGGACGCCGGCGCAGGATGACCAGCAGGAGGACCGGCGCGACGACCCCGGCGAGGGCGAAGACGATCGGCCAGCCGAGCGAGCTCGTGCGCACGGCGCCGTCCAGCAGCAGGAACCGGTCGAGGGCGGCCAGCGGCGTCGGCGCGGGCTCGGCCCCTGCCGCGACGGCCTGACCCGACGGGGGCTGGGCGACGAGTGCCAGCACCACCGGGGGAAGGGCCCAGGCGAGCGTGCGCGCGAGGCGACGCAGGGCGTCCGGCTCTGTCGGACGCCGCGCCAGCCAGACCGCGACCGGCACGGGCACGAGGAAGGTCAGCAGCACCGGCCAGGTGCCGACGATGCCGGCGGCGGCCGTCCCGAGGGCGAACCAGCGCCAGCCGTCGTTGGCGCGGGTCCAGCCGAGGATGAGCAGCATGCCCGCGCCGGCGAACGCCGCGGCCTCGAGGAAGTTGCCGAAGCCGTAGTAGGGGACCTGGGAGGCGTCCTCGAGCTGCAGCAGCACGGTGACGAGCGTCGCGACCGCCGGGACGACGAGCACCGGACGCCGCCGGAACGCCGGCGCGGCCAGGACGAACGCCGCGAGCAGCACCAGGGAGGCCGCCATGACCGCGAGGGCGGCGTAGGTGTAGGCGACCAGCTCGGAGTCGAGGCCCGCGGGCGCCCCCGAGCCGAGCTCCATCAGGGACGCCACCAGCGCGTGATAGCCGCGGGGGTAGCCGCCGAAGGCGTCGGCGGCCGCAGGCGAGGGCGTCCGGAGCTGTTCGACCATCGCGAAGTGGCCGGAGTGGTCCCAGCCCAGCAGCATGCGGTCGAGGACGTGGTCCACATCGCCGCGCCAGGGCCAGAACCACCAGCCCACGATCGCGGCAAAGACCCCCAGGGCCACGGCCGGCGCGACCGCAGAGCCGGCCACTGGGGAAGTTGCCTCCAGTTTCATGGTGTTTCCTCGGGTTGTTACGCGGGGAAACGTCTGGCAACCGGAGGCAACATCGAAGGGGGCGGGGAGGGCCGCACGCAGCGATGCGGACGGATCGGCCGAATCGGCGCGGACGCCGTACCAGGCCAGCACGGCCACCCCGGCGAGCGTCCAGGCGACCGCCTGGCGAGGCGGCCAGCTCACGGGCCAGGCGACCACGTATGCGAACTGCGACCACGCCAGCCAGACCAGCAGGACGCCGGCGGTCCGGCCCGTCAGCGTCGACCCCACCGGCAGCAGCGCCAGCACGACGAGGGCAGCCAGCACGGTCACGCCCAGCGGCCAGACCAGGCACAGCACCACCAGGCCCACCGCGGCCGCCGCCAGCAGCGCGCGAAGGGCCGGCCTGCGAGAGAGCACACCCCCACTCTGCCCGAACGGTCGGGGGTCGGACGGTCGGCTGGCCACGGGGCGCGGCTGGGTGGGGCTCAGGCGATCACGCCCGGCAGCTCGCGCAGCTTGGACGCCAGCGCGCGGCCGTCGGGCGCCTGGATGATCGGGGTTCCCGGATGCAGCCGCCGGCGTGCCGGCTCGATCGGCTCCAGCGTGCCGTGCGCCAGGAACTGCTCGGTCGGGTTCAGCCGCCTGATCAGAACCGCCCGCACCCGGTCGGGATCCGACTCGGCGAACTCCCCGTAGATCTCGGGGTCGTGCTGGCCGTCGTCGCCGACGAGCAGCCACTTGATCCTTGGGAAGTCGATCGACAGCTGCAGCAGGCAGGCCCGCTTGTGCTGCATGCCCGACCGGAACCAGCCGGTGTTCGTCGGCCCCCAGTCCGTGAGCAGCATGGGCCCGTCGGGGAACCTGTGCCGCTGCAGGAAGCGGCGCAGGAAGCCCTGGGTGTTCCACGCCCCGGTGGACAGGTAGACGATCGGTGCGCTCGGGTGCGCGGCCAGCAGTTCGCGGTACATGGACGCCATCCCAGGCACCGCCTGCCGCGCAGCCTCCGTGCGGAAGAACGAGTTCCACGCCGCGATGAACGGACGCGGCAGCATGGTCGAGATGACCGTGTCGTCGAGGTCGGAGACGATCCCGAACGTCTCGTCGTTGGGCACGACGAGCACGGATGCCGCGAACTCGCGTCCGCTCTCGAGCGTCACCGTCGCCGTCTGCCAGCCTGGCGGACGCCCATGGTCCCGGATCCGGTGGTCGATGTACCCGCCGCGGTCCGTGGTGCCGGAGACGACGGCGTCCCCGAACCTGATCGTGTAGCGGGAGTGCACGGTGGCGGCGGTGACGAAGTTGCGCCAGCCACGGCGTGTCAGGAACTCCTCGGCGGCCTTGCCGATCTGGGTGTCGCTCCAGGACGGCGCCAGCAGGACGCGTCCGAGCACGCGGGCGCCGTCCTCGGTGCCGTAGCCGTTGTAGGGGAACACCCGCTCGGTCCAGCCGAGCAGGTGGAACAGCCGTTCGAAGCGACGGTCCAACCACAGCTCGACGCGGGCCGCGATGAACGGCCGGTTGCTCCCCACGGCGCACACACTATCCTCCGGCGGCGCCGCTCCCGGACGCGCCGGGCGGCCGACGGGACGTGGGAGAATGGGCGAATGACCACCGCTCAACTGCCCAGGCCTCTCCGGGACGCGATCGTGTCGTGCGGCTACTTCCCGGACGTCGTGGCGTCCAGCGTGGCGCGGGCGTTGGGCGACGAGACGATCGTGGCGTCCTGCGTGCACCACGAGGCCACCTTCGACACCGACGAGCTGCATCGGCACGTCACGGTGCTGATCCTGACGCCGAGGCGGTTCCTGGTGAACCACACCGACGACGGTGAATCCCCGGGGGTGCCGCAGGCGCTGTCGACGGTCGAGTCGATCCCGCTGCGCCAGGTGCGGTCGGTGAGCGTCACCAGTGTGGTCACGGATCCGGCCGGCTACCGCCGCGGCGCCGTGCCCGACGAGGTCTGGCTGGCCGTCGGCTGGGGAGCGATGCGGCGCGTCGAGATCGTCCCGGCCAGCTGCGGCGACCCCACCTGCGAGGCCGACCACGGCTACGACGCCCAGAACCTCGACGACGACCTGACCGTCCGCATGAGCGTCGCCGCCGACGGCGTCGAGAGCGTCGAGCGGCTGATCGAGTTCGCCACCGCCCTGCAGCAGGCCGCCGGCTGAGCATGCCGGCTCCCGTCCTCCCGCGCTACGAGGCGTCCTCGATCGGCGACGTGCTGCCCAGCCTGTCCGGGCGGTTCGGGCTGCCCGGCTTCGACGACGTGCTGGAGCTGCCGGCGTCCGATCGCTACGTGATCCTGCTGGTCGACGGGCTCGGCACGGCCCAACTCCAGACGTCCGGCGACGCCGCGCCGCACCTGGCCGCCCTCTTCCCGGACGCCGCGACGCTCACCTCCGTCGCGCCCAGCACGACCGCGACCGCGCTGACCTCGCTGGGCACCGGCCTCGGCCCGGGGCAGCACGGCATCGCCGGCTACTCCTTCCGCAACCCGTTCTCGGGCGGCCTGCTCAACGCGCTGGCGTGGCAGCCCGGGCTGTCCGGCCTGGACGTGCAGCCCCGGCTGACGGCGTTCGAGCGGCTGGCGCGCGCCGGCGTCCAGGTGTCGTCAGTGCTGCCCGCCCGCTTCGAGGGCACGGGACTCACCGAGGCCGGCCTGCGCGGCGGACGCTTCGTCGGGGTCACCGATGAGTCCGACATCGGGCGGCGCATCGAGCAGGTCGTGGACGCCGCCGGCGCCGGCCCGCGCACGCTGGTCTACTGCTACGAGCGGGCGCTGGACCACGTCGGCCACGGGTCCGGCTGGCGCAGCCCGCAGTGGCGCCAGGCCCTCGCCCGCGCGGACGCCCTCGCCGCGGGCCTGCGCGCCGCGCTGCCCGACGACGTCCGCATCCTCGTCACCGGTGACCACGGCATGGTCGACGTGCCGTCCGAGCCCCGGGTCGTCGTCGAGGACGAGCCCGAGCTGCTCGCCGAGGTCGACCTGTTCGCCGGCGAGGGACGCCTCCGGCAGCTCTACACCGAACAGCCGGACGCCGTGGCGTCCCGCTGGCGCGACCGGCTGGGCGACCAGGCCTGGGTCCGCACGCGCGACGAGGCGATCGAGGAGGGCTGGTTCGGCTACGTGGCCCCGCAGCTGGCGTCCCGGTTCGGCGACGTGCTGGTGGCGATGGCCGGTGAGGGCGCCGTGCTGACCCGGACGCTGCCCAACGAGCTCCGGCTCATCGGCATGCACGGCTCGCTGTCGGCGGACGAGATGCTCGTCCCGCTGATCGTGGAGTGAACCGTGGCCGAGCTGATCTTCTACACCGGCCCCATGGACTGCGGTAAGTCCACCCTCGCGCTGCAGATCGACTACACCGAGTCGAGCGCCGGACGCCGTGGCGTCCGGTTCACCAGCCGCGACCGGGCCGGCGAGGCGGTGATCTCGTCGCGGATCGGCATCGCGCAGCCCGCGGTCGAGGTCACTCCCGATCTGGATTTCTGGACGTTCGTCGTCGCAGAGTTCGCCGCCGGGCGCCGCGTCGACTACCTCGTCTGCGACGAGGCGCAGTTCTACGAGGCCGGCCAGATCGACCAGCTGGCCAGACTCGTCGACGACCTGGGCATCGACGTGCACTGCTTCGGCATCCTGCACGACTTCCGCACCGCGATGTTCCCGGCGTCCGCGCGGCTCGTCGAGCTGAGCGACCGGCTGGAGCGGCTGCAGGCCCGTCCGCGCTGCTGGTGTGGCGCGCCGGCCACGCACAACGCCCGCACGGTGGGTGGGGTCATGGTCACCGAGGGCAGCCAGGTGGTGGTGGGGGACACGTCCTCCGGCGCCGAGGTGGCCTACGAGGTGCTGTGCCGCAAGCACCACCGGCGACGGGAGACGTCCGCGATCGGCCGCATGGACCTCACCCCCGAGCCCCTGCCGTTCGACGGCCCGGACGCCGACGCGCGCTAGGGCGTCCGAGGCCTAATGCTTCTCGGGGCCTTGGCGGGGCGAGCCGAACATGATCTCGTCCCAGCTGGGCACCGACGCGCGGCGTCCCTTGCGGCTGGGCTTGCGCGGCGGCGGGGCGGGCTCCGCGTCGACCAGCGAGGGCTGGTCGGGCTCGGTGACCGGTGCCTCCGCGGCGGGAACCTGGGCCGGCGGCGTCGGTGCCGGAGGCTCGGCCGCCGCTCGACTCTCGGGTTCCGCCGGTTCCTCGACCTCGGCCGCCTCATCCTCGGCGTCCTCGGGCTCCTCGCCGCTGGACCACTCCTGGGCGGCCACGTCGTCGGGGACGTAGACCGGCTCGACCCGGGCGCCCTCGGGCACCGGCGGCGTGGGGGCGGAGGGGGCGCCTGCGGCGTCCGCGACGACGGGAGCGTCGATGGGCGGGGGGTTCACGAGGCCGGAGTAGATCTTGACCGAGTCCTCGTCGAAGCTGGCCAGCATGTCGTAGAGGGCGTCCATCTCGGGGTCGTCGCCGGGCACCAGGTCGTAGACGCCGTCGACCTCGGCGAGCTCGGACTCGGTGTAGGCGTCGTTGACCTCGTCGGAGTCGGCGTCCGGGTCGCCCTGGATGGCGCGCACGATCGCGAGTTCGTCGTCGACCGGCAGCGGACGCGCCTGCGGCTTGGGGGCGGCCGACGGGCTCGACTCGCCGATCATCCAGCGGGCGTCGTCGTTGCCGGCGACGGAGAAGCGTCCGTTGACGTCGTAGACGAAGACGGCTTCATGCCGCTTGTCGCCGCGGCTGAACAGAGCGCGCACCTGCCAGCGGCGGTCGCCGAGCAGGGCGGCGTCCCAGACGACGTCGTCGGGATCGATCCCGCGGGCCACCAGCGCTTCGGTCGCGGCAACCCTCAGCATCCGATGCGAGGTCGTCTCGCCGCGGCGGCGGACCGGGTTGGCCTGCGCCAGGCCGGCCACGTGCACGCGCTCGGCGATGACCGGTGCCGCGAAGGGTTCGATGCGCTCGACAGATACCCCGGCGGCGCGCGCGACGTCCTCGACGGACTCGCCGGCCCGGATGCGGGCCTGGATGTCGCGCGGTCTCAGGGCACTGTCCATCTGGATCTCCGTCGCGTCGCTGGGGAATTCGCCGTTCGGGAGTAACCTACCGTGTCCGCTCGCGTCAACCAGGGGCGGGGGAAGGCCGGGAGCAGGCCCCGTTTCGGCGGCGCGCCGGGCTCGAACTCGGGACCAGCCGAGCGGGGGGTTGAGTCATGTGATATTCATGCCCCGGGTTTTCCATCGGAGTCATCAGAAAGGGATCATGGCCACCGACTACGACGCCCCTCGGAAGACGGACGAGGAGAGCGAAGACAGCATCGAGGAACTGAAGACTCGACGCAACGACAAGAACTCCGGGAAGGTCGACGAGGACGAGGTCGAGGCCGCGGAGACGTTCGAACTGCCCGGCGCAGATCTCTCGCACGAAGAGCTCACGGTCCGGGTCCTGCCTCGCCAGGCCGACGAGTTCACCTGCGCCTCGTGCTTCCTCGTGAAGCACCGCAGTCAGATCGCCCTGGAGAAGAACGGTCAGCTGTACTGCGTCGACTGCGCGGGCTGATCGATTCACACGTTGGCGGGCGGCGTCCCGGTCTCGGGACGCCGCCCGCGTCACTTCTGCGACCGCTCGGTCGCCTGCGGGCCGGATTCCGGCCCGCTCACAGCTTCAGGCTCACCGACCGCGCGTGCGGCAGTTCCTCGCCGCTGAACTTCTTCCAGCGGGACGCCGCGAACCGGTTGGCCGCCACGCCCAGGACGCCGATGCCGATGGCGTTGGCCAGCACCCAGGCGAACGCCTTGTTGGGCGGCGTGTCCGGGTCGTTCGGCTGCGGCGGCTCCTCCCCCGTGACCACGGTCCACAGCGTGTCGACCACCTTGTGGGCCACGACGGCCGTCAGGGCCGCGATCGCGCCCGAGTAGGCGTTGAACATCAGGTTGCGGGTCACGCTCATGGACACTCCCGGCCTTGTGCGCAGCCATTCGACCGCGGCTGAGCGACCATCCTACGGTTTGTTCGCAAGGCGGTGTCCCACACCCGCCGCGCTAGGTTGAGCGAGTGAGCCCGCCCACCGTCGCCCCTGCGCCGCGCTACGCCGAGCGCCTTGGCTGCCCGGTGTCGTGGTGGCTGATCTCCCTGCTGGTCGGGCTGTCCACCGTGACCGCGGTCGGCTGGTACCTGGGTCCCGAATTCGCGGCCGGAGCCGCTGCCGTCTGCGCCGGCGGGATCGCGGCGGTGCTCCTGGGCCTCGGCAGCGTCCGGGTCGTCGTGGACGATCGCGGGCTGTCCGTGGGGCCGTCCCTCCTGGAGTGGGAGTACCAAGGCCCGGCCGAGGCGCTGGACGCCGTCGCCGCGCGAGAGCGCCTGGGCGTCCGGGCCGACGCGCGCGCGTTCGTCGTCCAGCGGGCCTACCTCAAGCAGGCGGTCGAGGTGCCGGTCCTGGACGCCGCCGACCCGCATCCCTACTGGCTGGTCTCGACGCGATCCCCGGCTCGGCTCGCCGCCGCCCTGGCCCAGGGACGCGCCGCGCACGAGAAGGCCGGCACGCCGTGAGCCTCGAGCAGCCCGAGGTGCTGATCCAGCGCCTGGACGCCGACCTGCCGCTGCCGCGTTACGCGCATCCCGGGGACGCCGGCGCCGACCTGTGCGCCCGCGAGGGCGTGGTGCTCGAGCCGGGGGAGCGTGCGCTGGTGCCGACCGGCATCGCCATCGCGCTGCCCGAGGGCTGGGCGGCGTTCGTCCACCCGCGCTCCGGCCTGGCCGCCCGAGAGGGCGTCACGATCGTCAACGCTCCGGGCACCGTGGACGCGGGCTTCCGGGGGGAGATCAGGGTTTGCTTACTGAACACCGACTCCCATCGCAGGGTGATACTCGAACGAGGCGATCTGATCGCCCAACTAGTCTTTCAGCGCGTGGGACGCGCACGGTTCACCGAGGTGAACGCCCTACCCTCCAGCGAACGGAACGTGGGTGGCCACGGCTCCACCGGGGGTATCAGCCGATGGCGGTCCGGCACCGAGGCCGCCGAACGGATCGAGGAGAAGAACCAGTGATCTTTGGACGCAAGAACCGCGCCGCGCACGTCGCAGACGTCGCCGAGAGCGTCGACGCGGAGCCCGTCGACGAGCGGGAGGAGTCCGAGGAACTGGCCCCCGAGCCGGACGAGGCCGTCGCTGAGGCGGCCGTCGAGGACGATCTCGACGAGGACGCCGGGGATCTCGACGAGGACGAGATGGATGCCGCGGAGGACGAGCTGGACGCCGCCGAGGAACCCGACGAAGACGGGGAGGACGGAGACGACCCGCGCGCCGATGGTCCGTTCGACGCTTCCGAGGTGGACCTGTCCGACGACCAGGTGGCCCGCATCCCGCTCGGCCCGCTGACGATCACCCCGTTCGAGGGCATGGGCCTGCAGTTCCAGGGCGACCCCGAGAGCAACACGATCTACTCGGCGCTCGTCATGCACGAGAACTCCGGCCTGCAGCTGGAACTGTTCGCGGCCCCGACCAGCGGCGGCCTCGCCGCCGAACTGCGCGAGGACACCCTCGAGGAGGCCCAGCAGGCCGGCGGCAACGCCGAGGTCAGCGAGGGGCCGTTCGGCCAGGAGGTCAAGCGCGTCCTGCCGATGGAGGGCCCCGAGGGCGAGCAGCTCTTCCATGTCTCGCGGCTCTGGCTCGTCGACGGCCCCCGGTGGGTGCTGCGGGGCACGCTGATGGGCCAGGCGGCCGTGGCCGAGGGCGAGGAGCCCCCGGCCGACGTCTTCGCCGAGTTCTTCCGCAACATCGTCGTGCATCGCGACGACAGCCCCCGCGTCCCCGGCGAGCTGCTCACCCTCACCCTGCCCGAGCTGCCCTCCACGGACGCCGGCGCCGAGGCCTGACCGATGCCCTCCCTGCGCCGCTGGCTCGGACGCCTCGGGGCGTCCAACGACGAGATCGCCTGGGAGGACCGGCGGAGGTCGGCGGAGCAGGAGGGCGCCGACCGGCTCGCCGACTGCGTGGACCGGCAGCGGGTCGTGATCCGGGGCACCATCGAGACGCTCATGATCCAGCCGCGGGAGACGACGAACTGGCTCGAAGCGCGGCTCGGCGACGGCACGGGCACGGTGACGTTGATCTGGATGGGCCGGCACGAGATCCCGGGCATCGAGGTCGGACGCGAGATGCGCATCGAGGGACGCATCAGCAACGTCGACGGCCAGCGCCGGATCTACAACCCCCTCTACACGCTGCTGTAGCCCGGACGCGCACCACCGCCCAAGCTGAACGCCCGCGGCGTCCGGCCTAGTCGGGCCCGACGGCAGCCCGGACCTGGCTGGGCGACAGGTACTGCGCCATCTCGAGTTCGTGGGCCGGATCGCCGATGAACAGCAGCTCGTCGCCGCCCTCGACCGCGGCGTCTCGCTCGGGGGCGCGAGCCTGCCGGTCGCGGATGATCGCGACCAGGACGAAGTCGCCGGGCAGCTGCAGGTCGGCGACCCGCTGGCCGACGCGCGGGCTGTCGTGGGGCAAGGTCATCTCGACGAGGTTGGCGCTGCCGCCGCGGAAGCTGAACAGACGCACCAGGTCGCCGACCGTGACGGCCTCCTCGACGAGCGCGCACATCAGGCGCGGCGTCGACACCGCCACGTCGACGCCCCAGACGTCGTCGAACATCCACTCGTTGCTGGGATGGTTGACCCGGGCGACCGTGCGGGGCACCGAGAACTCGGTCTTCGCCAGCAGCGAGTGCACCAGGTTGGCCTTGTCGTCGCCGGTCGCCGCGATGGCCACGTCGCACTGGTCGATGCGGGCCTCCTCCAGCGAGTCGACCTCGCAGGCGTCCGCCAGCAGCCAGTCGGCGCCCGGGACGCTCTCGGTCTTGATCGCCGCGGGGTCGCGATCGATCAGCAGGACCTTGTGGCCGTTGGCCAGCAGTTCCCGGGCGATCGAGCGCCCGACGTTGCCGGCGCCCGCGATAGCTACGCGCATGTGAGCCTCACTCAGTGCTTGGCCGGGGGGTTGCCGAGGACGGTCTCGATCGCGGAGACGTCCTCGTTGGCGCAGGCGACGTACACCAGGTCGCCGTCCTGCAGGATCGTGGCCTCGTCGGGGACGATGCCACGGCCGAACCGCAGCAGGAACGGAACCGGCGCGTGCGCCGCCCGCCGCATCTCGCCGATCGGACGCCCCACCCAGCCCACGTGCGCGGCCACCTGGATCAGCCGCACCGAGCCGGACGGGTCGCGCCACTGCGGCTCCGAGCCCTCGGGCAGCAGCCGGCGGAGCACCTGATCGGACGCCCACCGCACGGTCGCCACGGACGGGATGCCGAGCCGCTCGTACACCGCAGCGCGCCCCTGGTCGTAGATCCGCGCCACGACGTTGTGGACGCCGTAGGTCTCGCGGACCACCCGGGCCGCCAGGATGTTGCTGTTGTCGCCGGACGACACCGCCGCGAAGCCGCCCGCCTCGCGGATGCCCGCGGCCTCCAGCACCTTGCGGTCGAAGCCGACGCCCTTGACAGTCCGGCCGCGATAGGTGGGGCCGAGCCGCCTGAAGGCGTCCGCCTCGAGATCGATGACCGCGACGGAGTGCCCACGCCGCTCAAGACTGCGCGCCAGGGACGACCCGACGCGACCGCATCCCATGATGACGACGTGCACCCGCCCAGGCCTTTCACGCTCGAATGGCCGCCGAAATCGGACCTCCGGTGGCGTGGGTAGAGTCTAGCCCCGTGGAGATCGGCGACAGCGTCAAGCGTCTGCTGGTCGGCCGCAAGCTGGCCAGCGGGCAACTGAGGGAAACGCTGCTGCCGAAGCGGATCGCGCTGCCCGTGTTCGCCTCGGACGCCCTGTCGTCCGTCGCCTACGCCCCGGACGAGATCTTCCTCACCCTGTCGCTGGCGGGGATGGCCGCGTTCGCGTACTCGTGGCAGATCGGCCTGCTGGTCGCGCTGGTGATGGCGACGGTCGTCCTGTCGTACCGGCAGACCGTCCACGCCTACCCCTCGGGCGGCGGCGACTACGAGGTCGCGACGGCGAACATCGGCTCGTCGGCGGGCCTGGTCGTCGCCAGCGCGCTGCTGGTCGACTACGTGCTGACGGTGGCGGTGTCGGTGAGCTCGGGCGTCCACAACGCCCGGGCGATGATCCCGGCGGTGGCGGGCCACGAGGCGACGATCGCGGTGGTCGTCATCCTGGTGCTGATGGGCATGAACCTGCGCGGCGTCCGCGAGTCGGGGACGGCCTTCGCGATCCCCACCTACGGGTTCATGCTCGGCGTCCTCGGCATGACCGCCTGGGGACTGTTCCGCATCGGCGTCCTCGGTGAGCACCTGCAGGCGTCGACCGCGCAGTACACCGTGGTGGGCGAGCCGCAGTACGAGCCCTTCGCCGGCTTGGCGATGGTGGCGCTCCTGGCGCGGGCGTTCTCGTCCGGCTCCGCGGCCCTGACCGGGGTCGAGGCCATCAGCAACGGCGTCCCGGCCTTCCGCGAGCCCAAGAGCCGGAACGCGGCCACGACGCTGGCGCTGCTCGGCACGATCGCGATCGCGATGCTCGCCGGCATCATCGCGCTGGCGAACCTGACCGGCCTGAAGATGATCTCCCCCGACGGCGCCTCGCACTTCGAGCTGAACGGGCGTCCGGTCGCGGTGCCGGAGGTCACCACGATGGGCCAGCTGGCGGCCGCGGTGTTCGACACCTTCCCCGCGGGGTTCTTCTTCGTGATCACGATGACGATGGTCATCTTGTTCCTCGCGGCCAACACGGCGTTCAACGGCTTCCCGGTGCTGGGCTCGGTGCTGGCCCGCGACGGCTTCCTGCCCAAAGCGCTGTACAGCCGCGGCGACCGGCTGGCGTACAGCAACGGCATCATCCTGCTAGCGCTGGCGGCGATCGGCCTGGTGCTGGTGTTCGACGCGAGCGTCACGGCGCTGATCCAGCTCTACGTGGTGGGCGTGTTCGTCTCGTTCACGGTCAGCCAGTTCGGCATGCTGCGCCACTGGACGCGCCACCTGCGCACCGAGCGCGACCCCGCCGCGCGGGCCCGGATGCGCCGCTCCCGCGCGATCAACCTGGTCGGGCTCTGCATGACCGGCACCGTCCTCGTGGTCGTGCTGGTGTCGAAGTTCATCCACGGCGCCTACCTGGCGATCCTCGCCATGGGGCTGCTGTTCGTTCTGATGCGCGGCATCCGAGCGCACTACACACGGGTCGCCGCGGAACTCGCCCTCGACCCGGGTGAGATCCGCACCCTGCCGAGCCGCGTCCACGCCGTCGTCCTGATCACCGAGCTGAACAAGCCCGCCATGCGGGCGATCAACTTCGCGCGGGCGGCACGGCCCGACCACATCGAGGCGGTGACGGTCGCCGCCGACGAGGACGCGGTCGCCTCGCTGCGCGCCGAGTGGGAGCGCCAGCGGATCGACGTCCCGCTGCGGATCGTCGCCTCGCCCTACCGCGAGGTCGTGGGGCCGTTCCTGAAGTACGTCCGAGGCCTGCGCTCGGGCAATCCCCGCGACATCGTCTGCGTGTACGTGCCCGAGTACATCGTGGGCCATTGGTGGGAGCGCCTCCTGCACAACCAGACGGCGCTGCTCATCAAGGCCCGCCTCGACTTCATGGCCGGCGTCATGGTCACCTCGGTGCCCTACCAGCTCGCGTCCAGCCACCGGGCGATCGAGCGGGCCCGGTCCAACGACGCGGCGTGGCGGCGCTCCGGCGCCGGACGCGTCCGCTCCGGCCTGCACATCGACGACGAGGCGCCGTGAGCGACCCTTCCATCAGCGCGACGGAGAGCCCGGACGCCGTGGGCGTCGGTTCGGTCGTGGGTCCGGTGCGCGTGGGTCCGGTCGCGCACGGCGGCCACTGGGTGGCCCGGGACGCCGACGGCCGCGTCGTGTTCGTCCGGCACGCGCTGCAGGGCGAGCTCGTGCGGGCCCGGATCACGGCGGTCGCCCGGCGGCACGCCTTCGCCGACGCGGTCGAGGTGCTCGAGGCGGCCCCCGAGCGCGTGGCGGCCCCCTGCCCGATCGCCGCGGACTGCGGCGGCTGCGACTTCCAGCACGTGGCGGTTGCGGCGCAGCCCGAGCTCAAGCGGCAGGTCGTCGCCGAGCAGCTCGTACGCCTCGCCGGCCTCGCCTGGGACGGTGCGGTCGAGCCCGTGGCGCCGACGACGGGCTGGCGCACGCGGGTCCGGTACTGGGCCACCGACGATGAGTGGGGCATGCACCCGCATCGCTCGCACGTGGTCACCCCGTTGCCGCTGCAGGGCTGCTTGATCGCTGCGCCGGGCCTGGAGCGTCCGCCGACCCCGCCGGGCGGCGCCCCGGCGATCCGCGGCGTGGGCTGCGCCGACGGCGTCCTTTGGGATGCCGGCGACCGGGTCGTCCGCGAGCGCGCTGCCGGGCGCGACTGGTCGGTCCGCGGCGACGGATTCTGGCAGGTGCATCCGCGGGCGGCCGACACGCTCGTGGACGCTGTCCTGGCCGGCCTCGATCCACGTCCGGGGGAGCGCGCCCTCGACCTGTACTGCGGCGTCGGGCTGTTCGCCGGCGCCCTGGCGGCACGCGGCGTCCGGGTGACCGGGGTCGAGGGCGACAAGAAGGCGGTGGCGCTGGCGGCGTCCAACGTGCCCGAGGCTCGCTTCGTCGCGGGCTCCGTGGAGCGGGCGATGCGCCGGCTGCCCGCGAAGGCCGACCTCGTCGTGCTCGACCCGCCGCGGACGGGCGCGGGGGCGTCCGTGATCGACGGCGTCCTGGCGAGGCGCCCGCGGGCGATCGCCTACGTGGCCTGCGATCCGGCGGCGCTCGCGCGGGATCTGGGCCGTGCGCTGGCGTCCGGGTGGCGCGTGGCGTCGTTGCGGGCGTTCGACCTGTTCGGCATGACGCACCACGTGGAGTGCGTCGCGATCCTGGTGCCCGATGGCGGCTCCTGAGCCGAAGTGCCCGGTGCGCCGGGGCGATCCCTGCAGCCTGTGCTGGCCGGGGGCGACGGGCCCCGCGGACTGCGGGCTGGTCTACCTGATGCGCGAAGACGCGGACCCCTGGGAGGCGATCCCCGAGGGACCAGGCGATGGGGCATTTCCGGCGAGCAACTCCACAGAACGAAGGACAATCGATCCAGAGAATAGTGGACGAACTGGTTAGTTCGGAACAGTCTCGGACCCGCGACGGCACCCCCGTGAGGAGGGGGCGGGCGCGATAGGCTCGCAACTGCGCCCGATGGAGGGATCGCCTACACGCTGGGTCCAGTTCGGTTATTATCTCGATGTCGAGATACGTGAGTCCTAAACAGTCTTTCTTCAGGAGTGATCGCATGAGCGTCAACAGCTTCGGAGCCCAGGCCACGCTGGACGTGGCCGGCAAGCAGTACCAGTACTTCAAGGTGGACGCCGTACCCGGCTCCGACAGCCTGCCCTTCAGTCTCAAGGTCCTGCTGGAGAACCTGCTCCGCACCGAGGACGGCGCGAACATCACCGCGGCCGACATCAAGGCCCTCGGCGAGTGGGTCGCCGACAGCGAGCCCGAGCGCGAGATCCAGTTCACGCCCGCGCGCGTGATCATGCAGGACTTCACCGGCGTCGCCTGCGTCGTCGACCTGGCCACGATGCGCCAGGCGGTGGCCGATCTCGGCGGCGACCCGGCCAAGATCAACCCGCTCGCCCCGGCCGAACTCGTGATCGACCACTCCGTCATCGCCGAGTACTTCGGGACGCCCGACGCCCTGACCCGCAACGTCGACGTCGAGTACCAGCGCAACGAAGAGCGCTACAAGCTGCTGCGCTGGGCGCAGACAGCGTTCGACGAGTTCAAGGTCGTCCCCCCGGGCACCGGCATCGTTCACCAGGTCAACATCGAGAACCTGGCCCGCGTGGTGTTCGCCCGCGAGGTGAACGGCGTCCTGCAGGCCTATCCCGACACCTGCGTCGGCACCGACAGCCACACGACCATGGTCAACGGCCTGGGCGTCGTCGGCTGGGGCGTCGGCGGCATCGAGGCCGAGGCGGCGATGCTGGGCCAGCCGATCTCGATGCTGATCCCGCGCGTGGTCGGCTTCAAGCTGTCGGGCAAGCTGGCCGACGGCGTCACCGCCACCGACCTCGTGCTGACGATCACCGAGATGCTGCGCAAGCACGGCGTGGTCGGCAAGTTCGTCGAGTTCTACGGCCCCGGGGTCTCCGAGATCCCGCTGGCCAACCGCGCCACGATCGCGAACATGAGCCCCGAGTTCGGCTCCACGATCGGCGTGTTCCCGATCGATTCGAAGACCACCGACTACCTGCGGATGACCGGCCGCAGCGAGGAGCAGATCGCGCTGGTCGAGGCGTACGCCAAGGCCCAGGGTCTCTGGCTCGATCCGGACGCCGAGGCGCGCTACTCCGAGAAGCTCTCGCTGGATCTCGGCACCGTCGTGCCGAGCATCTCCGGGCCGAAGCGTCCGCAGGACCGGATCGTCCTGGCCGACAGCAAGGCCAAGTTCGAGGCCACGATCCCGGCCTACGCCGACGACGTCGACAAGGCGATCCCGGTGACGCTGGCCGACGGCCGCTCGTTCGACCTGCGCAACGGCGCGGTGACCGTCGCCGCGATCACCTCCTGCACCAACACGTCGAACCCGTCGGTCATGCTGGGCGCGGGTCTGGTGGCGAAGAAGGCCGCCGAGAAGGGCCTGAAGCCGAAGCCGTGGGTCAAGACCACGGTCTCGCCCGGGTCGCAGGTGGTCTCCGACTACTACGCGAAGTCGGGCCTGCAGAGCTACCTCGACGAACTGGGCTTCAACACGGTCGGCTACGGCTGCGTCACGTGCATCGGCAACACCGGCCCGTTGATCCCCGAGGTCAGCAAGGCCATCAACGAGAACAACCTTGCGGTGACGGCCGTCCTGTCGGGCAACCGGAACTTCGAGGGCCGGATCAGCCCCGACGTCAAGATGAACTACCTGGCCTCCCCGCCGCTGGTCGTCGTGTACTCCCTGGCCGGCACGATGGACATCGACCTCGCCAACGAGCCGCTCGGGCAGGGCGCCGACGGCAGCGACGTCTACATGGCCGACATCTGGCCGACCGCCGAGGAGGTCGAGGAGGTCGTCAACTCCTCGATCAGCGCCGACATGTTCGCCTCGCGATACGCCGACGTGTTCTCCGGCGACGACCGCTGGAAGAACCTGCCGACTCCCGAGGGTGAGCTGTTCTCGTGGGACGAGGCGTCCACCTACATCCGCCGCGCGCCCTACTTCGATGGCATGCCGGCCACGCCGGAGCCCGTCAAGGACGTGCTCGGCGCCCGCGCGTTCATGAAGCTCGGCGACTCGGTGACGACCGATCACATCAGCCCGGCCGGCTCGATCAAGGCCGAGACGCCCGCGGGGCAGTACCTGACGGGGCACGGCGTGGGCAAGGCCGACTTCAACAGCCTCGGCTCGCGCCGCGGCAACCACGAGGTCATGATCCGCGGCACCTTCGCGAACATCCGGCTGCGCAACCAGATCGCTCCCGGCACCGAGGGCGGCTTCACGCGCGACTTCACCCTGCCGGGCGGCCCCGTGGTGTACGCCTACGACGCGGCGGTGAACTACGCCAAGGCCGGCGTCCCGCTGGTGGTGCTGGCGGGCAAGGAGTACGGCTCGGGCTCGTCCCGTGACTGGGCGGCCAAGGGCACGACGCTGCTGGGCATCAAGGTCGCGATCGCCGAGAGCTACGAGCGCATCCACCGCTCGAACCTCATCGGCATGGGCGTCCTGCCGCTGCAGTTCCCCGCCGGCGAGAACGCCGACTCGCTGGGCCTGGACGGCACCGAGGTCTTCGACGTCACGGGCATCGAGGCGCTGAACGAGGGCGAGACGCCGAAGACGGTGCACGTCAAGGCGACGAAGGCCGACGGCAGCGTCATCGAGTTCGAGGCGGTCGTGCGCATCGACACGCCCGGCGAGGCCGACTACTACCGCAACGGCGGCATCCTGCAGTACGTGCTGCGGTCGCTGCTGAAGAACTAGACCGTGGGGCGCAGGCGGGCGACGGGGGCCGGAGCGGCCTCCACCCCCCCTGCGCCCACCGGTTTCGGCGCGCGGACGCCCCCGGTCGGGGGCGTCCGTTTCCCGTGGTCGTACCTCGCGGCGCTGCTGGCCGTGCTCATCACCGGCCTGGGGTTCGCGATCGCGGACTCCGTCCAGTCGAGCGTCTGCGCCGACGACGACCCCGTCTGCGCGCTGGGCGTCTACACCGTCGGCGGACTCTCCGCTGCGGTGATCGCGACGGTCCTGGTGGCCTGGCTCTTCCGGCTCGGCTGGGAGTGGGGGCTGGTCTGCGCCGCCGTCGTGGTCGCGATGCCGAGCCTGCTCGACTCGACTGGGCCGCTGGCCTGGCTCGTCCTCCTGATCGCCCCCGCCCTGGCGGCCGCCGTGACGTGGTCCGGGCCGGAGCGGCCGCGCTGGCGTCCGATCGCGATCGGGGTGGTCTGCGGCGCGGTGATCATCGCCTCGGCCTGGTGGACGTTCTTCCCGCCGGGGGCTTGAGCATCTCGTACAAAAGTTCTAATATCCTCCCTGTCTTGATCGGGAGGGGGCGTGCACGTGTTGACCGGTGCCGGTGCGGGCTACGGAGGGCGGCGAGTCCCGGGTGTGACCGTTCTGCCGGGCGGGCCGCGCGCGGAAGGCGTGCGCACCAAGGGCGTCCGGAACGACGGCTACGTGCCGCCCGGCTGGCCCGAGGCGGTCCGGCCGCCGGTGGCGCCCGACTGGGAGAGCACGGCCGTGGCGTTCCTCCTGGACTGCTGCCCGCCCGACTACCGGCTCTATCCCGTGCTGCGCCGGCACCCCGTCGTGCTGGCCCGATTCGCCGCCCAGTGCGTCGAGGCGCAGGTGGCGGCCTGCGGCGTCGGGCTGGGGGAGTGCCGCGCCAGCCTCGACGGCCTCGTGCCGCCCGAGGCGATCGAGGAGGCGTCCCAGGCCTGGCGGGCACAGGAAGCCGCCCTGCGCCGGACGCGCCGCGAGGTGGCGCTCGTCGAGGAGGCGCTGCGGGGCGCGACGTTCGTCCGGCGCCTGTGAAGGGTCGACCACGGGTGGATGGTGGCGCTGGTGTCCGGGGCTAGGATCGCCAGCATGTCGGTGTTGGAACGCATCCGCGAGCCGAAGGACCTGCGGGCCCTGAAGCCGCGAGAGCTGGAGACGCTCGCCGCCGACATCCGCAAGTTCCTCATCAGCAGCGTCAGCCGCACCGGCGGCCATCTCGGCCCCAACCTCGGCGTCGTCGAGCTCACGATCGCCCTGCACCGCGTCTTCGACAGCCCGCGCGACCCGATCGTCTTCGACACCGGTCACCAGAGCTACGTTCACAAGATCCTGACCGGACGCCGTGGCGACTTCGCCCGGCTCCGCCAGAAGGGCGGCCTGTCGGGCTACCCGTCGCGAGCGGAATCCGATCACGACTGGGTCGAGAACAGCCACGCCTCGACGTCGCTGTCGTGGGCCGAGGGCCTGGCGCGCGCCTACCAGCTGCGCGGTGAGTCCGACCGCACGGTCGTCGCGGTCATCGGCGACGGCGCGCTGACCGGCGGCATGGCGTGGGAGGCCCTCAACAACATCGCGATCCAGCCCGACCTCCACCTGGTGATCGTCGTCAACGACAACGGGCGCAGCTACACCCCCACCGTCGGCGGTCTGGCCACCCACCTGCACGGGCTGCGCACCGACAAGCGCTACGAGCAGACGCTGCGGGCGATCAAGGACAGCGTCCGGGCAGCCCCGGTGCTCGGGCCCCAGGTCTACGGGCTCATGCACGGCTTCAAGGCCGGGGTGAAGGACGTCCTCGCCCCCCAGGGGCTCTTCGCCGATCTGGGGCTGAAGTACATCGGCCCGATCGACGGGCACTCGATCCCGGCCCTGGAGTCGGCCCTGGACGCCGCGAAGCGCTTCGGCGGGCCCGTGATCGTGCATGCCATCACCGAGAAGGGCAAGGGCTACCTGCCGGCCGAGCAGCACGACCAGGACCGCTTCCACGCTGTCAACCGCATCGACGAGGTCACCGGGGAACCAGTCGCGACCACCCGCTGCCGCACCTGGACGTCCGTCTTCTCCGAGCAACTGGTGGAGCTGGGCGCGCGGCGTCCGGAACTCGTGGCGATCACCGCCGCCATGCTGCACCCGACCGGGCTCGGCCCGTTCGCCGCGGCGTACCCCGATCGCGTCTTCGACGTCGGCATCGCCGAGCAGCACGCGGTGACGTTCGCCGCCGGGCTCGCCCGGGGCGGCCTGCACCCGGTCGTCGCCCTCTACGCCACGTTCCTGAACCGGGCCTTCGACCAGGTGCTGATGGACGTCGCGCTGCACCGGCTCGGCGTCACGTTCGTGCTCGACCGGGCGGGCATCACCGGGCCGGACGGGTCCAGCCACAACGGCATGTGGGACCACTCGATCATGGCGCTCGTCCCGTGGCTGCGGCTGGCCGCCCCGCGCGACGAACCAAGGCTGCGCGAGGCGCTGACCGAGGCGGTGTCGGTCTCCGACGCGCCGACGGTGATCCGGTTCTCGAAGGAGGGGGTGCCGGCCACGCTCGAGGCGGTGCGGCGGGTCGGCGGAGTCGACGTGCTGCGGGACGCCCCGGGCGCCCGGCTGCTGATCGTCGGGTACGGCCAGTTCGCCTGCCTGGCCGTCGAGGTCGCCGAGCGGACGGCCGCCCAGGGCATCGCGGCGACGGTCGTCGACCCCGTGTGGGCGCTACCCGTCGACGACGACCTCGTCGAGCTGTGCCGCGCCTACGACCTCGTCGTCACCATCGAGGACAGCGGCGTCGTCGGCGGTCTCGGGGCACGCCTCGCCCAGGAGTTGCGCGTCCACGACGTGCCCACGCCGGTGAGGAACATCGGCATCCCCCAGGAGTTCCTCGTCCAGGCCTCGCGCGACGAGCTGATCGAGCAGCACGGCCTCTCACCGCAGGCGATCGCCCGCACGCTCGTGGAGCGCGCGGTGGCCTCGGACGCCCCGGGCGCTGTCGGCCTCGACGACGTCGCGGCCCCTCCGCTGGTGGGCAAGCCGCCGTCCGCACCCGCCGACGGCGTCCAGTAGCGGGGCCGGGGGTCGGGGGCGCTTGTCGACGATGCCAGGTCCGATGAGCCCGGCGTTCGTCGGCGTTGGTCAGGCCTTCTTCAGCAGCGGCGCCAGAGCGGGCGCGAGCAGCTCCCTCTGCCAGGGCCGTGCCAGTCGAGCGCCCAGGAAGGCGTCCACGGCCTCGACGGATACCTCGGCGGGCGGCTCCCAGGCTAGCCGGCGCACGGCGTCCGGGGCGATCAGGTTCTCGACCGGCAGCCGCAGCTGCTCGGCCAGGGCGATCGTGGCGGGACGCAGGCGGTTCCAGCGGGCGGAGGCGTCCGGGAAGCGCTTGGCCCAGCTGCGGGGCGGCGGCGGGCCGTCAGGCACGGCGACGAGCGGCGGCAGCTGGTCGCGGGCGAGGTCCAGCGCGCGGTCGAGGGCGGCGGCGAAGGCCGGCTCGTAGCGTGCGGCGATCCGCCACGAGAAGCCCCGGATGCTGCGGAGGTCGTCGCGTCCGGGACGCGGCGTGCCGGGGCCGACGCGGGCGGCGAGTGCGACGATCGCAGCGTCCGGCAGGACGCGGCCGGGCGCCCGGTCGATGCGGCGTGCGATGTCGTCGCGGGCGTGCCAGAGTTCCCGGACGACCGCGAGCTGAGCGGCGGAGCGCAAGTCGTGGATGCCCGAGGTGCGGCGCCAGGGATCCTCGCGACGCACCGGCGTGTCGGCGGCGTGCTCGGCCAGGAACGCGAACTCCTGGCGCGCCCACTCGGTCTTGCCGGCCTCGGCCAACTCGGCCACGGCCCAGTCGCGCAGCTCGGCGAGCAGTTCGACGTCGAGGGCCGCGTAGCTGAGCCAGTCCTCCGGCAGTGGACGCCGTGACCAGTCGGCGGCGGAGTGCTCCTTGGCCAGCGTGACGCCCAGGGCGCGCTCGGTCAGCGAGGTCAGCGAGACCCGCGGCAGGCCGAGGAGGCGTCCGGCCAGCTCGGTGTCGAAGAGAGCGCGCGGCACCAGGCCGACCTCGGCGAGGCACGGCAGATCCTGGCCGGCGGCGTGGATGATCCACTCGGCGTCTGACGTGGCCTCGGCGAGCGGGGTCAGGTCGGCGCGTTCGCGTCCGCCCTCGAACGCCACAGGATCGAGCAGCACTGTTCCCGCGCCCGCCCGGCGCAGCTGGATGAGGTA